>NZ_JBFUKP010000023.1:0-63261 GCF_056400765.1 Ramlibacter sp. P4_H7
CGCCCGCAAGGGCCGGTCGTCGATGCGCCGGTCGCTCCCGGTCCCCCGCAAGCCGGCTCACCGTCGCCGGTCCCCGCGCCGTCACCGGAGTGGGGCCCGCCCGGTGTGGCGCCGCCCGCCGCCGGGCGGCCGGCCTTGCCGCCGGCACCGGTGATCCTGCCCCCGGCACCGCGGCAGATCGTCCCCGGCCCCTGGAACACGCAGCGCCGCAGCCTGTCCGACATGGCCAACGAGCAGCTGCGCCGCGGCAAGCCCAAGGACGCGCTGGAAGCGGGCATGGAAGGCGCGGCCCGCCAGGACTGCCTGCACGGCAGCGAGAAGGCGGGCACGGTCAACGGCCTGCTGAATGCGCCCTCGGTGGTGGGGCGCGCGCTGTCGGGCAACTGTCCGAAGTAAGCGGGCTTGTCGAAGGCGCGGGGGAGCCTGTACCCTGAGGCCGCCGCAAAAGCAGGAGACAGGCAGTGCAGAAGAAGGCTGGAGTTCTCGACATCCCGTCGATGCAGGGTCGTTGTTCGGAGCCGGAATGGCAGGCGCGCGTGGACCTCGCGGCGTGCTACCGGCTGGTCGAGATCTACGGCATGGCCGACATGATGGCCAACCACATCTCGTGCCGCGTGCCGGACGAGGAGGGCGCCTTCCTGATCAACCCCTACGGGATGATGTACGAGGAGATCACGGCCTCCTGCCTGATCAAGGTGGACGTCGCGGGCAACATCCTGTCGAGTCCCGACTTCGGCGGCCTGAACTACGGCGTCAACAAGGCGGGCTACGTGATCCACAGCGCGGTGCATGCGGCGCGCCCGGAGATCGGCTGCGTGATCCACACGCACAGCTGGGCGTCGATGGCGGTGTCGGCGCTGGAGTGCGGGCTGCTGCCCATCACGCAGACGGCGATGCGCTTCCTGAAGATCGGCTACCACGACTACCAGGGCGTGGTTCTCGACACGAAGGAGCAGGAATCGCTGCTGCGCGACCTGGGCGACGGCGAGGCGGTGATCCTGCGCAACCACGGCGCGCTGGTGGTGGGCCGCACCACCGGCGAGGCCTTCAACTGGACGCACCGCCTGGAGCTGGCCTGCCGTTCGCAGATCGGGGCCATGTCCTGCAACACGCCGCTGCGGCAGGTGCCCCGGCCGGTGCTGGAGGAAACCTGGAACAACTACCAGCCCGGCACGCGCCGGCCCTATGGCGTGATGGAGTGGCCGGCGCTGTTGCGCAAGCTGGACCGCATCGACCCGGGCTTCCGGAACTGAGCGCGCGAAGACGCGACCCAGTCCACGACGACAGGAGACACACATCGTGAGCCGTTCCGAATCCGCGCTGCGGCGCCGCAGCCTGCTGGCCGCCGCGGCGGCCTTGGCCCTGCCTTCCACCCTTGTGTTCGCGCAGGCGCCGGACTATCCCGCCAGGCCGGTGCGCGTCCTGGTCGCGTTCACCGCCGGCGGCACCACCGACATCCTGGCGCGCGCGGTGAGCCAGAAGCTGAGCGAACGGTTCAAGCAGCCCTTCGTGGTGGACAACAAGCCGGGAGCGGGCGGCAACCTGGGCACCGAACTGGCGGCGCGTTCGGCGCCGGACGGCTACACGCTGATCGTCAACTCGGTGGGGCCGATGGCGGTGAACCCCTCGCTGTACAGCAAGCTGAACATCAATCCGCTGTCCGACCTGGTGCCGGTCGTGCAGATCGCCGACGTGCCCAACGTGCTGGTGGTGCATCCCTCGGTGCCGGCCCACTCGGTGGAAGAACTGCTCGCCCATGCGAAGGCGAACCCGGGCAAGCTGAACTACGGCTCCACCGGCATCGGCACCTCCTCGCACCTGTCCGGCTTCATGCTCAGCCAGCGCGCCAACATCGAAACGACGCACATCCCGTACAAGGGCGCGGAGGCGCTGAAGGACCTGCTGGCCGGCCGCGTGCAGTTCATGTTCGCGACCATTCCTTCCGTGATCCAGCACATCCACGCCGGCAAGCTGCGCGCCCTGGCGGTGACCAGCGTGAAACCCTCGCGCTCGCTGCCCAACGTGCCGACGGTGGCGGACAAGGGCTTCCCCGGCTTCGAGGCGGGTTCGTGGTTCGGCTTCTTCGCGCCCAAGGGCACGCCGGAGAACGTGATCGCCGAATTGAACAGGGCCGTCAACGAGGCGCTGCCCGCACTGCAGGAACAGATGATCCGCGAGGGCGCCGACCCGGTGGGCGGAACGCCGCTGCAGTTCGGCCTGTTCGTGCAGAAGGAACACGAGAAGTGGAAGGGCATCGTGCGCGAATCGAAGGCCACCGCCGAGTGAGCGCCGCGCCGCTGCGCATCCTGCTGTCGCGCGCGTCGGCCTCGGCCCTCGCGAACGACATCGCGCTGGCGCTGGGCGGACGGCCGCATCGCCTGCTCGCGCCCGACACGGCGCAAGGCGAAGTCGATGTGGCCTTCGTGTCGCGCGACGTCACCGGGCTGTCCACCAAGCACGAGGTGCAGCCGGCGACGCAGGCGTTCTACGACGCCCTGGAGGCCGCGCCCGCGCTGCGCTGGGTGCACGTGCATTCGGCGGGCGCGGACCGCCCGGTGTACGTGCGGCTGCGCGAGCGCGGCGTGCAGGTCACCACCTCATCGGGTGTCAACGCAGCGGTGGTGGCGCACAGCGCGCTGGCCGGCCTGCTGGCGCTGGCGCGGCACCTGCCGCAGCTGTGGGCCGCGCAGCGCGAGCGCACCTGGGCGCCGCTGCTGGCCAGCGGCCTGCCGCGCGACCTGCAGGGCCAGCACGCCGTGCTGGTGGGCTGGGGGCCGATCGGCCAGCAGCTGGGACGGCTGCTGCTGGCGCTCGGGCTGCGCGTGACGGTGGTGCGCCAGCACGACCGCCCCGCGGGCGAAGGCTTTGCCACGGTGCCCGGCACCCGGCTGCACGAGGTGCTGCCGCAGGCGGACTGGCTGCTGCTGGCGTGCCCGCTGACGGAGGCCACGCGCGGATGGATCGATGGCCGCGCGCTGGCGCTGCTGCCGGCCCATGCGCGGCTGGTGAACGTGGCGCGCGGCGAACTGGTGGACGAAGCGGCGCTGGTCGCGGCGCTGCAGTCCGGTCGCCTCGGTGGCGCCTTCCTCGACGTGTTCGCGCACGAGCCGCTGCCGGCGGCGTCGCCACTCTGGGCGCTGCCCAACGTGCTGGTGACGCCGCACAGCGCGGGCTTTTCCGACGGCAATGCCGCGCGCGTGACGGGCCTGTTCCTGGACAACCTGCGGCGCTGGAACGCCGGCGAGCCCCTGCGCAACCTCGTGGCCTAGGAGGCTGCGCAGGCCCGTTTCTCTGCCGCGAAGACTCCTAACGCCCTTCGCCGTCGCTGGGATCCTGGTCGCGTTCCTGGCCGGGGCCGCGGATGCTGGGGTCGCAGTAGATGGCGGACAGCGGAAGACGCACGCCGGCCAGGTAGTCCTCCAGGCAGCGCAGCACCAGGGGGCTGCGATGGCGCTCGGCGGTGGCGCGCAATTCGTCCGGCGTCATCCACAGCGTGCGGATGATTCCCACGTCCAGCGCCCGGCCGACTTCCTCGTGGCCCAGTTCGCCGGTGAAGGCGAAGCGCAGGTAGGTGATGTCCTCGCCGGTGACGGACCGCTGGAAGCGCGAGATGTAGACGCCCAGCAGGCCGGTCGGCCGGAAATGCCAGGCCGTCTCCTCCAGCGCCTCGCGCGCGCAGCCTTCCGCCGGCGTCTCGCCGGGGTCCAGGTGGCCGGCGGGATTGTTGATCCGCAAGCCCTCGGACGTTTCTTCTTCGATCATCAGGAAGCGGCCGTCGCGTTCGATCACGGCGGCCACGGTGACGCTCGGTCGCCAACGGTGGTCCATGGCGCGCATTATCGGGGCTCCTTCCCGGCCCAAGGCGCGCGCCAGTCCCTGCAACGGGGCGTCCGGGCACGTGGCCGCCGTCTGGCCGCAGAATGTGGCCTTCCCGGCCCCCGCACCTCCATGCTCCGAACCGCTGCCGCCTTCCTCCTGTTCCTCGCCGCCGTCCTGCCGGCCGCCGCGCAATCCAGCCTGCCCGCGATCCAGGCGCCGCCCGCGCCGTCGAATCCCTACGGGTTCGGCGCGCTCTGGGGGCAGGGGGACATCGTCTCGCGCACCACCATCGTGATCCTGGTCGTGATGTCGCTGGCCAGCTGGTACGTGCTGATCACCAAGCTGCTGGCGCAATCGCGCCTGGGCGGGCAGGGGCGGGCGGCCAACGCCAGCTTCTGGAAGGCCGACACGGTGCAGCAGGGCGCGCAGGCGCTGCAGCCCGGCAGCCCCTACCGCTTCATCGCCGAGTCGGCGCTGGAGGCCACGCACAAGCACGGGGGGCTGATCGGCAAGGTGGACCTCAACACCTGGGTGGCGCAAAGCATCGAGCGCGCCGTCGGCACGGTGCACAGCCGCACGCAGGAAGGCCTGGCCGTGCTGGCGACCGTGGGTTCCACGGCGCCCTTCGTCGGGCTGTTCGGCACGGTCTGGGGCATCTACAACGCGCTGGTGCGCATCGGCGCCTCGGGGCAGGCGTCGATCGACAAGGTCGCGGGGCCGGTGGGCGAGGCGCTGATCATGACGGCCATCGGCCTGGCGGTCGCGGTGCCGGCGGTGCTGGGCTACAACTGGCTGGTCCGCCGCAACAAGGTGGCGATGGACACCGTGCGCGCCTTCGGCTCCGACCTGCACACCGTGCTGCTGGCCACCGGCGGGACAGGACGCTAGCGTGGCCATCCAGTTCGCCGGCGAGGACCGCGAGGACACGCTGATCGCGCAGATCAACACCACGCCGCTGGTGGACGTGATGCTGGTGCTGCTGATCATCTTCCTGATCACCATCCCGGTGGTGAACAGCTCCATCGCGGTGAACCTGCCGCGCGAGCAGAACCAGCGCAGCGACGCGCAGCAGGAGAACGTGATCGTGACGGTGGACGCCCGCGGCGCCACCTACTGGTTCGACACGCGCCTGCCCGACCAGGCGGCGCTGACCGAGCTGCTGGTGAAGATCGCCGCCATGCAGCCGCAGCCCGAGCTGCACATCCGCGGCGACGTGCGCGCCGACTACGAGGCGATCGGCCGCGTGGTGCTGTCGGCGCAGCAGGCCGGCATCGCCCGCATCGGCTTCCTCACCGAGCCGCCTTCGCGCTGACGCCATGCAGATCCGCGCCGGTGCCGAGCCCGATGCCGAACCGCTGGTGGACATCAACACCACGCCGCTGGTGGACGTGCTGCTGGTGCTGCTGGTCATGCTGATCATCACCATCCCGATCCAGCTCAACGCCGTCGGGCTCGAGATGCCCGGCCGCACCGCGCCGCGCCCGCCGACGCCGCCGGTGGTGGTGCAGCTGGACGTGAACGCCGCCGGGCAGTTCCTCTGGAACGGCGAGCCGCTGGCCGACCGCGCCGCGCTCGATGCCAGGATGGCGGACGCCGCGAAGGCGCCGGAGCAACCCGAAATCCACCTGCGCGCCGACCGCCATGCCAAGTACGCGGCGGTCGCCGCCGCCCTCACCAGCGCGCAGCGCGCGGGCCTGGTGAAGATCGGCCTGGTGGGCACGGAGCAGTTCGCACCATGACTCCACAGGACGGCGCCCGGCTTCTGCTGATGGGCGGCGTGGTGCCGCTCTGGATCCTGGCCGGGCTGGCCGACTGGTGGTGCCACCGGCGCACCGCGATCGAACGCACCAGCGGCCTGCGCGAGAACCTGTTCCACTGGCTGCTGTTCGCCGAAGCCGGCATGGCGTTGGGCGCGGTCGCCTTGCTGGAGGTGAACGCGGCGCTGTTGCTGCTGGTGTCCGCGGCCTTCCTGCTGCACGAGGTGACCACCTTCATCGAGCTGCGCTACACCGTGCCGCGCCGCGAGGTGGCGCCGCTGGAGCAGATGATCCACAGCTTCATGGAGATCCTGCCGCTGCTGCTGCTGGGGCTGCTGGCGGTGATCGGCTGGGACCAGGGCCAGGCGCTGTTCGACGGCGGACGCGCCGACTTCGCATTGCGCGCGACGCGCTCGCCCTGGCCACCGGCCTACCTGCTGGCGGTGGCCGGCGCCGTGCTGCTCTTCAACGTGCTGCCGATGGCGGAGGAGGCGCGGCGCTGCTGGCGCGCCCGCGGCCTGCCGCCTAGGCCTCGTACTCCGCCGCCCCCTGCACCCACATGAAGGACTGCAGGTCGATCATGTCGCGCGCCTTGAAGCCGGGCTTGCGGTCGAGGTCCCGGCGCAGCACGGCGGCGAAGGTCAGCAGGTCCTGGTAGTCGGCCCAGGTGGGCTGGGTGCGGGACGACAGGGCGTAGCCGTAGTCGCGCGCCGCCTTGCGGGTCGCACGCGGCTTGCAGAACATGTGGCGCTCGGGTCGGGCGATGAAGCCGAACACCGTGGCCATCGGCCAGGTCAGCACCCGGCTCTGGCGTTGCGGCAGGTCGCGCAGCGCTTCGATCCAGTCGCTGAAGCGGCGCTGCAGCGAACCGTGACCGTAGAGGAAAGCGTACAGCTCGGTCGCGAACAGCCGCGCGCCCGCCGGCGTCTTGACGGCGTCGCGCAAGGCCATGCGCTCGAACGAGAACAGCAGGTTGGCGCGGGCCTCGACGCGCACCGCCGCATCGGCGATCGCGCGGAATTCGCCGCGCGCCAGCAGCTTGCGAAAGGTCGCGGGAGCCAGCTCGGTCTCCCAATCGAGGTGGGCGCGCTCCTTGTGCGAGCGCTCGGCCACGAGGTAGGTCTCGTCCTCGAAGCCATCGGGATAGAACAGTTCGAATTTGCGGCGGCAGAGGGCCGCTCCGAGGTAAATGACGTTGGAGGCACCGGCGCCGGTGAGGGGGGTCGAGAGGAAAGCTGCACGTGCCATGAAGGCAGTGTTCGGCACGCTTCAAGCTCGACAGCGTAGGACAACGCCTTCCCGGGCCGTAGGACTCAGCCGGACGCCGCCAGACGCAGCTCGGCAATTTCAGATGGTGCACCAAAACGCTTCGGCGGACCCCAATAACCGGTCCCACGGCTGACGTAGACCTGCAAACGGCCGAGCTGGTGCAGCCCGGCCGTATATGGCTGCTGCAGGGCCACGAAGAAGGTCCAGGGCAGGAACTGGCCGCCATGCGTGTGCCCCGACAGCTGCAGGTCGAAGCCCGCGCGCGCCGCCGCGGCGGCCGTGCGGGGCTGGTGCGCCAGCAGCACGCGCGCCGCGTGCGCGGGTGCGCCGCGCAGCGCGGCCTCGGGGTCGCTGCCGTGGGCCGGATCGAAGTGATGGCCGCCGTAGTCGGGCACGCCCGCGAGCACCAGTTCGGCACCGGCGTGCCGAAGCACCACGTGCTCGTTGTGCAGGACACGGACGCCCAGGCGGCGCAGTTCGTCGACCCAGCCATGCACGCCGGAGTAATACTCGTGGTTGCCGGTGACGAAGTAGACGCCGTGGCGCGCGCGCAGTTGCGCGAGCGGCGCGACGTGGGCGCGCAGTTCCGCCACCGACCCGTCCACCAGGTCGCCGGTGATGGCGACGACGTCGGCGTCGAGCGCGTTGACGCGATCGACGATCGCCTGCAGGTAATCCTGCTTGATCGTCGGGCCCACGTGGATGTCGCTGATCTGGACGATGCGAAAGCCCGCCAGCGCCGGGTCCAGCGTCGGCAAGGTGACGTCCACGCGCTTGACCCGCGCGGGGCGGCGGGCGTTGAAGAAACCCAGGACGGTGACAGTGAGCGCCAGCAGCGGCACGGCGATGGCCGTGGCTTCGTCCAGGTCCGGCCCGCCGGCGAGATTCAGTGCGAGCACGGCGAGGTCGCGCAGCAGGGTCAGCACCAGCAGCGACGAGAACAGGCCCATGAACAGCATGCCCACCCAGGTCAGGCGGTCGGCCGCCGGCGGCCGCAGCAGGCGACGCGCCAGCAGGCCGGCCGGCATCAGCACCGCGGACGCGAGCAGCACCAGCGCCAGGGCGATCCCGGCGGCGGCGGGCAGCGCGGAGGCGAGCCGCACCCCGATGTAGAGATGGAGCACGGCGGAGAGCGCGAAGACGGTGGAGAACGACATCGGTGGCGTAGCTTATGGCTTTCATCGCTCCCAGGTGATGCCTGGAGCTCGACAGGGTTTCATGTAAGCTTGCGTTCAGTCACGTGTCCGGGGAGAGGACACGAAATTCCTGATCGACCCCAACTCTTCACAACGAGGAGAAGACATCCATGCAGACCGGCGCCTCCGCCGAGACCACGGCGGGCGAAGCCCGCCTTGCCGTCGCCCCCGGGGCGATCCCCGAAACGTTGCTGATCGGAGTTCCGAAGGAAACGGCGGCCGGCGAGAAGCGGGTCGCGACCGTCCCCGACGTGGTCGCGAAGCTCGTCAAGCTCGGCTTCTCGGTCGCCGTGGAAAGCGGCGCCGGCGATGCCGCCAACTTTGCCGACGACACCTATCGCGCCGTCGGCGCCGAGATCGCGCCGACCGCGGCCGAACTCTGGTCCCGGGCCGACATCGTCTTCAAGGTGCGCCCGCCCAGCCCGGAGGAAGTCCGGCTCCTGCGCGAAGGCGCCACGCTGATCGGCTTCGTCTGGCCCGCGCAGAATCCCGAACTCATGCAGCAGCTGGCGGACCGCAAGGCCACCGTGCTCGCCATCGACTCGCTGCCGCGCCAGCTGTCGCGCGCGCAGAAGATGGATGCGCTGACTTCCATGGCCGGCATCAGCGGCTATCGCGCGGTGATCGAGGCCGCCAACGCCTTCGGCCGCTTCTTCAACGGCCAGATCACCGCCGCCGGCAAGATCCCGCCGGCCCGGGTCTTCATCGCCGGTGCCGGCGTCGCCGGCCTGGCCGCCATCGGCACGGCCGCCAACCTGGGCGCCATCGTGCGCGCCAACGACACGCGCGCGGAAGTGGCCGACCAGGTGGTGTCGCTGGGCGGCGAATTCGTCAAGGTGGACTACGAGGAGGAAGGCTCGGGCGGCGGTGGCTACGCCAAGGTGATGAGCGAGGGCTTCCTCCAGGCCCAGCGCGAGATGTATGCCCGGGAGGCCAAGGAAGCCGACATCATCATCACGACCGCCCTGATTCCGGGCAAGCCCGCACCCAAGCTCATCACCGCCGAGATGGTCCGGAGCATGAAGCCGGGCAGCGTGATCGTCGACATGGCGGCGGAGCAAGGCGGCAACTGCGAACTGACCGAGCCCGGCCAGGCCGTGGTGAAGCACGGCGTCACCATCGTCGGCTACACCGACCTGGTCAGCCGGCTGGCCAAGCAGTCCTCGACGCTGTATTCGAACAACCTGCTGCGCCTGGCCGAGGAACTCTGCAAGGCCAAGGACGGCCGGATCAACGTCAACATGGACGACGACGCCATCCGGGGCCTGACGGTCATCAAGGAAGGCAGCATCACCTGGCCGCCGCCGCCGCCCAAGATCCCGGCCGCGGCGCCGAAGAAGCCGGCGGCCATGCCGCAGGCTGCGCCCAAGGGGCACGGCCACGGCGCCGGCGAACCGATGTCGGCCAAGTCGCTGGCGACGGTGTTCGGCGTCGGCGCGCTGCTGTTCCTGCTGGTCGGCCTGTACGCGCCGATCTCCTTCCTGGCCCACTTCACCGTGTTCGTGCTGGCCTGCTTCATCGGCTACATGGTGGTGTGGAACGTGACGCCTTCGCTGCACACGCCGCTCATGAGCGTGACCAACGCCATCTCGTCGATCATCGCCATCGGCGCGCTGATCCAGGTCGCGCCGCCGCTCACGGACGCCGCCAACCGGCCGTCCCTGCTGATCCTGGGGCTGGCGGTGTTCTCGCTGGCCCTCACGGCCGTCAACATGTTCGGCGGCTTCGCGGTCACGCGGCGCATGCTGGCGATGTTCCGCAAATAAGAAGGCACGGACATGAACGCAAGCCTCGCCACCGTTTCCTATATCGGCTCGACCATCCTGTTCATCCTGAGCCTGGGCGGCCTCGCCAACCCCGAGACCGCCCGCCGCGGCAACGTCTTCGGCATGATCGGCATGGCCGTGGCCGTGCTGGCCACCGTGTTCGGCCCGCGTGTCTCGCCGGCCGGCTATGCCTGGATCATCGGCGCGCTGGTGGTGGGCGGCAGCATCGGCCTCTTCGCTGCGAAGAAGGTGCAGATGACGCAGATGCCGGAGCTGGTCGCGCTGATGCACAGCCTGGTGGGCCTGGCCGCCTGCCTGGTCGGCTTCGCCAGCTACGTCGACACGTCGACCGTGTTCCCGACGCCGGCTGAAAAGGCGATCCACGAGATGGAGATCTACATCGGCATCCTGATCGGCGCCGTGACCTTCTCCGGCTCGGTGATCGCCTTCGGCAAGCTCTCGGGCAAGATCGGCGGCAAGCCCCTGCTGCTTCCGGGGCGGCACTGGATGAACCTCGCGGGCCTGCTGGTCGTCATCTGGTTCGGCCGGGAGTTCCTCCACGCCGAGACCATCCAGGCCGGCATGACCCCGCTGATCGTGATGACCGCGATCGCGCTGCTGTTCGGCGTGCACATGGTGATGGCCATCGGCGGCGCCGACATGCCGGTGGTGGTCTCGATGCTGAACAGCTATTCGGGCTGGGCCGCGGCGGCCACGGGCTTCATGCTCAGCAACGACCTGCTGATCGTGGTGGGCGCGCTGGTGGGCTCCTCGGGCGCGATCCTGTCGTACATCATGTGCCGCGCCATGAACCGCAACTTCATCAGCGTCATCGCCGGCGGCTTCGGCAGCGGCGGCGGCAGCACGCCGGCGCCCTCGGCGGGCGATGCGCAGCCGGCCGGCGAGGTATCGCCGGTCGGCGCGGTGGAAACCGCGGAGATGCTGCGCGAGGCCAAGAACGTCATCATCGTGCCCGGCTACGGCATGGCGGTGGCGCAGGCCCAGCACACGGTGTACGAGATCACGAAGCTGCTGCGCGAGAAGGGCGTCAAGGTGCGCTTCGGCATCCATCCGGTGGCGGGCCGCATGCCCGGCCACATGAACGTGCTGCTGGCCGAAGCGAAGGTGCCCTACGACATCGTGATGGAGATGGACGAGATCAACCAGGACTTCCCCGAGACCGACGTCGCCATGGTGATCGGCGCCAACGACATCGTGAACCCGGCCGCGCAGGAAGACCCGGCGAGTCCCATCGCCGGCATGCCGGTGCTGGAAGTCTGGAAGGCCAGGCACTCCATCGTCATGAAGCGCAGCATGGCCTCCGGCTACGCCGGCGTCGACAATCCGCTCTTCTACAAGGACAACAACCGCATGCTGTTCGGCGACGCCAAGAAGATGCTCGACGAGGTGCTGGCCGCGCTGATGGCCTGAGGCCGGGGCCGGTTCGTCGGTAGGATGACGACCGGCAAGGCCCGGCGGCGGGCCGAGGACGACGGGGCGGCCTGTCCTCCGTCCGGCATCGCTGGAAGAAGAATAAAGGAGACTCGCATGGACACTCGCCCCTGGCTCGGCGCCTACCCGCAAGGGGTGCCGGCGGACATCGACGCTGCGCAGTACGCCTCGCTGGTGCAGCTGATGGAGGAAAGCTTCCAGAAGTTCGCGGCGCGCACCGCGTACTCCTTCATGGGCAAGGAAGTGAGCTACGGCGAGACCGACTCGCTCAGCCGCGCGTTCGCCGCCTACCTGCAGGGGCTGGGGCTGGCCAAGGGCGACCGGGTGGCGATCATGATGCCCAACGTGCCGCAGTACCCGGTGGCGGTGGCGGCGATCCTGCGCGCCGGCTTCGTGGTGGTGAACGTCAACCCGCTGTACACGCCGCGCGAGCTGGAGCACCAGCTGAAGGACTCGGGCAGCAAGGTGATCGTCATCATCGAGAACTTCGCCGGCACGCTGCAGCAGTGCATCGCCCAGACGCCGGTCAAGCACGTGGTGCTGGCCACCATGGGTGACATGCTGGGCGGGCTCAAGGGCGCGCTGGTGAACTACGTGGTGCGCAAGGTCAAGAAGATGGTGCCGGCGTACAGCCTGCCGGGCGCCGTCAGGTTCAGGGAAGCGATCGACCGCGGGCAGCGCGGCACGCTGCGCAAGCCCGAGATCAAGCCGGACGACGTGGCGGTGCTGCAATACACCGGCGGCACCACGGGCGTCTCCAAGGGTGCGGTGCTCCTGCATCGCAACGTGATCGCCAACGTGCTGCAGTCCGAGGCCTGGAACCAGCCGATGATGGGCAAGGTTCCGGCCAGCGAGCAGCCGACCGCCATCTGCGCGCTGCCGCTGTACCACATCTTCGCCTTCACGGTCGGGATGATGCTGAACCTGCGCACCGGCGGGAAGCTGATCCTGATCCCCAATCCGCGCGACCTGCCGGCGGTGCTCAAGGAGCTGTCGAAGCAGAAGTTCCACAGCTTCCCCGCCGTCAACACGCTGTTCAACGGCCTGGCCAACCACCCGGATTTCGACAAGGTGGACTGGTCCAACCTGAAGGTGTCGGTCGGCGGCGGCATGGCGGTGCAGGGCGCGGTGGCCAAGCTGTGGCTGCAGAAGACCGGCTGCGCGATCTGCGAGGGCTACGGCCTGTCGGAGACCTCGCCCTCGGCCAGCTGCAACCCGGTGACCAGCACCGAATTCACCGGCACGATCGGCGTGCCCCTGCCGTCCACCCTGATGAAGTGCATCGACGACGACGGCAACGAAGTGCCCCTGGGCCAGCCGGGCGAGATCGCGATCAAGGGCCCGCAGGTCATGGCCGGCTACTGGCAGCGTCCCGACGAGACCGCCAAGGTCATGACCGCGGACGGCTACTTCAAGAGCGGCGACATCGGCGTCATGGACGAGCGCGGTTATTTCAAGATCGTCGACCGCAAGAAGGACATGGTGCTGGTGTCCGGCTTCAACGTGTACCCGAACGAGGTCGAGGAGCTGGTCATGCAGCTGCCGGGCGTCGCGGAATGCGCGGTGGTCGGGGTGCCGGACGAAAAGACCGGCGAGGCGGTGAAGCTGGTGATCGTCAAGCGCGACCAGGCGCTCACCGAAGAACAGGTGCGCGAGTTCTGCCGCGCCAACCTCACCGGCTACAAGCAGCCGCGGGTGATCGAGTTCCGCACCGACCTGCCCAAGACGCCGGTGGGCAAGATCCTGCGGCGCGAGCTGCGCGACAAGAAGTAGCCCGGCCGGGCCCGGGTCCGGCCCGCGGACCCATGGCTCGGTCCTTGCATCCAGCCGCCGGCTGGCAGCTTTTGCCTCCTTCGTGACACCCCCCGGGTGCATCCCCGGGGGTGACAGACTGCCGAGCCGCCCGACAATCACGCCCCATGCTCCGTTTCCTCCTGACCCGCCTGTCGCTGGTCATCCCAACCTTCTTCGGGATGACGCTGCTGGCTTTCTTCCTGATCCGGCTGGTGCCGGGCGACCCGATCGAGACCATGGCGGGCGAGCGCGGCATCGACGCCGCCCGCCACGCCAAGCTGATCCAGGAGTACGGCTTCGACAAGCCCGTGCTGGTGCAGTACGGCATCTACATCGGCCGCGTGCTGCACGGTGACCTGGGCAAGTCCATCATCACGCAGGAGCCGGTGATCCGCGAATTCGCGGCGCTGTTCCCGGCCACCATCGAGCTCGCCGTCTGCGCCATCGTGTTCGCGCTGGTGCTGGGCATCCCCGCCGGCATCATCGCCGCGGTGAAGCGCAACTCGGTGTTCGACCACGGCGTGATGGCCACCTCGCTCACCGGCTACTCGATGCCGATTTTCTGGTGGGGCCTGCTGCTGATCCTGCTGTTCTCGGTGCAGCTCGGGTGGACGCCGGTGTCGGGCCGGCTCGACGTGCTGTATTTCATCGAACCGAAGACCGGCTTCCTGCTGATCGACTCGCTGCTGTCGGACGACAAGGGGGCCTTCTTCTCCGCGGTCAAGCACCTGATCCTGCCCACCATCGTGCTGGGCACCAACCCGCTGGCGGTGGTCGCGCGGATGACGCGCTCGGCCATGCTGGAGGTGCTGGGCGAGGACTACATCCGCACCGCGCGGGCCAAGGGCCTGCCGCCGCTCAAGGTGATCGGCGTGCACGCGCTGCGCAACGCGCTGATCCCGGTGGTCACCGTGATCGGCCTGCAGGTGGGCGTGCTGTTCACCGGCGCCATCCTGACCGAAACCATCTTCTCGTGGCCGGGCGTCGGCAAATGGCTGATCGAGGCGATCAACCGGCGCGACTACCCGGTGCTGCAAGGCGGCATGCTGCTGCTCGGCGTGATCGTGATGACCGTGAACCTGCTGGTCGACGTCGCCTACGGCCTGATCAACCCGCGCATCCGCCAAGGGGGACATTGAGATGGCTGACGTCGCTCCCACCGTCATCGTCAAGACGGCGCCCACGCCCCCGGGGCCCTGGCGCGAGTTCTGGCTCTCGTTCTCCGCCAACCACGGCGCCGTCGGCGGCATGGTGGTGGTGGCCGTGCTGCTGCTGCTGGCCGTGTTCGCGCCCTGGATCGCGCCGCACGCGCCGGACGTCACCAACAGCGCGGCCTTCCTGAAGCCGCCGGCCTGGACGGCGGGCGGCTCGGCGCAGTTCCTGCTGGGCACCGACGCGATCGGCCGCGACATCCTGTCGCGCCTGATCCATGGCGCGCGCCTGTCGCTGTCGATCGGCCTGGCGGTGGTGGCGATCTCGGTGGCGGTCGGCATCGCGCTGGGCCTGATCGCCGGCTTCGCGCGCGGCATCACCGAGATCTTCATCATGCGGCTGATGGACATCATCCTGACGCTGCCCAGCCTGCTGCTGGCGATCGTGATCGTCGCCATCCTCGGCCCCGGCCTGGTCAACGCGATGCTGGCGGTGGCCGTCGTGGTGCTGCCGCATTACGTGCGCATCACCCGCGCCGCGGTGATCGCCGAGGTGGCGCGGGACTACGTCACGGCCGCGCGGGTCAGCGGCGCGGGCACCCTGCGGCTGATGTTCAGCGAAGTGCTGCCCAACTGCGCGGCGCCACTGATCGTGCAAGCCTCGCTGGGCGTGTCCACCGCCATCCTGGACGCCGCCGCGCTCGGCTTCCTCGGCCTGGGCGCGCAGCCGCCGTCGCCCGAGTGGGGAACCATGCTGGCCGACGCCCGCGAGTTCGTGCTGCGTGCCTGGTGGGTCGTGACCTTCCCCGGCCTGATGATCCTGGCCGCCGTGCTGGCCTTCAACCTGATGGGCGACGGACTGCGCGACGCCCTCGACCCCAAGCTCAAGAGATGAGACCCCCACGTTCGCTTTGCTCTCTGCACCAGGACGGCGCGCAGCCTCCTGGAGGCGGCTCGCCGGAGGCTGGATGACCGCTCCCCTGCTCGAAATCGAAGACCTGCACGTCGAGTTCCCGACGCAGGGCAGCGTCATGCATGCCGTGGAAGGCGTGAGCCTGACGCTGGACCAGGGCGAAGTGCTGGGCATCGTCGGCGAGTCCGGCTCCGGCAAGAGCGTCACCATGATGGCGCTGATGGGCCTGATCGCCTGGCCCGGCCGCGTGCGCGCCAGGACACTGCGCTTCGCCGGCAACGACCTGCTGGGCATCTCCGACAAGGAGCGCCGCCGCCTGGTGGGCAAGGACATGGCGATGATCTTCCAGGAGCCCACCACCAGCCTGAACCCCTGCTTCACCATCGGCTACCAGCTGATGGAGGCGCTGCTGCTGCACTCGCCGCTGGACAAGAAGAGCGCCCGGCGCCAGGCGATCGAATTGCTGGAGCAGGTCGGCATTCCCGCCGCTGCTTCGCGCATGAACGACTACCCGCACCAGCTGTCGGGCGGCATGAACCAGCGGGTGATGATCGCGATGGCGATCTCCTGCAACCCGCGGCTGCTGATCGCCGACGAGCCGACCACCGCGCTCGACGTGACCATCCAGGCGCAGATCCTGGACCTGCTGCGCAACCTGCAGAAGGAGCGCGGCATGGCGCTGGTGCTGATCACGCACAACATGGGCGTGGTCAGCGAGATGGCGCAGCGCATCGCCGTGATGTACGCGGGCCAGGTGATGGAGCAGCAGCGCGTCGAAGCGCTGTTCGCCAAGCCGCAGCATCCCTACACGGAAGCGCTGCTGGCCGCGCTGCCGGAGCAGGGCGAGGCCGGGCACCGCCTGGCCACCATCCCCGGCGTCGTGCCGGGCGTGTTCGACCGCCCCGCAGGCTGCCTGTTCGCACCACGCTGCGCTTACGCCACCGAGCACTCGCGCACGGTCCGACCCGAACTGCGCGACTGGCAGGGTGGCCAGGTGCGTTGCCACTATCCGCTGGGCGACCCGTCGCGGGCGCAGCGGATCCAGCACGACGTCCCGGTGCCGATCGAGGTGATCGCATGAGCGCTCCACGGCCACAGCGCGCGCAGCGCACCCGACCGGGGGAGGTTGCCCCATGAGCAAGGTCGTCGTCGAAGCGAAGAACCTGCGCAAGGTCTACCCGATCCGGCGCGGCATGTTCCGCGAGCCGGCGCAGCTGCAGGCGGTGGGCGGCGTCTCCTTCACGCTGGAAGAGGGCAAGACCCTGGCCGTGGTCGGCGAGTCCGGCTGCGGCAAGTCGACGCTGGCGCGCATGGTGGCGCTGATCGAGAAGCCGACCGAGGGCACGCTGCAACTGGAAGGCACCGACGCGGTGGACACGCCGGCCAGCGAGCGCCGCCGCCTGCGGCAAGCGGTCCAGCTCGTCTTCCAGAACCCCTACGGTTCGCTGAACCCGCGCAAGAAGATCAGCGCGGTGCTGGAAGCGCCGCTGGCGATCAACACAGACCTGGACGCGGCAGCGCGAGCGGCGCGCGCGCGCTCCATGCTGGCGCAGGTGGGGCTGCGCCCCGAGTACGCCAACCGCTATCCGCACATGTTCTCCGGCGGCCAGCGCCAGCGCATCGCGATCGCGCGCGCGCTGATGCCGGGACCCCGGCTGGTGGTGGCGGACGAGCCGGTGTCGGCGCTGGACGTGTCGATCCAGGCGCAGGTGCTCAACCTGCTGTCGGACCTGCAGCAGGAGTTCAAGCTCGCCTACCTGTTCATCTCGCACGACCTCGCCGTGGTGCGCCACATCGCGCACGACGTGCTGGTGATGTACCTCGGCCACGTGATGGAGCAGGGGCCGCGTGCAAAGATCTTCGGCCAGCCGCTGCATCCGTACACCAACGCGCTGCTGGCCTCCACGCCCGGCATCGGACCGCGCATGAACAAGCGGATCGTGCTGCAGGGCGAGCTGCCTTCGCCGCTGCATCCGCCGGCGGGCTGCGTGTTCTCCAGCCGCTGCCCGTATGCGCAGGAGGTCTGCCATCGCGACCGGCCGCTGCCGCGCCTGGTGGACGAACGCCTGGTCGCCTGCCACTTCGCGGACGACTTCCTCGCCAAGGGTTTCCCCGAAGCGGCAGTTTCCGATAATGCGTCCCTTCCCGGCTGAGCCGGGGCCTCAACTGCAAGGAGTTCCCATGAAACGTGTTCCGCTGACGAAGCATTTCGCGATCGCCGCCCTGGCCCTCGCTGCCGCCGCGGGCGCAGGCGCCAAGACCCTGGTGTTCTGCTCCGAGGGCAGCCCGGAAAACTTCTACCCCGGCGTCAACACCACCGGCACCTCGTTCGACGCGAACGAGCCGATCTACAACCGCATCGTCGAGTTCGAGCGCGGCGGCACCAAGGTCGTGCCGGGCCTGGCCGAGCGCTGGGACATCTCGGCCGATGGCATGACCTACACCTTCCACCTGCGCAAGGGCGTGAAGTGGCACAACCAGCGCGCGTTCAAGCCCAGCCGCGACTTCAACGCCGACGACGTGGTGTTCGCCTTCGAGCGCCAGTGGAAGGAGGCGGACCCGTACTACAAGGTGACGAGCACCAACCACTCCTACTTCAACGACATGGCGATGCCCAAGCTGCTGAAGTCGGTGGAGAAGGTGGACGACCTCACGGTGCGCATCACGCTGAACAAGCCGGAAGCACCCTTCCTGTCGAACCTGGCCATGCCCTACGCGGCCATCCAGTCGAAGGAATACGCGGTCGCGATGCTGCAGGCCGGCACGCCCGAGAAGATCGACCAGGAGCCGATCGGCACCGGCCCGTTCTACCTGGTGCAGTACCAGAAGGACGCGGTGATCCGCTACAAGGCCTTCCCGCAGTACTGGGGCGGCAAGGCCAAGATCGACGACCTCGTGTACGCGATCACGCCCGATGCGTCCGTGCGCTGGGCCAAGCTGCAAAAGGGCGAGTGCCACGTCATGCCCTATCCGAACCCGGCCGACCTGGAGGCGATCCGCAAGGACCCGAACGTGCAGGTGCTGGAGCAGCCCGGCCTGAACATCGGCTACCTCGCGTACAACGTGACCAAGAAGCCGTTCGACGACGTGCGCGTGCGCAAGGCCGTGAGCATGGCGATCAACCGCAAGGCGATCATCGACGGCGTGTACCTGGGCACCGGCGTGGTGGCGAAGAACCCGATCCCGCCGACCATGTCCGCCTACAACGACGCGGTCAAGGACACGCCCTTCGATCCGGAAGGCGCCAAGAAGCTGCTGGCCGAAGCCGGCATGAAGGACGGCTTCAGCACCGACCTGTGGGCCATGCCGGTGCAGCGCCCCTACAACCCGAACGCCAAGCGGATCGCCGAACTGATGCAGGCCGACCTGGCCAAGGTGGGCATCAAGGCCGAGATCAAGACCTTCGAGTGGGGCGAGTACCGCAAGCGCATGCAGGCCGGCGAGCACCAGATGGGCATGCTGGGCTGGACCGGCGACAACGGCGATCCGGACAACTTCCTGCACACGCTGCTGGGTTGCGACTCCGCCAAGACCAACGGTTCCAACGTCGCGAAGTTCTGCTACCAGCCCTTCGAGGACCTGGTGCTGAAGGCCAAGACGGTGACCAAGCCGGCCGAGCGTGACGCGCTGTACAAGCAGGCGCAGGTGATCTTCAAGCAGCAGGAACCCTGGCTGACGATCGCCCACGCGGTGCAGCTCAAGCCGGTGCGCAAGGAAGTCATCGACTTCAAGCTGTCGCCGTTCGGCCGCCACAACTTCTATGGCGTCGACATGAAATAAGGGCGTCCGGCCCGGAAGCGCCAGGGCGTTTTCCGGGTGCCCTGATGGAAGAAGAAAGCGCGGCCCGGCCGCGCTTTCTCATTGGGGGCGCTCACGGCGTGCATTGGATGGGGGGCGCGGCCCCCGGCGGGGCAGAATGGCGTGATGCGCACCGCCATCGTCTCCGCCATGCACGAGGAACTGGCCGCCGTGCTCGCGCTGCTGCCCGACGAGCAGAAGCAGGTGGCGGGCGCCCGCGAATTCTGGGTCGGGCACCTGCACGGGCAGGAGGTGGTCGCGGTGCTGTCGCGCATCGGCAAGGTGGCGGCGGCCACCACGGCGACGGCGCTGATCGAACGATTCCAGGTGGATCGCATCGTCTTCACCGGGGTCGCGGGCGGCATCGCCCCGGGCGTCAACCGGGGCGATGTCGTGGTGGCCGACAGCTTCCTGCAGCACGACCTGGACGCGTCGCCGATCTTCCCGCGCTACGAGGTGCCGCTCTATGGCACCGACCGTTTCGCCACCGATCCCGCGCTGACGGAACGGCTCGCCGCGGCGGTGCGCCAGGCGCTGCACGGCACGCACGTGCACCGGGGGCTGGTCGCCAGCGGCGACCGGTTCGTTTCCAGCGCCGCGGAGAGCCAGGCCCTGCACAGCGCATTGCCGGAGGCGCTGGCGGTGGAGATGGAGGGCGCGGCCTTCGCCCAGGTCTGCCACGACTACGGCGTCCCCTTCGCCGCGGTGCGCACCGTCTCCGACCGCGCCGACGACGAGGCGCATGGCGACTTCCTCACCTTCATCGACCAGGTGGCGAGCCGGCATTCGGCCGCGATCGTCGAAGCCTTCCTGCGCGCGCCGGCCTAATCGTCGTCCAGGTCGATCGAGAGGCCCAGCGTCCAGAAGGACGGTAACGGGCCGCTCAGGCGCCGGGCGTAGCTCAGGTCCACGGTCCATTGCCGGCCGGCGGCCCAGCGCGCGCCGCCGCGCACGAAGTGCGTCTCGACATCCAGGTAGCGCTCGGCGACAAAGGACCAGCGCGTCACGGGTGCCCACTCCGCGGCGATGCCGCCGTTGGGCAGGTCGCGCTCGCCGCGCACGAAGCTGCGGCCGGCATTGAAGTGCAGCGCCAGCGTGTCGATGGGTTTCCAGGTGGCCAGTGCGGCCACGCGGGTGCCGGCATAGCGCGGGCTTCGGTGCGCCAGCCACGTGGGCTGCAGGTCGAGGCCGACGCTGAACCCGTCCACGATCTCACGGGCCCACTTGACCTCGAGGTTCCAGGCCGTGGCCGATTCGTCGCCGGCTCGCGCGTGCTCGCCGGCGGCGGCGAGCTCGACCGGGCCGACCCGGCAGCCCACGCCGGCATGCACCAGCCGTTCCCCGTCGCTCGCGCGGCTGAACCAGGTCTCCTGCTCGCATTCGCCGCGCGGCAGGATCTCCGCGTCGTCGACCGCGTGATGGCCGCCGGCTGCGTGGCTCGCGACACATGCACAGCCCAGCACCATGGCGGCCAGCGCGCGCCGCGCCAGCTTGTCCCTGTCCCTCATGGCCCTCCCTCGCGCGCCGCAGCGGCGCCCGTGGGCAGCGATGATGCCTCAGGCGGCGCGCCTGCGGAGCGAGGGCGCGCACAGGGCGACACCGGCGAGCGCGCAGACGATGGTGGGCCCGGAAGGCAGGTCGAACAGCCCCGACAGGGCCAGGCCGATCGCGTAGCCGGCCGCTCCCACGCCGTAGGCAACGACCATGCGCGGGCGGCCTTGCCAGCGCAGCGTGGCCAGCGCCGGCACGATCAGGCTGGTGAACACCAGGTACACCCCGACCAGCTGCACCGATGCGGTGACGGCCAGCGCGAAGGCGGCGTAGAACCCGAAGCGCCCCAGGCGGCGCGTCACCCCGAAGGCCATGGCGGCGAGCAGCAAGGCCGTCACCGCCGCCAGCGGCACGAGCTGCCGCGGACCCACCCACAGGATCTGGCCGACCAGCAAGTCCTTCAGGTGCTCGCCGCCGTGCGGGTTGCTCGCCAGCAGCAACAGGCCGACCGAGGCCGCGAGCACGAACAGCACCCCGATCAGCGCCTCCTGCTGCGCGGCGGCGCGCCGCTCGGTCCAGGTCAGGAGCGCCGCGCCCAGCAGCGCCGCGCACAGCGCAGCGCCTTGCACGGCGAGGCCGTGTTCCGGCAGGCCCAGCGCATCGGCGGCGATCACGCCCAGCCCGGCGATCTGGGCAATCGCCAGGTCGATGAACACGATGCCGCGGTCCAGCACCTGCATGCCGAGGGGGACGTGGGTGGCCAGCACCAGCAGGCCGGCGGCGAGCGCCGGGCCGAGGATGCCGGCATCGATGGCGCCCCAGTTCATCGGGCCGCCGCCGCGGCCGCCACCAGGCGCGTCACCGTGTCGTCGAACAGGCCGAACAGGTCCTTGGCGGCATCGCTGCCGCCCACCGTGAAGGGCACCTTCACCGAGGGAATGCCGGCGTTGCGCGACAGCCATTCGGACGGGCGCGGGTCCTGGTAGGCCGAGTACAGCACCATGCGCGCCGGCGTCGCCTTCAGCGTCGCCAGCACCGACTGCAGGTGGGCGGCGCTGGGCTCGACGCCGGGCTTGGGCTCCAGCACCGTCACTTCCTTCAGGCCCAGCCAGTCGTACAGGTAGACGTAGCCCTTGTGCTGCGAGACCACCGGCACGCCGCGCAGGGGCGCGCCCTGGGCGGTCCAGCGCGCGATCGCCTGCTGCCATTTCTGCTGGAACGCCGTCGCGCGCTGGACGTACTCGCCGGCGTGCTCCTTGTCGACCTGCTGCAGGCGGGTGGCCAGCGCCGTGGCGACCGCCGCGATGTTGCGCGGGTCGGTCTGGAAGTGCGGGTTGCCCGCCGCGTGCACGTCGCCCTGGGAGCGGTCGACCTGCGCGGGAACGTCCAGCTTGCGCACGAAGTCGGCGGCCGCGAAGTTGCCCGGCTGCCCCGGCTGCACGCGGTCGTTGCCCGATTGCTGGAGCAGCACCGGCAGCCAGCCGACTTCCAGTTCGGCCCCGGTGCACACCAGCAGGTCCGCGTTGCGCACGCGCGCGATCAGGCTGGGCCGTGCCTGGACCTGGTGGGCGTCCTGCAACGCGGTCGTGGCCGAGGCCACCTCGACCAGCGGCCCGCCCAGTTCTTGCACGAGGGCGGCCCACTCGGGTTCGCAGGCGAGCACGCGCAGGGCGGCGTGGGCGGGGGCGGCCGCGAAGGCCAGTGCCAGGGTGGCAGCGGCGAGCAGGCTGGAATGGATCTTCATGGGAATTTCTCCGTTCGGTTCAGTAGCTGTGCGCGCCGTGCGCGCCCAGGCTCATCTGGTACTGGATCAGCCACTGCCAGTCGCTGATGCCCAGCCGCGCGCGGTCCTGGGCCACCTGGAAGCGGATGCGCGAGAACTCGCTCGGGTTGTGTTCGAGCACCAGCGTGGTCTTGCGGGCGTTGCCGGCATCGACCGCAAGCAGGCCGGCATTGGCGCCGAAGTCGGGGTTGTCGCCGTCCAGGCGCTCGGTCCGCAGCCCGACCCGCCAGCGCGGCATGAACTGGTAGATGCCTTGCAGGTACCAGCCGGACTGCACTGCACGGTAGCTGCCGGGACTGGCCAGGCCGGCGGTGTCCACCACCAGGCTGCCGTCGCGGATGCCGTGCAGGTACTCGCCCTGCAGCTTGAAGTTGGTGCGGGTGGCGTTGCCGTCCGGCGCCCACTTCCAGACCGCGTCGGCGATCCAGACGCGGGTGTCGCCCGTGAAGGCATTGCTCAGCTCCGCGCCCGAGGCGCCGGGGGCCAGCACTTCCTGGTCCTCGGCCTTCGCGCGCAAATAGGAAAGGCCCGCACGCCAGCTGTGGCTGGTGCCGACGTCGTCCCCCATGTGCAGGGACAGCGAAGCCATTCCGGCGCCGTTCTTGTTGCGGTCACTGCCGGGGAAACTGCGACCGCGCCCGAGTTCGCCGCGGACCTCGATCAGCCGGTCGGTGGGCGCCACCCAGCTCAGCTGGACGCCGTCGTCGCCGTACTGCGTCCCCAGCATCGCCTGGTAGGCAAGCGGCGCGTCCGTGAAGTCCCAGGCGTGCGCGTGCTGCGAATTCAGGTAGCCGATGCCGGAGAGGAAGCGCCCGCCCCGCAGCGTGAGGCCCCGTCCGAGCCCTGTCGTCTGCACGTACGCCTCTTCGACCGAAACGCTGTTGTCCGGCGCGAAGGCCATCGTCGCGACGCCGCGGAACCAGGGATCGATGCTGGCGGACAGCGACAGCTCCGTTTCATTCAGGCTGAAGCCGCGGGTGCCCGGACCGATTTCCGCGTCGGGCGGCAGGGGAAAGCCCTGGATCCGGTAGGTCGAGGGATCGCGCTGCGTCTGCCCATACTGGCCGCTGAGGATCAGCGACAAGGCCGGCTGGAAACCACCGCCGCTCGCTGCCGGCGTCGTTGCCACGGCGGGTGCCGGGGCAGGGGCCGGCGCAGGGGTCACTGCGACGGCCGGCGGCGGTGCCGGCACAGGGGTCGTCGCGGCGGCGGCTGGCTGCTGCGCGGCGACCGCCGCTTCGGCGGCCTTCAGGCGCTGCTCGAGCGCCTGGATGCGGCTTTCGTAGTCGGCCCGCAGCGCATCCAGCTCGCGCCGCAGGGTCTGGGTTTCGGAAGCGGGCTGCGCCATGGCGCTGCCCGCGGCCAGGCTGAGCACGAAGCCCGCCCGGCGAATGGCCTGTTGCATTGCAGTCTCCTTGCACGAAGAGGACAGCCACGCGCGAACGCGCATGGCGACGACTCAGGCGTGCAAGGCAGGGGGAGCGCGAATCCGGTAGGCCAGGGCCGGCACTGCGAACAGCGCGGGCGCGGGGCGGTGCTCGGGCGGGTTGCCGGCGATTGGCGCCACCGGCACGCTGGGCGCGTCCGGCAGCGGCGCCGCCCCGCCGATCGCCGCGGCGACCACGCACAGGTCGCAGGCGCCCGGCAGTTGCGCCGGCTGCCGGCGCTCATCTTCGGCGGCGCCCTGGGTGCCGGTCGCCGCGTGCAGGTGCAGCAGCGCATGCGTCGCCGCCGTCCATTGCGCCACCGGCAGCCACAGGGCCAGCGCCAGCAGCCACGCGAAGCGGCGCGTGCGAACGGCGGAGCGGAGGGCGGCGAACTCCATGGCGGCTCGGATCTTACGCGCAGCGCGAGGTCCGGGCCGGGCGCCCGGGCGCGGGCGCCGCGCTCAGCGCAGCCAGCCGCGCTTGCGGAAGTACCACATGGGCGCGGCGGCGCTGGCGACCATCAGCACCACCACGTAGGGATAGCTGAACGCCGGCCCCAGCCAGTCCAGTTCAGGGAACTTCATGTTCATGCCGTAGATGCTCGCAACCAGCGTGGGCGGCAGCAGCGCCACGCTGGCCACCGAGAAGATCTTGATGATCTTGTTCTGGTTGATGTTGATGAAGCCGACCGTCGCGTCCATCAGGAAGTTGATCTTGTCGAACAGGAAGGCCGTGTGGTTGTCCAGCGATTCGATGTCGCGCAGGATCTGCCGCGCCTCCTCGAACTGCCCGGCGTTGAGCATCCGGCTGCGCATCATGAAGCTCACCGCGCGCCGGGTGTCCATCACGTTGCGGCGGATGCGCCCGTTCAGGTCTTCCTGCCGGGCGATCGCCTCCAGCGCTTCGCCGGCCAGCGTGTCGCTGACTTCGCCGGACAGCACCTGCTTGCTGACCTTTTCCAGCTCATCGTAGATGCCTTCCAGCGTGTCGGCCGAATACTCGGCGTCCGCGTCGAACAGCTTCAACAGGACTTCCTTGGCGTCCTCGATCAACCCGGGAGCGCGCCGCGCCCGCAGGCGCAGCAGCCGGAACACGGGGACGTCCTCGTCGTGGATGGAGAACAGCACGCCGTGGCTCTTCAGTGCGCTGTTCATCAGGTTGAGGATGAAGGCGACCCGCACCGTGTGGGTGTCCTCGGCGCCCCCGGCCACCAGGAAGTCGCTGCGGATGTGCAGGTCGCCGTTGTCCTCTTCGTAGAAGCGGGCGGACTCCTCGATGTCCTCGTCCATCACGTCGTCCGGGATGGACAGGTCGTAGTACTGCTTGACCCAGCGCTTTTCCTCGGGCGTGGGCGCTTCCAGGTCGACCCAGACCGGCTGGAAGCGGGAAAGCTCCTCCAGCGACTCGATCTCTTCCTGGAAGAGCCGGCCGTTGGCGAGCGTGAAGATGTTGAGCATGGCTCCGGTCCCGTGCGTTGGTGGTGCGGCTGTGCGGTGGCTGGGTGCTTCCAACGCACCGCGTCACGGGGCGTTGAAAGCTACCGACTGGGGTAGGTTTCCAAGGAGCGTCTCCGGAAAAAGATGGGCGATTATGCCGCGCCTGCCGTTGCCCCCGGCTCGGGCGGCAGCCCGCGGTCACCAGCCCGTCAGGCCGGGATGCCCGGGTTCATGCCGGGGGCACTTGCCACCGCAGAGGTGGGGGCAGGACAAATCCTACACCGCCGAGCCAGAACGTCCGACACCACGGCCCAGGAGGCGACCCTACATTGACTCCATCGCCCCGGGCTTCGGTCCGGTATTGATCCCGCAAGGAGCCCAGATGATCCAGCTCGCGACCGACCCGAATGCAAGCCGCCTGAACTGGCGGCCGGCAGCGGCCGACGCCAAGCAAGCTTCCGAGGCAGCCCGGCGCCCGCGCAGCGGCCACGCCTGGCCCTTCATCAGCCGGCACGGCGAGCGTGCCGGGGCCCAGCAGAACACCCAGCGCACCCCCAGCAGCGAGAGCGGCAGCTAAGCCCTCGCACGGAGTTGATCATGTACAAGGAACCGAAGTCCAACAACCGCCACAACGACACGCCGCGCGACAAGCCGCAGGCGGAGCGCGTGGAGCACGCCAACCTGGAGCGCCCGGGCGCACAGGCTCACCCCAAGGCCGGGGGCTGGAACACCCTGGACGCAGCCGCCCTGTGGCGCCTGCGCTGAGCACGAAGCGTTGACCCTGTCAAGGCGGCCGCGGGCCGCCTTTCACGCTTGTCGGCGGCCCTCAGCGGGCCGCTTCGTTTTTGGGCAAGCGTTGGCGAAATTCCAGTGGCGGCAAGCACTTGCGCGCGCCCTCCGGCGCGATGCCCGAATTCGCTTCTGAGCCTTGAGGGAAATCAATGGACTTTTGCGGGACCCGCGCGCATAGTGAATTCAAGACATCGGGATCCGGCATTCCTTCCCCGCGCCGCAACGGCGCGACTCCAACCAGGTGCAAACAGGAGGCTCCATGAACCTGACGATCAGCGGTCACCATCTCGAAGTTACCCCCGCCCTACGCCACTACGTGACCACCAAGCTCGATCGAATCACCCGCCACTTTGACCAGGTCGTGGACATCAAGGTTCTACTTACCGTCGAGAAGCAGAAGGAGAAGGAACGAAGGCAGCGCGCCGAATGCAAGATCCACGTGAAGGGCAACGACATGTTTGCCGAGAGCGCCCACGAGGACCTGTACGCCGCGCTCGATGAATTGGTCGACAAGCTCGACCGGCAGGTCGGAAAGCACAAGACCAGGATGCAGGACCACCACTGCGACGCCCCGAAACGGGTGATGTAAAGCAGAACCACGGGGCCCTTCGGGGCCTTGTTTATCTGCCGGGCTGTCCACCGCGGAGAGCTCCCGGACGTTTTGGTGCGGCGCACTGTCATCTGTGCATAATCCGCCCCAGCCACCATGAACCGCCTCGCGTCCATCCTGCCGCCCGCCCAGGTCCTGGTCGGGGTCGACGCGACCAGCAAGAAGCGCGCGTTCGAAGAGGCCGGCCTGCTGTTCGAGAACCTGCACGGCCTGTCGCGCGCACTGATCACCGACAGCCTGTTTGCCCGCGAACGCCTGGGCTCCACCGGCCTGGGCCACGGCGTGGCCATCCCGCATGGACGCATCAAGGGCCTGAAGGCGCCGATGGCCGCGCTGTTCCAGCTGGCCAACCCGATCGGCTTCGACGCGCCCGACGAGCAACCGGTCAACCTGCTCATCTTCCTGCTGGTGCCCGAAGCGGCCACGCAGAAGCACCTGGAAATCCTCTCCGAGATCGCCGAGCTGCTGAGCGATGCCGCGCTGCGCGAGAAGATCAAGGCCAGCAGCGATGCCGGCCAGCTGCACCAGCTGATCGCCACCTGGCAGTCGGCGCAGCCGCAATAGCCGGGATGCGCCGCGCTTGAAGCCCACCGTCGTCAGCGCCGACGTCCTGTTCGAAGACCACCGGTCCACGCTGAAGTGGGAGTGGGTGGCGGGGCTGGGCGCGTCCGAGCGCCGCTTCGACGAGGTGGCGGTGCGGGCTGCCCGTTCCGGCGCCGACCTGGTCGGCTACCTCAACTACATCCATCCCTACCGGGTGCAGATCCTGGGCGAGCGCGAGGTCGCCTACCTGACCAACGCCACGCAGGAGGATTGCGCCCGGCGCATTTCGCGGATCGTCACGCTGGAGCCGCCGGTGCTGGTGCTGACCGACGGCCAGGTGGCGCCCGACGCGCTGCTGTCGATGTGCGAACGCGCGCAGATCCCGATGTTCGCGACGCACGAGCCTTCGGCTTTCGTGATCGACGTGCTGCGGGCCTACCTGTCCAAGCACTTCGCCGAACGCACCTCGATGCACGGCGTGTTCATGGACATCCTGGGGCTGGGCGTGCTGATCACGGGTGAATCGGGCCTGGGCAAGAGCGAGCTGGGCCTGGAACTGATCACCCGCAGCAGCGGCCTCGTGGCCGACGACGCGGTGGACCTGTACCGCGTCAACCAGACCACCATCGAAGGCCGCTGCCCCGAACTGCTGCAGAACCTGCTGGAAGTGCGCGGCATCGGCCTGCTGGACATTCGCGCCATCTTCGGAGAGACCGCGGTGCGGCGAAAGATGCGCCTGCGTCTGATCGTGCACCTGGTGCGGCGCGAGACGATGGAGCGCGAATACGAACGGCTGCCCTACGAGCCGCTCACGCAGGACGTGCTGGGCGTGCCGGTGCGCAAGGCCGTGATCCCGGTGGTCGCCGGCCGCAACATGGCCGTGCTGGTGGAAGCCGCCGTGCGCAACACCATCCTGCAGTTGCGGGGGGTGGACACCTACCAGGAGTTCGTGGAGCGGCATCGCCGCGCCATGGAGAAGGGTTCGTAGGGGCTCAGCGCTGCTGCTTGTTCGGGCAGTTCGGCTTGGTGCAGTGCGCGTACAGGCTCAGCGCGTGGTCGGCGATCTCGAAACCCTTGAGCTTGGCGACATCGTTCTGCCGCTTCTCGATCTCGGCGTCGTAGAACTCCTCGACCCGGCCGCAGTCCAGGCACACCAGGTGGTCGTGGTGCTGCCCTTCGTTGAGTTCGTAGACCGCCTTGCCGCTCTCGAAGTGGCTGCGGCTCAGGATGCCGGCCTGCTCGAACTGGGTGAGCACGCGGTAGACGGTGGCGAGCCCGATGTCCGAGCGTTCCTCCAGCAGGACGCGGAAGACGTCTTCCGCCGTCATGTGGCGCTGGTCGCCCTTGTGGAAGACATCCAGGATCTTCAGGCGGGGGAGCGTGGCCTTCAGCCCCGTGCTCTTGAGTTCGTCGATGTTGGCCATGGGTGCTGCCGCTACAATGCCCCGATCATATCGCCTGCACTTTCCGCAAGCCTTCCCATGCCTGCCATGCCCCCGCGCCACACGCGCCCCGTGCTGGCTGTCGCTGCGGCCGTTGTCCTCCTCGCGGGTTGCGGCTCGATGCAGGACGTCGGCCGCAGCGTCACCAGTGTCATCACCCCGTACCGCGTCGAGGTGGTCCAGGGCAACTTCGTGTCCAAGGAACAGGTCGAGGCCCTGCAGAAGGGGATGAGCCGCGAGCAGGTGCGCCAGATCCTGGGCACGCCTCTCGTCAGCAGCGTGTTCCACAACGATCGCTGGGACTATGTCTTCAGCCTCAAGCGCCAGGGGGTCGAAACCCAGCAGCGCCGCCTGACCGTCTACTTCAAGGACGACATGATGGAGCGCGCGGAAGGCGACACCATGCCCAGCGAAGCCGAGTTCGTCTCCACCCTGCAGGTCAGGAACCGGCCGGGCAAGGTGCCGCGCCTGGAAGCGACCGAGGCAGAGCTGGGCGCTTTCCCGAAGTCGGCCGCGCCCGCGGCGGCGCAGCCGGACACGGCGCCCGCGCCGAACACCAGCTACCCTCCGCTCGAGCAGGCGCCGCGCTGACCGCGACATGAGCAAGGGCACCCAGGCACTCAAGAAAGTGGCGGTCGCCGGCGCAGTGCAGCGCGTCCCCGCCGGCGACGACGCGCACCAGGTGGCGGTGGCCGGGGCTTCCGGCCGCATGGGCCACATGCTCATCGAGGCGATCCGGGATTCGCAGGACTGCCGGCTCGCAGGCGCGCTCGACATCGCCTCCAGTCCCACCATCGGCAACGACGCGGCGGCTTTCCTCGGCCACGCCAGCGGCGTGCCGGTGACGGCGGACATCGCCACCGGGCTCCAGCACGCCCAGGTGCTGATCGACTTCACCCGCCCGGAAGGAACGCTGGCGCACCTGAAGGCGTGCCGCGAGCGGGGCGTCAAGGCCGTGATCGGCACCACCGGCTTCACCGACGCGCAGAAGGCGCAGATCGCCGAGGCCGCCCGCGACATCGCCATCGTGATGGCGCCCAACATGAGCGTGGGCGTCAACGTCACCCTGAAGCTGCTGGAGATGGCGGCCAAGGCGCTGGCGACCGGCTACGACATCGAAGTGATCGAGGCGCACCACCGCCACAAGGTCGACGCGCCCTCGGGCACCGCCCTGAAGATGGGCGAGGTGATCGCCCAGGCGCTGGGTCGCGACCTGAAGGATTGCGCCGTCTACGAGCGTTACGGCCACACCGGCGAACGCGACCCGTCGACCATCGGCTTCTCCACCATCCGCGGCGGCGACATCGTGGGCGACCACACCGTGCTGTTCGCGGGAACCGGCGAACGCATCGAGATCACCCACAAGTCGGCCAGCCGCTCCACCTACGCCCAGGGCAGCCTGCGCGCCGTGCGCTTCCTGGCCGGCCAGCAGAAGGGGCTGTTCGACATGTTCGACGTGCTGGGGCTGCGGGAATGATCCGCGCCGCCTGCCCGGGCACGGGCCCCGACACGGGGCGACGGACCGCATGAGCTTCATGAGCCTGTTCCGCCAGGGCGACGCGATCACCCAGGTGGTGGCGATCCTGCTGCTCGCGATGTCCGTGTCGAGCTGGGTCGTCATCCTGTGGAAAGCCTGGATGTTGCACCGGGCCACCGCCGACGTCGCCCGCAGCACCGCGGCCTTCTGGCAGGCGGGGTCTGTGGCCGAGGCGCACCAGAAAGTCGCCGCGTTCGACCGTGAGGCGCTCGTGCTGCCGCTGCTGTCGGCCACCGAGGCGCAGCTGCCCGGGTCGCTGGCTTCGGCGGGCGAAAAGTCGCAGCAGCTCACCCGCGTGCTGCGCAATGCCTTGCACCGGGTGCTGGACAAGCTGCAGTTCGGGCAGGTGCTGCTGGCCACGGTGGGTTCCACCGCGCCCTTCGTGGGGCTGCTCGGCACGGTCTGGGGCATCTACCACGCGCTCACCGGCATCGCCAGCGCCGGCCAGATCACGATCGACAAGGTGTCGGGCCCGGTCGGGGAAGCGCTGATCATGACGGCGGCCGGCCTGGCGGTCGCCATTCCGGCCGTGCTGGGCTACAACATCTTCGGCCGCCTGATCGGCCGGATCGAGGCCGACCTGGAAGGCTTCGCGCGCGACCTGCGCGAGCTGCTGGCGCACGGCACCGCGCCGGCGGCGACGCACTGACATGGCCTTCGGCCGGCTCGAGCGCACCAAGGGCGAGCCGCCCATGAGCGAGATCAACGTCACGCCGCTGGTGGACGTGATGCTCGTGCTGGTGGTCATCTTCATCATCACCGCGCCGCTGCTGGCCAGCTCCATCCGGCTGGACCTGCCCAAGGCCGAGGGCGCGCAGCCGGGTGACGCGCCGCGGTTCGTGACGCTGGTGGTGGACAAGGCAGGCCAGCTGTTCCTGAACGACAAGCCGGTCGCCGCCCCCCAGCTGGCGGAGCAGCTCGCCGCGACCGCGAAGCAGAACCCCGAGACCGAAATCCAGCTGCGGGCCGACCAGGGCGTGCCCTACGGCAAGGTGGTGGAGGTGATGGGCATCGCGCACAAGGCGGGCCTCTCGCGCATCGGTTTCGTGGCCGAACCGGCGCAATAGGCGGCGTCGCGATCCCAGGCCGGAGGCCGCATGCCCTCGGTCAGGGGCGGGACGGGCGCGCAGCCTACAATTTCCCCATCATGGAAGACAAGTACAACCACCTGGCGGTCGAACAGGCCGCCCAGGCTGAGTGGACCGCGCGCGATGCCTACCGCGTGACGGAGGACGCGCGCAAGAAGAAGTTCTATGCGTGCTCCATGCTGCCCTACCCCTCGGGCAAGCTCCACATGGGCCACGTGCGCAACTACACGATCAACGACATGTTGACGCGCTACCTGCGCATGAACGGCTACAACGTCCTCATGCCCATGGGCTGGGACGCCTTCGGCCTGCCGGCGGAGAACGCGGCGCTGAAGAACGGCGTGCCGCCCGCGAAGTGGACGTACGAGAACATCGCCTACATGAAGGGCCAGATGCAGGCCATGGGGCTGGCCATCGACTGGTCGCGCGAGATCGCCACCTGCGATCCCAGCTACTACAAGTGGAACCAGTGGCTGTTCCTGAAGATGCTGGAGAAGGGCATCGCCTACCGCAAGACCCAGGTCGTCAACTGGGATCCGGTGGACCAGACCGTGCTGGCCAACGAACAGGTGATCGACGGCAAGGGCTGGCGCACCGGCGCGGTGGTGGAAAAGCGCGAGATCCCGGGCTACTACCTGAAGATCACCGACTACGCCGCGGAACTGCTGGAGCACGTGCAGGAGAAGCTGCCCGGCTGGCCCGAGCGCGTGAAGCTGATGCAGGAGAACTGGATCGGCCGCAGCGAGGGCGTGCGCTTCGCCTTCCCGCACCACATTCGCGGCGAGGACGGCAAGCTGATCGGCGATGGCCGCATGTACGTGTTCACGACCCGCGCCGACACCGTCATGGGCGTGACCTTCTGCGCCGTCGCGGCGGAGCACCCGCTGGCGCAGCACGCGGCGCGCGGCAACGCGAAGCTGGCGCGGTTCATCGAGGACTGCAAGAAGGGGGGCACCACCGAAGCCGAACTCGCGCTGCGCGAGAAGGAAGGCATGGACACGGGCCTGCACGTCACGCATCCGCTGACCAACGAGCAGGTGCCGCTGTGGGTGGGCAACTACGTGCTCATGAGCTACGGCGACGGCGCCGTGATGGGGGTGCCGGGCCACGACGAGCGCGACTTCGCGTTCGCCATCAAGTACCGGCTGCCGATCATGCAGGTGATCCACATCGACGGCGAACACTACGACTACCATGAATGGCACGAGTGGTACGCCGACAAGGAGCGCGGCGTCACCATCAACTCGGACATCTTCAGCGGCTTTGCGTACCAGCAGGCCGTGGACGCGGTGGCGCACGCACTGAAGCAGAAGGGCCTGGGCGACAAGAAGACGACGTGGCGCCTGCGTGACTGGGGCGTGAGCCGCCAGCGCTACTGGGGCACGCCCATCCCCATCATCCACTGCGACGTCCACGGAGCGGTGCCGGTCCCGGAGAAGGACCTGCCCGTCGTGTTGCCGCAGGACTGCGTTCCGGACGGCAGCGGCAATCCGCTGAACAAGCGCGAGGACTTCCTCGCCTGCAGTTGCCCGGTGTGCGGCAAGCCGGCGCGCCGCGAGACCGACACCATGGACACCTTCGTGGATTCGTCCTGGTACTTCATGCGCTACTGCGACCCGAAGAATGACCGGCAGATGGTCGGCGAAGGCACGCAGTACTGGATGCCGATGGACCAGTACATCGGCGGCATCGAGCACGCGATCCTGCACCTGCTGTACGCGCGCTTCTGGACCAAGGTGATGCGCGACCTGGGCCTGGTGAAGATCGACGAGCCTTTCACCAAGCTGCTGACGCAGGGCATGGTGCTGAACGAGGCCTTCTCGCGCACCACCACCGGCAAGCAGTACTACTGGGCGCACGACCTCGACATCGTGCGCGACGAGCACGCCAAGGTGATTTCCGCGACCGCCCGGGCCGACGGCCAGCCGGTGCTGTACGAAGGCTGGACCACGATGTCCAAGTCCAAGAACAACGGCGTCGACCCGCAGGACCTGATCGAGAAGTACGGCGCCGACACCGCGCGCCTGTACACCATGTTCACCGCGCCGCCGGAGGCCACGCTGGAGTGGAACGACGCCGCGCTGGAAGGCAGCTACCGCTTCCTGCGCCGCGTCTGGAACTTCGGCGTGAAGATCGGCGCCGGCAGCGCGCAAAAGGCCGCGAGCTACGGCAGGCAGGCGCAGGCGCTGCGGCGCGAGATCCACACGGTGCTGCGCCAGGTCGACTACGACTACCAGCGGATGCAGTACAACACCGTGGTCTCCGGCGCGATGAAGATGCTCAACGCGCTGGAGGACTTCAAGGGCGTGGGCGAACCCGGCGCCGACGCCGCGTTGCGCGAGGGATTCGGCATCCTGCTGCGCGTGCTCTATCCGGCCACCCCGCACCTCACGCATGCCTTGTGGAAGGATCTCGGCTACGGAGCCCTGGGCGACTTGCTGGACTCACCGTGGCCGCAGGTGGACGAGGGCGCGCTCCAGCAGGACGAGATCGAGCTGATGCTGCAGGTCAACGGCAAGCTGCGCGGCTCCATCCTGGTGCCGGCCGGCGCGGACAAGGCGCAGATCGAGAAGATCGCGCTGGCCAGCGAGGCTTTCCAGAAGTTCGCCGAAGGCGCGGCGCCCAAGAAAGTCATCGTGGTGCCGGGGCGCCTGGTGAACGTGGTCGTCTAGCGCGATGGCCCCCAAGCTTCTTGCTTCCGACACCGCGCCGTCCTCCGGGATGGCAGCCGATCCGGGGTCGCATCCGCGGATCCAGCGACGCGCGCTGCTGGGGCTCGGCGGCGCCGCGCTGCTGGCGGGCTGCGGCTTCCAGCTGCGACAGGCCCCCGACTTCGCGTTCGATGTGCTGGTGATGAACGCATCGCCCAGCTCGCCGCTGGCGGCGGAGCTCTCGCGTTCGCTCGCCTCCAACGGCCGGGTGAAGGTGCTGCCAGCCTCGGCGATGGCCGCGGCGACGGCGGCTGCAGCCGCCCCGCCGGCATCCGCGTCGGCGTCCGCGCCGGCGGCTGCCGCGCAGAACCAGGTGATCTTCGACCTGCCGCAGGAACTGCGCGAGAAGATCGTCGTCGGCCTGAACTCCAGCGGACAGGTGCGCGAGTTCCAGCTGCGCTCGCGCATCCGCTTCCGGCTGCGGACCCCGCAGGGCAAGGAGCTGATCCCGGAGACGGAACTGCTGCAGCAGCGGGACATCACCTTCAACGAAGCGGCGGTGCTTGCGAAAGAAGCGGAAGAATCGCTGCTGTACCGAGACATGCAGACCGACCTGGTGCAACAGCTCATGCGGCGGCTGGCCGCCATCAAGAGCCTGTAAGACACGGCTGAGCAAGGCGTCCTCGCGCCGCCTGCACTGCGTCCGAAGCGCGTCCTACAGCTCCGCCGGTCCTTCGGTGGGAACCTTCCAGTCCGACGTTGCACGGGCGCACTTGCGCGCGCCCGGCATCGGCCCCATCTTGGAAGTACGCCGCTCGGGAGCAGTCATGGATGCCACCGGAACCTCCGCCACGCAGACCTTCATCGCCAAGGAGGCCCGTCACGGCGCGCGCAACTACGCGCCGGTGCCCGTGGTGGTCGACCACGCGAAGGACTGCCTGGTCTGGGACGTGGACGGCAAGGAATACATCGACATGATGAGCGCGTACTCCTCCGTGAGCCACGGCCATCTGCACCCCCGCATCGTCGCCGCCGCGCATCGCCAGCTGGAGAAGGTGGCGGTGATGTCCCGCGCCTACTACGGCACCACGCTCGGGCCGCTGCTGGAGAAACTGAGCGAGGTCACGGGCTTCGAGCGGGTGCTGCCCATGAACACCGGCGCGGAGGCGGTGGAAACCGCGATCAAGTGCGCGCGCCGTTGGGGCCATCGCGTCAAGGGCATTCCGGACGGACAGCAGCGCATCCTGGTGGCGCGCGGCAACTTCCACGGGCGCACCAGCACCATCGTCGGCTTTTCCTCCGAGGAGGACTACCGCAGCGGCTTCGGGCCCTTCTGCGGCGGCTTCCAGCACTTCGACTACGGCGACATCGAGAGCGTCAAGGCGGCCGCGACCCCGAACACCTGCGCCGTGCTGATCGAGCCGATCCAGGGCGAAGCCGGCGTGCTGGTGCCGCCGCCCGGCTTCTTCCAGGCCCTGCGCGACTGGTGCACCGCGCAGAACGTCCTGCTGATCGACGACGAGGTGCAGGCGGGCCTGGGGCGCACCGGCAAGTGGTTCGCCTTCGAGCACGAGGGCATCCGCCCCGATGCGCTGATCCTCGGCAAGGCGCTGGGCGCGGGCCTGCTGCCCGTGAGCGCCTTCTGCGCCGACGACAAGGTGATGTCGGTGTTCGTCCCCAACAGCCACGGTTCCACCTTCGGCGGCAACGCGCTGGCCGCGGCGGTGGCGCTGGAGGGATTGAAGGTCCTCGAGGAAGAAGGACTGGTGGCGCACTGCGCGGAAAAGGGCGAGTACCTGTTCCGGCGCCTGCGCGAGGTCCAGGCCGAGGTGCAGCCCCTGATCCGCGACGTGCGCGGCCGCGGCTTGTGGATCGGCGTGGACATCGAGCCGTCCTGCACCAGCGCACGTGACCTGGTGGAGCGCCTCGCGGCGGCCGGCGTGCTGTCCAAGGAGACGCACGCGACCGTGATCCGCTTCGCGCCGCCGCTGACCATCTCTTTCGAGCTGATGGACCGCGCGGTGGAGGCGTTCCGCCGCGTGGCCGTGCAGAAGGTCCGCGAACTGGGATTGCCGCCGCCCGCCGCGGCCCCGGGACCCTCCGCGCAGCCGTGAGCCAGGGGCGCGCCGGTACACTGCCGGCATGCAGCTTGCGCCTGCCCAGCTCACCCCCCACCTGCAACGCGGCCTGAAGCCGCTGTACACCCTGCACGGCGACGAGCCGCTGCTGGTGCAGGAGGCCGCGGATGCGATCCGCGCCGCCGCCCGCGCGCAGGGCTACACCGAGCGCAGCGTGCACACGGTGGCCGGCGCGCACTTCGACTGGAGCGCGGTGCTGGCGGCGGGCGGGTCGCTGAGCCTGTTCGCCGACAGGCAGATCCTGGAGATCCGCATTCCTTCCGGCAAGCCGGGCAAGGAAGGCAGCGCCGCGCTGCAGCAACTGGCGGAAGGCGCGCCGGGCAACGACAGCACCCTGACCCTGGTGCTGCTGCCGCGGCTCGATTTCGCGACGAAGAAGTCCGCCTGGTTCGCCGCTCTGGAAGGCCACGGCGTCGCGCTCGAGGTGCAGCCGGTGGAGCGCAATGCCTTGCCTCAGTGGATCTCGCAGCGGCTGGCGCAGAACGGCCAGCGCGTGGCCGCCGGCGAGGATGGCCAGCGCACCCTGCAGTTCTTCGCCGACCGGGTCGAGGGCAACCTGCTGGCCGCGCACCAGGAGGTGCAGAAGCTGGCGCTGCTGTATCCGCAGGGCGAACTGCGCTTCGAACAGGTGGAAAGCGCCGTGCTCAACGTCGCGCGCTACGACGTGTTCAAGCTGTCCGAGGCCGTGCTGGGAGGCCAGGTGGCACGCGTGCAACGCATGCTGGACGGACTGCAGGCGGAAGGCGAGGCCGAGGTGCTGGTGCACTACGCGCTGTCCGAGGACATCCGGGCCCTCAAGCGGGTGAAGGATGCAATGGCGGCCGGCCGGCCGCTGCCCATGGCCTTGCGCGAACAGCGTGTCTGGGGCCTGAAGGAAAAGCTGTTCGAACGGGTGCTGCCGCGCCTGTCCGCCACCACCCTGGAAAACCTGCTGCATGGCGCGCACGTGGTGGACGGCATCGTCAAGGGCCTGAAGTCGCCCGGCTGGCCCACCGACGGCTGGCAGGCGCTGCACAAGCTGGCCATGGACCTGTGCCTTGCCGTCGGCGCGCCGCCGTCTTCGCCGGCCCGGCCCGGCCCCGCCCGGCCATTCCCCGCCTAAGCCTGCCCTAAGGGGGGGCAGGGGATAATGGCGGCATGAACGCGCTCAACATCGCCGAAGTGATGCATTCGCTGGGCCTGCAGGCCCGGGAAGCGTCCGCGCGCATGGCCGCGGCCTCGGCGGCCGAGAAGAGCAACGCCCTGCGGGCCCTGGCCGGGCTGCTGCGCGCGAACGTGCAGGCGCTACAGGACGAGAACGACAAGGACATCGCCCGCGCCACCGCGGCCGGGCTGGCCGAGCCGATGATGGACCGGCTGAAACTCACGCCCCGCATCGTCGAGACGCTGGCGGTCGGCTGCGAGCAGCTGGCCGCGATGCCCGACATCATCGGCGAGGTGCTCGGCATGAAGCAGCAGCCCAGCGGCATCCGCGTGGGCCAGATGCGCGTGCCGCTCGGTGTCTTCGGCATGGTCTTCGAGAGCCGTCCCAACGTGACGATCGAGGCGGCCAGCCTGTCGATCAAGAGCGGTAACGCCTGCATCCTGCGCGGCGGCTCGGAAGCGATCGAATCCAACAAGGCGCTGGCGAGGCTGGTGCAGCAGGCGCTGGCGCAGGCCGGCCTGCCGGGGGAAGCGGTGCAGCTGGTGCAGACCACCGACCGCGAGGCGGTGGGCCGGCTGATTGCCATGCCCGAGCACGTGGACGTGATCATCCCGCGCGGCGGCAAGAGCCTGATCGAACGCATCAGCCGCGAGGCCAAGGTGCCGGTGATCAAGCACCTGGACGGCAACTGCCACACTTACGTCGACGATCCCTGCGACGTCGCCATGGCGGTCAAGGTCGCCGACAACGCCAAGACCCAGAAGTACAGCCCGTGCAATGCGAGCGAAGGGCTGCTGGTCGCGCGCGGCGTGGCCAAGGCCTTCCTGCCGGAGATCGGCGCCATCTTCGCCGCCAAGGGCGTGGAGATGCGCTGCGATCCCGAAGCCAGGGCGATCCTGCGGGCGGTGCAGGGTGCGAACCTGAAGGACGCGACCGAGCAGGACTGGTCCGAGGAATACCTGGCGCCCATCATCAGCGTGAAGGTGGTCGCGGGCATCGACGAGGCCATCGCGCACATCAACCGCTACTCCTCGCACCATACCGACGCGATCCTCACGCGCGACCACCAGCATGCGCAGCGCTTCCTGCGCGAGGTGGATTCGGCCAGCGTGATGGTCAACGCCAGCACGCGCTTCGCGGACGGGTTCGAATACGGCCTGGGTGCCGAGATCGGCATCAGCACGGACAAGTTCCATGCGCGCGGCCCGGTCGGCATCGAGGGGCTCACCTCGCTCAAGTGGATCGTGCTGGGCGACGGCGAAGTGCGGGAATGACCCACCCCCGAAACGCCCGAGGCGCCTCCCCCTCGAGGGGGAGCCGCCAGCGGCCCGGCGAAGCCGGTTCCGCGGCGGCACCGGATCGCGCAGTGACTCCTTTCCACGGCAACGGGAAACCAACGAAGTAGAAGAACAGATGGTTCCGCATCTCATCACGGCCCTCACGGGGCCGATCAACGAACTCGAACAGCGCATCCTCGAATCCATGCCGGCGGTGGAACGCTGGTTCCGGCTCGAGTGGATGGAGCACACGCCGCCGTTCTACTGCTCGGTGGACATCCGAAATGCCGGCTTCAAGCTGGCACCGGTGGACACCAACCTGTACCCGGGCGGCTGGAACAACCTGACGCCCGAGATGCTGCCCCTGGCGGTGCAGGCGGCGATGGCGGCGATCGAGAAGATCTGCCCGGAAGCCAAGAACCTGCTGGTGGTGCCGGAGAACACCCGCAATTCCTTCTACCTGAGCAACATCGCCCAGCTGCAGAAGATCTTCCGGATGGCGGGGCTCAACGTGCGTGTCGGTTCGATCGACCCGGAGATCAAGAAGCCCACGGTGGTGGACTTGCCCGGAGGCGACAGCGTCACGCTGGAGCCCGTGGTGCGCACCAAGCGCCGCCTGGGCCTGAAGAACTTCGATCCCTGCACCATCCTGCTCAACAACGACCTGACGGCGGGGCCTCCGGGCATCCTGGAGGACTTGCACGAGCAGTACCTGCTGCCGCCGCTGCACGCGGGCTGGTCGGTGCGGCGAAAGAGTCGGCACTTCCAGAGCTACGAGGAGGTGGCCAAGCGCTTCGGCAAGATGCTGGGCATCGATCCCTGGCTGGTCAACCCGATGTTCAATCGCTGCGGCGAGCTCGACTTCCTCAAGGAAGAAGGCATGGACTGCCTGCGCACGAACGCGGACGCGCTGCTGTCCAAGATCCGCAAGAAATACAAGGAATACGGCATCAACGAGAAGCCGTTCGTGATCGTCAAGGCGGACAACGGCACCCACGGCAAGGGCATCATGACCGTGCGCGACGTGAAGGACCTCGACGCGCTGCGCGATCGGCCCAAGAGCCAGCCCCCCTTGGGCAAGACCGGCCAGGCCATCACCGACGTCATCATCCAGGAAGGCGTGCTCACGGCTGAACGGATCAACGAGGCGGTGGCCGAGCCAGTGGTCTACACCATGGACCGCTACGTGGTCGGCGGCTTCTACCGAGTGCATGCCGAGCGCGGCACCGACGAGAACCTGAACACCCCCGGCTCCACCTTCGTGCCGCTGGCTTTTGCCGAGAGTACGCGCTTACCTCAGCCCGGACAGAAGCCAGGTGCCAGCGCGCCCAACCGGTTCTATATGTACGGGGTGATCGGCCGCCTGGCCATGCTGGCCGCGAGCTACGAGCTGGAAGCCACCGACCCGGAAGCAGAGAGCTACGACTAATCGCGCGAGCACGAGTTGCTGCGCTGCAACATCGAGCCGATCGGCGCTGGCCCGGGCGCACAATAGCGATCCCTAAAGTCAAGACCCCGCCGGTGGCCCTGTGCCGGGACGGGGCTGTTCGTGCAGAACTCGAAATCTTCGCTTGCGGCGCTGACGCTCGGCGCCATCGGTGTCGTCTATGGCGACATTGGCACCAGCGTCCTCTACGCCGTCAAGGAAGTGTTCGGAGGCGGGCACGTGCCCTTCACGCCGGACAACGTGTACGGCGTGCTGTCCATCTTCTTCTGGACGCTGACCGTCATCGTCTCGATCAAGTACGTGGTGCTGGTCCTGCGCGCCGACAACAACGGCGAGGGCGGGCTGATTGCCATGCTCGCCCTGGCCTCGCAGGCGGTGAAGGACCGGCCCGAGCTGCGCAAGCGGCTACTGGTGATCGGCATCTTCGGCACTTCCCTGTTCTATGGCGACGGCGTCATCACGCCGGCGATCTCCGTGCTCTCGGCGGTCGAAGGCCTGGAGGTGGTGTCGCCCGCGTTCAAGGAATGGGTCATCCCGCTCACGCTGGTGGTGCTGCTCGCGCTGTTCGCCGTGCAGAAGCGCGGCACCGGCGGCATCGGCAAGTTCTTCGGCCCGGTCACGCTCGTGTGGTTCATGACCATCGCCGTCCTGGGCGTGTCGCACATCGTGCAGCACCCCGAGATCCTCAAGGCGCTGAACCCGTACTACGCGCTGCGCTTCATGTGGCTGCAGCCGGGCACCACTTTCATCATCCTGGGCGCGGTGGTCCTGTGCGTCACGGGCGCGGAAGCGCTCTATGCGGACCTCGGCCATTTCGGCAAGAAGCCGATCCGGCTCGCCTGGTTCAGCGCCGTGATGCCCGCGCTCACGCTCAATTACTTCGGCCAGGGCGCGCTGCTGCTGGCACGGCCCGAAGCCGTCAAGAACCCCTTCTTCATGATGGCGCCGGACTGGGCGCTGCTGCCGCTGGTGGTGCTCGCCACCATGGCCACGGTGATCGCTTCGCAGGCGCTGATCACCGGCGCCTTCAGCGTCACCAAGCAGGTCGTGCAGCTGGGCTACCTGCCGCGCCTGAACGTCGAACACACCAGCGTGCGGGACACCGGGCAGATCTACGTGCCGGCGGTGAACTGGGGCCTGTTCGTGGCCATCGTGATCGCCGTGGTGATGTTCCGTTCGTCCAGTGCGCTGGCATCCGCGTATGGCATCGCGGTGACGCTGGACATGCTGATCACGACCACGCTGACGTTCTTCGTGGTCCGCTACGGCTGGGGCTATCCCCTGCCGCTGTGCATCGCGGCCACGGGCTGGTTCTTCGTCGTCGACCTGGCCTTCTTCAGTTCCAACATGCTCAAGCTGCTGGAAGGCGGTTGGTTCCCGCTGCTGATCGGCACCTGCATCTTCACGCTGATGACGACCTGGAAGCGGGGCCGCACCATCCTCACCGAGAAGCTCCGCTCCGACGCCATCGACCTCAAGAGCTTCCTGGAGTCGGTGTTCGAGGCGCCTCCCGCGCGGGTGGAGGGCACGGCCGTGTTCCTGACGGCGGAGCCGGGCACGGTGCCGAACGCGATGCTGCACAACCTGAAGCACAACAAGGTGCTGCACGACCACAACCTGTTCGTCACCGTGCGCAACCACGAGGTACCCTGGATCGGGCTGGACCGCCGCGCGGAGATCGAGCCCCTGGGGCACGACTGCTGGCAGGTCACCTTGCATTACGGCTTCAAGAACGATCCGGACGTGCCGCGCGCCCTGGAGCAGATCCGCAACCGCGGCTGCGAACTCGAGCCGATGACCACCAGCTACTTCCTGTCGCGCGACACCGTGGTGCCCACCATCGGCGGCGGCATGGCATCCTGGCGCGAGAAGCTGTTTGCCCAGATGCACCACAACGCCAGCGCGGCGGCGGACTTCCTGAACCTGCCCAACAACTCCGTGGTGGAGTTGGGCAGCAAGGTGGAGATCTAGGAGCCCGCGGGCTCCGCGGATTGCTTACCGGCCGGCGACCGTGTCGGCGGGAATAGGGCGCTGGCTGATGCCCGTCGCGTCGTAGCCCGCGGAATCGGGCTGAGGCTGGGGACGCAGCGACGGCCGTGCGGACACCACGCGCAGGCTGGCGGCATCCAGGTCGGTCAGCTCCCACATCGCGCCGTACAGCAGCGTGCCGTTCTGGCCCAGGAACAGCGCCGCGCGGGCGGCATCCGGGTCGCCCTGCAGGCCCAGCGAGAGGAACCGGCCATACGCCTCGGACATGCGGCCGCTGCGCAGGGAGTGCAGGGCGCCGTCGAAGTCATAGTCGGCGGCCATGGCCGGAGCGGCCAGGCAGGCGAGAGCGAGGGCGATTGCGGTGAACTTGCTTTGCATAGCCATGGGAAGCTCCTTCTGAGAGTGCTTACATGGTTATACAATTAGATACATTCAGAGCGACCGCCCGGCGGCGGTGAACGGTTGCCGCAGGACATTGTTCACGGAGAAGCCGCGCCGACATTCTGCGGACCTGCTCCGGAAAGTGCGCCACGCGCGCCGGGACGATGCCTGGTCCGTGGATATCATGGCCCGCGTGCTCGGCGCTAGCTCCTGACGATCTTGGCCCGCAAGAGCAGCGCACGTCCCGCCAAGTCACGCTGGAAGGAACATGTCCGCCGCCACGCCCACGGAGTTCGATGTCGTCGTGGTCGGCGCCGGCATCTCCGGCATTGCCGCCGCTCATTACCTGCAGCAGGAATGTCCCGAGCGCAGCTTCGTCGTGCTGGAAGGCCGCGATGCCATCGGCGGCACCTGGGACCTGTTCCGCTACCCGGGAATCCGCTCCGACTCCGACATGTTCACGCTGGGCTTCACCTTCCGGCCCTGGACCAGCGATGCCCAGATCGCAGAAGGCGCGGCCATCCGCGACTACATCCGCGAGACCGCGCGCGAGGAAGGCTTGTTGCCGCGCATCCGCTTCGGGCACCGCGTGACCGCGGCGCACTGGGACTCCGCGGACGCGCGGTGGGACGTGCAGGTCGACGCGGGCGGCGAGCCGCAGCGCTTTCGCTGCCGCTTCCTGTTCTTCTGCAGCGGCTATTACGACTACCAGAACGGGCACGAGCCCGGGTGGCCGGGCCGCGAGAGCTTCGCCGGGCGCATCGTGCACCCGCAGCACTGGCCTGCAGACCTCGACTACGCGGGCAAGCGCATCGTGGTCATCGGCAGCGGTGCGACGGCGATCACGCTGATTCCGTCGCTGGTGCGGCAGGCCGCGCACGTGACCATGCTGCAGCGTTCGCCGAGCTACATCATGGCCTTGCCCGGCCGCGATGCGATCGGCCGCGCGCTGCAGCGTGCGCTGCCCCGCAAGCTCGCCTACCGGCTGATCCGCTGGAAGAACATCCTGCTTTCCACGGCCTTTTTCCAGTTTTCGCGGCGCTGGCCGCAAGCAGCGCGCCGCTTCCTCGTGGAGCAGGCCCGCAGGCGCAGCGGAGTCGAGGAGAAGCACCTGCAGCCGCGCTACGACCCGTGGGACCAGCGCCTGTGCATCGCGCCGGACGCCGACGTGTTCCGCGCATTGCGCAGCGGCAAGGCCAGCATCGTCACCGACCAGATCGAACGCTTCACGCCGCAAGGCATCGTGCTGGCCTCGGGCGAGGAGTTGCCGGCAGACATCGTGATCACCGCCACGGGCCTCAAGCTGCAGATGCTCGGGGGCGCGCAGATCACCGTCGATGGACGCCCGCTGCGATCGAGCGACGTGCTTTCCTACAAGGGCATGATGCTCAGCGGCGTGCCGAACTTCGCGCTGTCCATGGGCTACACCAACGCCTCCTGGACGCTCAAGTGCGAACTCATCGCGCGGCGGGTGTGCCGCATCCTGAACCACATGCGCGCCCGCCGGCTCGACATGGTGATGCCGGTGCAGGAAGGCGATGCCGGCGCGACGAGACCGGCGCTGGACTTGAGCTCCGGCTACATCCAGCGGGGCTCCGACCAGCTGCCGCGCCAGGGCAGCCGCAAACCCTGGCGCATCCACCAGAACTACCTGCTCGACCTGTTGTCGATGAAGCTCTCGCCGCTGCGGGACGGCGCGCTGCGCTTCGCGCGGGCGGGCGAACCCCTGCGCTGACCCCATGCACTTCCTGCTCACCTTGCTGATGGTGGCCGCGCTCGCGCTCGCCGGTTTCGCCCTGTTCACGTGGTTCGTCGGCTGGCGTCTCGACGCCGCCTTTCCGGCACCGGGACGCTGGCTGGAGATCGGCGGCGAACGCCTGCACTACCGGGACCTCGGACAGGGGCCGCCGCTGGTGCTGGTGCACGGGCTGGGCGGAGAGTCGCGCAACTTCGACTACCTTCCGCTGCAGGAGCTGGCGCGGCGTTGGCGCGTCGTGCTGCTGGACCGGCCCGGATCCGGCCATTCGCCGCGGCGCGACGCGAGCCAGGCCGGCATCGCCGCGCAGGCGCGCATCGTTGCCGGCTTCATCCGGACGATGCAGTTCGACCGGCCGCCGCTGCTGGTGGGGCATTCCCTGGGCGGGACGATTGCGCTGTCGGTCGCTCTGCAGGACCCCGACTGCGTCGCCGGCCTGGCGGTGATCGCGCCGCTGACGCACTTCGACCCGAACGTTCCGGCGCCCTTTCGCGCGCTGGCGATCCGCACGCCGTGGATCCGCCGCTGGTTCGCGCACACCCTCGCCGCGCCGCTGGCGATCATCGGCACGCGCGCGGCAATCGCGGTGCTGTTCGGGCCGGACGCCCCTCCGCAGGACTACCCCGTGCGCGGCGGCGGCCTGCGCAGCCTGCGGCCGCGGGCCTTCTTCGCCGCGTCCACGGACATGGCCGCGATCGAAGACGACCTGCGGGCGCAGCAACAGCGCTATGCCGACATCCGGATGCCGCTGCGCATCCTGTTCGGCGAGGGCGATCGCATCCTGGACTGGCGCGCGCAGGGCGAGGCGCTGCGGGCCAAGGTGCCGCAGGCCGACCTGCGGATCGTCCCCGGCGGACACATGATTCCCGTCACCCACCCAGCCGCGACGGCGGCGTGGCTGGAGGACGCGGCCCGCGCCGTCTTCGCCTGATTTGTGCAACAGTTCAGGGCCATGAACATTCTCTTCGTCGCCGATCCGCTCGAGGTCTTCAAGACCTACAAGGACACCACTTTCTCCATGATGCGGGAGGCCCAGCGCCGCGGCCACCGCCTGTTCGCCTGCGAACCGCGTCACCTGACCTGGCGTTCTGGCGACCTGGTCCATGCGGAGCTGCGCGAGATCTCGCTCACCGCCGCCGAGGACGAATGGTTCCAGGTCCATCGCACCGAAATCCGGCCGCTGAAGGACTTCGACGCGGTGCTCATGCGCAAGGACCCGCCGTTCGATTCCGAGTTCTTCTATGCCACGCACCTGCTGGAGCAGGCGCAGCGCGAAGGCGCCAAGGTGTTCAACCGGCCGGCGGCACTGCGCGACCACCCCGAGAAGCTCGCGATCATGGAGTTCCCGCAGTTGGTGAGCCCGACGCTCGTCACGCGCTCGGCGGACGAGGTGCGCCGCTTCCACGAGGAGCACGGCGAGATCATCCTGAAGCCGCTGGACGGCATGGGCGGGATGGGCATCTTCCGCGTCGGACCGGATGGACTGAACCTCGGCTCGATCATCGAGACGCTCAACCACCACGGCGCCACCACGATCATGGTGCAGCGCTTCGTCCCGGAGATCTCGCAGGGCGACAAGCGCGTGCTGGTGATTGGCGGCAGGGTCGCGCCGTTCTGTCTCGCGCGCATTCCGCAGGGCACCGAGATCCGCGGCAACCTCGCCGCCGGCGGCAAGGGCGTGGCCCAGCCGATCTCCGAGCGCGACCGGGAGATCGCCGAGACGGTCGGCCCGCTGCTGTCCGACCGCGGGCTGCTGCTGATCGGGCTGGACGTGATCGGCGACTGCCTCACGGAAATCAACGTGACCAGCCCGACCGGCTTCCAGGAGATCACGCAGCAGACCGGTTTCGACGTGCCGGCGATGTTCCTCGACGCGCTCGAGGAAGCGGTCGACCGCGACCGCACCGTGCTGTGATCGCTAGGCCAGCGCCCGCCCGTCCACGAACACCTTCAGCTCGCCCGGCTGGAACTGCGTCCAGGTCTCGTTGACAGTCAACGGCGCCGTGACCACCACGGCCACCCGGTCCCCCGCGGAGGTGTGCTGCGCGAAGTCGATGCTGAGGTCCTCGTCTGCCAGTTGCGCATGCGTGAACGGATGCTTGCGCTCCAGGTACCAGAGGCTGGTGGAGCAGTGCGCCCACAGCGCGTCGCCGTTGGACAGCAGGAAGTTGAAGCGGCCGTGCTTGGCGATGCGCGGCGCCAGCTCGCGCAGCGTGAGCGTCAGCTCCTCGACGCTGGGAACGTCCGCGTGCGACTTCCACATCTCCTGCATCAACCAGCAGAACGCACGTTCGCTGTCGGTGGACCCGACGGGACGGAAGTTCGCGTGCAGGCGCGGATGGAAGTCCTGCAGGTCGCCGTTGTGGGCGAACACCCAGTAGCGTCCCCACAGTTCCCGCACGAAGGGATGGCAATTCTGCAGGGCCACCTCGCCCTGGGTGGCCTTGCGGATGTGCGCCACCACGTGGCGGCTCTTGATGGGGTAGCGGCGGATCAGCTCGGCCACCGGCGACTCAGCGGCCGGAAGGTGGTCGACGAAGTGGCGCAGGCCCTTGCCTTCGAAGAAAGCAATGCCCCAGCCGTCGGCATGGTGGTCGGTGCGTCCGCCGCGCTGCGCGAAGCCGGCGAAGCTGAACGTCACGTCCGTCGGCGTGTTGCAGTTCATTCCCAGCAGCTGGCACATGGGTCGATTATTCGCCAGCCGCCGCCGTCGCGGGGGGATCGCGCAATTGCCAGGCCGCGACGACCGCGATGCCGCAGATCGCGGCCAGCATCAGGAAGGACTCGTTGAAGGCGGCCAGCCGCGCCAGGCTGGTGCCGGGGCGGGTGAGCGCGTCGCCGTGGACAGCCAGGCGCCACTCGAGCACGATCGCGCACAGGCTCACGCCGGTGGCACCGCCCAGCATGCGCAGGAAGTTGATGGCGCTCGCGCCTTGCGGGATCAGCGCCTTGTCCAGCGGCCGCATGGCGCCCAGGTTGAGCGAGGGCAGGATGAAGCCCAGCCCGATGCGGCCCAGGATCGCCCAGGCCACCAGCACCCAGAGCCCGGTCTGCAGCCCCACGGTCGGCATCAGCGCGAACGACGCGGCCAGCAGCACGAGCCCGCCGCTCACCATCACGTAAGTCGGCAGCCGCGTGGTGAGCCGCCCTGCGATGCCGATGGTGATGGCCAGCACGATGCCCGATGGCAGCAGGATGGTGCCCACGTGCGACGCGGGCAACTGCAGGGCCAGCTGCATGTAGACCGGCAGCAGGTAGGTGGAGCCGAACAGCGCGATGCCATAGATGAACGCGACCAGGCTGCCGAAGGCATAGGTGCGGTAGCCGAAGAGGTCCAGGTTCAGCAGCGGTTCGCGGCCGCTGCGCTTGGCGTGGCGCAGCCATGCGATGGTGGCCGCGAGCGCGCACACCGCGCCGAACAGAAGTGCGGCCGCCAGCAGCGGATCGCCGCCCCGCACTTCCACCAGGCCATTGAGCAGGCACAGCGTTCCCACGCTGCCCAGCAACAGGCCGCGCCAGTCCAGCCGGGGTCCTTCCGAGCGGGCGCTCGCCCCGCCCGGGGCACTGGTGGGGACGTAGCGGTACGCCAACCAGATCGACACGAGGCAGAAGGGAACGACCATGAAGAAGATCGAGCGCCAGCCGAACCAGTCGACCAGCAGGCCGCCGATGCTGGGACCGAGGGCGGGCGCCAGCACCACGCCCATGCCGAACAGGCCGCTCGCGCGGCCCTGCTCATGCGGCTCGAAGGCGCGCAACATGATGATGGCCGGGATCGGCTGCACCACCCCGGCGGCCAGCCCTTCGGCCACGCGCGCGGCCAGCACCAGCGGGAAGTGCAGCGCCAGCCCTCCGGCGACGCCGCCGGCGAGCAGCAGCAGCATCGTGCCGACGTACGTGCGCCGGTAACCGTAGCGCGAGAGCAGCCACGGCGTGGTCAGCATGGAAACCGTCATCGCCACCATGAAGCCGGAACTCACCCACTGGGCCCGTTCCTGGTTGAGCGTGAAGTAGTGGCTCATGCCGGGGATGGCCACGTTCACCACGGTGGAGGACATGATGGACGCCATGGTCCCGACCATGACGGAGATCAGCAGCAGCCAGCGGTAGCGCGGGCCATGCCGCTCGCGCATCGCCGCGCCGGAGCTGGCGTCGCTCACGCCGGCGCAGCGCGGCGGGCGCACTCGGGGCAGATGCAGGCGAGGTTGCGCGACTCGGAGGGAACGCGCGCCAGCAGATCGGCGCTGAAGTCGACCTGGGCGCACCAGCACGGGCCCTGCTGCAGGCCCGTCTCGCGTTGCAGCTCCATCGCGCAGCGGTTGGCCTGTCCGCACAGCGGGCAGGCACCGGGATCGGGGGCGGCGGGACTCACAGCCGCATCGTACCCGCGCGCCGGCACCGGAGGCCGGCCGGCGGGTCAGGCCGCCAGCGGCATGGGCGCGGACGGCTGCGCCATGCGCTCGAGCGCACGCGGCACCACGCCGTCGCCGGCCATCAGGCGCAGGAGGCGGTCGCGCGCCAGGCGCTGGATGCTGCGGCGGCTCATGGAGTGGGGCTGGCCGCCATGGCTCACGAACATGAAGAGCGTCCCGCGTTCGGCCGCCCAGACCAGCCGGGCGCGGCGCCACTGCTGGCGGGAATACAGGTCCACCCAGCAGCCGGGCGCGAGCGCAGCCAGCATCGCGTCCACTTCCTGTTCCTCCAGCGGCTCAGGCTCTTCCTGCAAGGGGCGGCGGGCGGCGGGCAGCGCTGCGAAGTCGGAAGGCAGCGTGTCCTCGAAGCCGGCGGCGTGCAGGGCGTCGGCCGGCATCCAGGGCTGGTCCGCCCGCCGCGGCGAAGGCTCCGCTTGGGGCGCGTCGCGCTCCGCCGGCGCGAGCTCGCGGTGGCGCTGTTTCGCGCGCAGCTTCATGACGGGGCGGTGCAGGCGCTCCAGTTCATGGAAGAAGCCTTCGCTTTCCTGCGGCGACTGCCCCAGCGCGATGAGGCCTTCGCGCAGCCTGAGCAGCACGCGCGGAATCAGCACGAAGGCGCGCGCGGGGTTGTGCAGCACCGCGTCGAGGTCCACGCTCCAAAGCAGGTCGCCCAGGATGGCCAGGTGTCCGCCGGGATCGAGATCACCGCCGGAGTGCGTCAGTCGCGCCTGCGCGATGACGACCGACCAGGTTCCCAGCACGAAGTCCTGCACCGTCGCGGGCGCGTTGGCCAGGTCCTCCCGTCCGCGCAGGTCGGCAGCGATGCAGCCTGCCTCATGCTGCCGCCGCTCCGCGAACTGCACCGCCTCCAGCACCCTGCGCTGCGCGCCTTCGTCGAGTTCGTCCTGGGCGCGCCAGCCGGCCTGCAGCGTCGCCAGACCGGCCTGGAAGGGAATGGCGCTTTCGAAGCGCTCGATCTCGTTGAGCCGCGTGAAAGTCTGAGCGACCGGCACCAGGAAGCTCTGGAACTCGACGCTGAACTCGTCGTTGTACTTGAAGCTGCGCTCGGCAACGCGCTCCACCAGCAGGCGGCCCGGGTGCGCCTCGTCGCTGAAGAAGCGCGGCGCCACCATCGCCAGGCGGGACAGCGAAGGCTCGAGGGCCACGATCGCTTCCCGCACGGGAGCGAGCAGGCGCGCGTCCTCGGCCACCTTGTTGATCAGGCGCCGCACCACTTCCAGGCCGAACACCTGGCCGATCTCGCGCGCCTCCGTCTTCAGCCGGCCGCGCACCAGCGAACGCTGGCGCGGCGTGCCGTACTCGCCCCAGACCGCTTCGGGCAGCGGGGAGTCGGTGTCCACCGCGCGCTGAGCGCGCTCCACCACCGGCACGTGCATCTGCTCGCGTGCCGCGGCCTCGTCGTACGTGCGCGTGTCCGCGCGCTCCTCCAGCTCGCGCAGCTCGGCTTCGGCCTGCGCACGGAAGCTCGCGGCCACCGGCTGCCTGGCCTGGGCATCGTCGCGGGCCAGGAACAGGCGCAGCCGCAGTCCGTCCACGGCTTGCGGCGGCAGGTCCATGAAGCCACTGCTGCGGGCGGCGGCCGCGGCACGCTGGCCGGCGGGGGCGATCGGGGATTCGGCCTGTGCGGGAGCCGCGCCCGCCTGCGGCGCGCTGGCTGCGGCGGCCGCCGGAATGGCGCCGGAAGCATGGGCGTGGCGGCCATCGCTTGCAGGGGTCGCGCCTTGCGAGCCCGACATCAGCAGCCGGTAGTCCGCGGCGTGCACGCTGGCCTGGGTGAGCCGATCGCTTTGCGCGCGGTACAGCTGCTCGAGCTCCTGGCCCAGCGTCGCCACCATGTGCCGCAGCCACAGGGCCGGCCACGCGGGATCGACGCCGTCTCCGTCCATCAGCTTGCGCAGGGCCCGCGCGTAAACGGCGGGCCGCAGCGGATTGCGTTCCGGCTGGATGCCGGGAAGTCCCATCGCACTGGTCATGAGGCCGTCGAGTGCTGCCAGCGGCCGTTCCAGCATCGCCGCGAGCTGCTGCGCCAGGCGCGAGGCTTCGATCTTGCGGGCGATCTCGGCGTCGTCGACCAGCGTCAGCGCCATCCAGCCGGAAGTGGGCTCGAATGCGGGAGCGGTGCCAGGCTGGTCGCCGCCGCGCATCTCGGCTTCGAACGCGGCCCGCAGCAGCCGCGGAAATCGTTCGCTCCACACCTTGCGCCGCGCCAGCATCTCGCGCCAGGCGCCCGTGACCTGGTGGCGTTGCTCGCCGCTCGCCTGCAGTTCGGCGGCCTGCAGTTCGGTGACGGTGGCGTCCACGCAATGCTCGATCATGCGGGCCGCGTCGCTGGCGGCCTCGCGCAAGCTGCGGGTGGCGGTGTGGGTCACCTCTGGCATCTACGTCTCTGGAGTCCCTGGTGCGACCCATTAGAGCTTGCGTGGTACGCCGCGCACCGCGCCGCCGGTCGCGTTGCGCCCCTCGCCAGTCGCCAGCACGTTACAGGACGTAGTGACGTGCTCTGGCGGAAAAATCTTCCCGCAGGAAGCGTCAGGCGGCCGACGACTTGACCCTCTGGCGCCACGCGTGCAGCAGCGGCTCGGTGTAGCCGCTCGGCTGCTCCTTGCCCTTGAACACCAGGTCCAGCGCCGCGCGGTAGGCAAAGGAGCTGTCCCAGTTGCCTGCCATGGGGCGGTAGAGCGGGTCGCCCGCGTTCTGCTTGTCCACCACGGCCGCCATGCGCTGGAAGGTCTCGCGCACCTGCTGCTCGGTGACTACGCCGTGCAGCAGCCAGTTGCAGATGTGCTGGCTGGAAATGCGCAGCGTGGCGCGGTCTTCCATCAGGCCCACGTTGTGGATGTCCGGCACCTTGGAGCACCCCACGCCCTGGTCGACCCAGCGCACCACGTAGCCCAGGATGCCCTGCGCGTTGTTGTCGATCTCCTGCTGGCGCTCCTCGGCGCTCCAGTTCGCGTTGGCCGCGACCGGCACCGACAGCAATCCCTGGAGCAACTGTTCGCGCTCCGCATTGGCATCGGTCTTCTCCAGGTCCTGCTGCACGGCGAACACGTCCACCTGGTGGTAATGCAGGGCGTGCAGGGTGGCGGCGGTCGGCGAMGGCACCCAGGCGGTGTTGGCGCCGGCCTTGGGATGCACGATCTTCTGCTCCAGCATCGCGGCCATCAGGTCCGGCATGGCCCACATGCCCTTGCCGATCTGCGCGCGGCCGCGCAGTCCGCAGGCCAGGCCCACCAGCACGTTGTTCTTCTCGTAGGCCTGGATCCATGCGCTGGACTTCATGTCGCCCTTGCGGATCATCGGACCCGCGTACATCGCCGTGTGCATCTCGTCGCCGGTGCGGTCGAGGAAGCCGGTGTTGATGAAGGCCACGCGCGCGGCGGCGGCCTCAATGCAGGCCTGCAGGTTGACGCTGGTGCGGCGCTCTTCGTCCATGATGCCCAGCTTCACGGTGTGGGCCGGCAGGCCGAGCAGCTGCTCCACGCGCCCGAACAGCTCGGACGCGAAGCCAGCTTCGGCGGGGCCGTGCATCTTGGGCTTCACGATGTAGATGGAGCCGGTGCGCGAATTGCGGATGCCGTTGGCGCCCTTCCCCTGCAGGTCGACCATCGCGATCGCAGTGGTGACCACCGCGTCCAGGATCCCCTCGTAGATTTCCTTGCCGCCGTCCCACAGGATGGCCGGATTGGTCATGAGGTGGCCGACGTTGCGCAGGAACAGCAGCGAGCGGCCGTGCAGCCGCACCTCGCCATCGCCCTTCGGGCTCTTGTACTTGCGGTCGGGGTTGAGGCCGCGCGTGAAGCTCTTGCCGCCCTTGCTCACCTGCTCGGTGAGCGTGCCCTGCAGGATGCCCAGCCAGTTGCGGTAGGCCAGCAGCTTGTCCTGCGCGTCCACCGCGGCGATCGAATCTTCCAGGTCGAGAATGGTCGAGAGCGCCGCCTCGACGATGACGTCGCTGACGCCGGCCGCATCGGTTGCGCCGATCTGGCTCTTGCGGTCGATGACGATGTCCAGGTGCAGGCCGTTGTTCTTCACCAGCACCGACGAAGGCGCGGCCGCTTCGCCCTGGTAGCCCACGAAGCGGGAAGGATCCTTGAGGCCGGAGGACTTGCCGCCCTGCAGCTGCACCCGGAGCTGTCCGTTCTCGACGCGGTACTGCGTGGCGTCGGCATGCGAGCCGTTCTCCAGCGGGACCGCCTGGTCCAGCACCTGCCGGGCGCGCGCGATCACCCTGGCGCCGCGCACCTCGTTGTAGCCGGGGCCCTTGTCGGCGCCACCGCTTTCGGGAATGACGTCGGTGCCGTAGAGCGCGTCGTACAGCGAACCCCAGCGCGCATTCGCCGCGTTGAGCGCGTAGCGGGCATTGAGGATGGGCACCACCAGCTGGGGACCGGCCTGCAGCGCCAGTTCGGCGTCCACGTTGGTGGTGGTCGCCTTCGCGCTCTTCGGATGCGGCACCAGGTAGCCGATCTTCTCCAGGTGGGCGCGGTAAGCGGCCAGGTCCTGGATCGGGCCGGGATTCTTCCGGTGCCAGCCATCCAGGTCGGCCTGCAGCCGATCGCGCTCGGCCAGCAGCGCGGCGTTCTTCGGCGACAGGTCCTTCACGATCTGGTCGAAACCTTGCCAGAACTTCGCGTTGTCCACGCCGACGGCGGGCAGCACCTGCTGGTCGATGAAGTTCTTGAGCGCGGTGTCCACCTGCAATCCGTGGATGGTCGTGCGGCTGGTCATGGTTGCTTCTCCGGCAAGTTGCTATTCAAAAAATTCGAGGACGTCATCGAGCGAGTCGCCGATGCGGGTGGGCTGGGTGCCGAGCTCCTCGAAGGGGAGCTGGTAGCGGTTGACCCACAGCGTGCGGTAGCCGAACCAGGTGGCCGCGAGCGCATCCCATCCGTTGCAGCTGACGAACAGGATCTGGCTGGCCGGCTTCTTCACGGCCTGGACCCCGAGACGGTAGGCGTCCGGGTGCGTCTTGTACTTGCGCACCGGGTCCACGCTGATCACGTGATCGAGCAGGCCTTCGAGCCCGGCGCTGCGCACGGCGATGCCCAGCATCTCGGGATCGCCGTTGCTCAGGATGCCGGTGGTCACGCCGCGCGTTTTCAACACCTGCAGCACTTCGCGGTTTTCCGGGAAGGCGGAGAGGTGGCGGTACTGGTTCATCAGCTGCTGCTCGCGCTCGGACGTCAGGTCCAGGTGCAGCCGCTTGCATGCATAGCGCAGGCCAGCCCGCGTCAGTGCCCAGAAGGGCTGGTAGTGCGCGCCGTCGTTGCTGGTGGTGACGAGGCGCGTGTACTCGATCTGCTTGTCGCGCCAGAGCACGGACAGCGTCTGGCCTTGCCCCGGGAACAGTTGTTCCGCGAGCAGGGCCACGCTGTACACGTCGAACAGCGTGCCGTAGGCATCGAACAGCACCGCCTTGGGATGGTCCATGGCGTTACTGTATTCCGAACCTTGGGCCGCATTAATGCAGCCAAAGGCTCAGAATCCGTGACGAAAATCGAGCTAATTCGGCTCAGAAACCGAAAACGCGTTCCGCATTGCGAGATCGAATCGCTTGCATCTGGGCGTCCGGCAAGGCGCCGGTGTTGGCGAACGCGCCCTTGGTGTCGTGCACCCAGTGCGGCCAGTCGGTGCCGAACATGACGTGCTCCGCGCCCACCACCGACACCAGGTACTGCAGCGCCCCGAGGTTGTAGGTGATGCTGTCGTAATGGATATGGCGCAGGTAGTCCGTGGGCTTGCGCTTCATTTGCCGGCGCTGGGGCAGTTCGACCTCGTCGCCCTTCTCGAACCGGCCCACCAGGTAGGGCAGGGTCCCGCCGCCATGCGAGGCGATCACCTTCAGGTTCGGGTACTGGTCGAAGAAGCCCTCGAAGATCATGCGGGTGATGGCCAGCGTGGTGTCGAACATGAAGCCCACCGACCAGCTCAGGTCGAACTTGCTCATGTCCATGAAGTCGACGCCCGGCGGATCGGTCGGATGCACCAGGACCGGGAGCTTGCGGTCGTCGATCGCCTTCCAGATCGGTGCGAACAGCGGATCGGTCAGGCTCTTGCCGGCGACGTTGGCCAGCACCATCACGCCGACCGCTCCCTTGGCGCAGCTGCGCTCCAGCTCCTCCAGCGCGCGCTGCGGATACTCCCAGGGCAGCGATGCGAACCAGCGGATGCGGTCGGGATAGCGCGACTGCGCGTCAGCCACGTTGTCGTTCGCTTCGCGCGCCGCCTGCACGCTGACCTCCTCGCCGCCCCAGTACACGTTGGGGCAGGTGAGCGAGACCACCGACACGTCGATCTTCGCCTGGTCCATGTGCTGGACGCGCAGCTCCCAGTCGAAGTGGCCCTTCTGCGGCAGCACCACCGGCGTGTTGCCGCGGAACACCTCGCGCTGCCCGTCGGGACGGGTCTGCACGTTGTAGATGCCGCTTTTCTCCTGCAGCAGCTGCAACCAGCGGGTGGTGAACATGTGCGTGTGCACGTCGATGACGGTCATGGCTGCTGTCTCCTTCGATTCCTATGCATAGGGTGGCTCCGGATGGCCGCTGCGGCCGCCGTGCGCTAGTGTTTAACATGTTAAATGATCCGATCCGCAGGAGACTCTTGATGAAACGCCGCCACTTCGCCGCCCTCGCCGGCGCTGCCCTCGCCGCCCCTGCCGTGCTGGCGCAGGACCGCACGCTGAAGATCCTGGTGGGCTTCCCGCCCGGCGGCTCGGCTGACGTGATCGCGCGGCTGCTGGCGCAGAAGATGGGAGCCTCGCTGGGCCAGACGGTGATCGTCGACAACAAGCCCGGGGCCGCCGGCCGCCTGGTGCTGGGCGAACTCAAGCGCGCTGCGCCCGACGGCCAGACGCTGGTGCTGTCGCCCAGCGGGGCGATGGTGATCGCGCCCTGGCTCTACAGCAATCTCGGCTACGACCCGGTCAAGGACTTCACGCCGATCTCCCGCGTGGTCACCTTCGACTTCGCCGTGACGGTCGGCCCGGGCGCGCCGCAGGGCGACCTCAAGTCCGTGCTGGCGTGGATGAAGGCCAACCCGGCCAAGGCCAACTACGCCACCTCGGGCGCGGGCACGGTTCCGCACTTCGCCGGGCTGCTGCTCTCGCAGGCCACGGGCGTGCCGCTGACGCACGTCGCCTACCGCGGCGGGGCGCCCGCCGCGCAGGACCTGATCGGTGGGCAGATCCCGCTGATGGTCGACACTGCGTCCGAGACGATCGAGCACCACAGGGCGGGCAAGGTGCGCATCCTCGCCGTCACCGGCGAGCAGCGCTCGAAGTCGCTGCCCGACGTGCCGACGCTGAAGGAGCAGGGCATCAACATGGCGGCCGATGCCTTCTTCGGCCTCTACGGTCCCGCGGGTGTGCCGGCGGACACGGTCAACCGGATCGACCGCGCGGTGGCCGAGGCGCTGAAGGACCCCGTCATCCAGGAGAAGATCGTCGCCTTCGGCCTCGTGCCCAACCATGCGCCGGCCGCGGAGCTCGCGACCACGCAGGTGGCGCACCTGAAGCGCTGGGAAACGCCGATCAAGGCCTCGGGCTTCAAGGCGGAGTAGCCGCGCTGCGCCGGGGAGCGTGGACAATGCGCCATGCTCCCTGATGTCCTGATCAGCGAAGTGGGACCGCGCGACGGGCTGCAGTCCGTGGCCGGCGTGATGCCCACCTCCGCCAAGAAACAGTGGCTGACCGCGCTGCATGCGGCCGGCCTGCGCGAAATCGAAGTCGCTTCCTTCGTTCCGGCGAAGCTGCTGCCGCAGATGGCCGATGCCGCCGAAGTGGTTGCATTCGCCCGCACCTTGCCCGGCCTGACCGTGATGGCGCTCGTGCCCAACGTGCGCGGCGCGGAGTCGGCGCTGGCGGCGGGTGCCCACAAGCTCACGATCCCGCTGTCCGCCAGCGCCGCGCATTCGCTGGCAAACGTGCGCAAGACGCGCGAGGAGATGGTCGAGGAGGTGCGGCGCATCGTCGCGCTGAAGAACGAACGCGCGCCCCAAGTGCACGTGGAAGCCAACATCTCCACTGCCTTCGGCTGCACGCTCCAGGGCGAAGTGGCGGAGGACGACGTGGTGCGCCTGGCCACGCAGGTGATCGCCGCCGGCGCCGACGAATCGGGCCTGTCGGACACCACCGGCATGGCCAACCCGGCGCAGGTGCGGCGGCTGTTCCGCCGCCTGTTCGCGGAGATCGGCGACCGGACCGGCGCCGCGCACATGCACAACACGCGCGGGCTGGGGCTGGCCAACTGCCTGGCGGCGTACGACGTGGGGGTGCGCACCTTCGACAGCTCGCTGGGCGGCCTGGGCGGTTGCCCCTACGCGCCGGGCGCGTCGGGCAACGTGGTGACCGAGGACCTCGTGTTCATGTTCGAGGCCATGGGGGTGCGCACCGGCGTCGACCTGCAGCGGCTGATCGCTGCCCGCGACCCGCTGGTGCAGGGCCTGCCCGGCGAGCCGCTGTACGGCATGACGCCCGAAGCCGGCCTGCCCAAGGGCTTCGCGCAGGAGGCGCTGCATGGCTGAAGACCAGCTCCCCTACGCCGGCATCCGCGTCGTCGAATTCACCCACATGGTGATGGGCCCCACCTGCGGCATGGTGCTCGGCGACCTGGGCGCGGAAGTGATCAAGGTGGAGCCGCCCGCGGGCGACAACACGCGCCGCCTGCTCGGCTCCGGGGCCGGCTTCTACCCTCTGTTCAACCGCAACAAGAAGAGCATCGCGCTGGACCTGCAAAGCGTCGAGGGCAGGGAGGCGGCGCTGCGCCTGATCGCCACCGCCGACATCGTCAGCGAGAACTTCAAGCCGGGCACGATGAAGAAGCTCGGGCTGGACTACGAGTCGCTGTCGCGGCTCAACCCGCGCGTCATCAGCGTGAGCCACAAGGGCTTCCTGCCCGGCCCGTACGACCACCGCACCGCGCTCGACGAAGTGGTGCAGATGATGGGCGGGCTGGCCTACATGACTGGCCGCCCGGGTGATCCGCTGCGCGCGGGCACCAGCGTCAACGACATCATGGGCGGCATGTTCGGCGCCATCGGAGCGATGGCGGCGCTCGCGCAGCGCGAGAAGACCGGTCGCGGCCAGGAAGTGCAGAGCGCGCTGTTCGAGAACAACGTGTTCCTGGTGGCGCAGCACATGATGCAGTTCGCCGTCACCGGCCAGCCGGCCGCGCCCATGCCCGGGCGCATCTCGGCATGGGCCGTCTACGACGTGTTCACGGTGCAGGACGGGGAACAGGTCTTCCTCGCCGCCGTCAGCGACACGCAGTGGAGGATCTTCTGCGAGGCGCTCGGCTTCGCGGACCTCGCCGCCGACCCGCGCTTGAACACCAACAACGACCGGGTGCGCGCGCGCGAGTGGCTCATTCCGCTGCTGCGCGAACGGCTCGCGCCGCACAGCGCGGTGGAGCTGAGCGCCCTGTTCGAAAAGAACGGCCTGCCGTTCGCCCCGATCACCCGGCCGCAGGACCTGTTCGACGATCCGCACCTGAACGCCACCGGCGGCCTCGCGCCGCTGCAGCTGCCCGACGGCCGCGACACGCGCGTGCCGCTGCTGCCGCTGACGCTGGACGGGCATCGCCCGGCGCTGCGCCTGCAGCCGCCCCGCCTGAACGAGCACGGCCCGGAGCTGCTGCGAGAACTCGGCTACGGTGAAGAGCAGATCGCGCGCCTCACTCCGACGCCGCGCCAGGGTACGTGACGCGCTGGCCGCATGGCCAGGCGCCGCCCGCGAAGGCATCGCCAGCGGCATTTGCCGCGGCGCAGCACGCAAATCGATGAGAAAGCGCCCGCTATCGATGACCTGGGAAACGATAATCGGCGCGGCATGGACAAGCTCAAGCAGCTGGAATCCTTCGTCTCGGTGGCGACCCGCGGCAGCCTGACCGCGGCCGCGCGCGCCGAGGGGGTCGCGCCCGCGATCATGGGGCGCCGGCTCGACGCGCTCGAAGAACGCCTGGGCGTGAAGCTGCTGGTGCGCACCACCCGGCGCATCAGCCTCACCCACGAGGGCAGCGCCTTCCTGGAGGATTGCCAGCGGCTGCTGGCCGACATTGCCAACGCGGAGGCGAGCGTCAGCGCCGGCGGCGTCAAGGCGAGCGGGCACCTGCGCATCACCGCACCGGCGGGCTTCGGGCGGCGCCACGTGGCGCCGCTGGTGCCCAGGTTCCGCGAGCTGCACACGGACGTCACCATCTCGCTGAACCTGAGCGACCGCGTCGTCGACCTGGCCGGCGAGGGCTTCGACTGCGCGGTGCGCGTCGGCGATTTTCCCGATTCCTCCTTGGTGAGCGTGCGCCTGGCGGACAACCGCCGCCTGTGCGTGGCGACGCCGGAGTACCTGCAGCGCCACGGCACGCCGGAACATCCCAACGACCTGCTGCGGCTGGACTGCCTCACGCTGTCGAGCGATGCCTCGCAGACGCGCGGCTGGGCCTTCCAGCTGCAGGACCGCGCCGGCGAGGGCGAGCTGGCGCACTTCAAGCCGGCCGGCCCGCTGGACTGCTCGGACGGCCAGGTGCTGCACGACTGGTGCCTGCAGGGCTACGGCATCGCCTGGCGCAGTACCTGGGAGGTCGAGCAGGAAATCGCCGAAGGTCGCCTGATCGAGGTGCTGGCCGCTTTCGCCGCGCCGCCCAATGGGATCTACGCCGTCTTTCCGCAGCGCAAGCACCTGCCGTTGCGCGTGCGCCTGTGGATCGACTTCCTGAAACACCATTACGCGCAGCCCCATTTCTGGATCGCTTCGCGCGCCTCTCTGCCCTTTGCCGCATGACCCAGGACGCCATCCTCCAGTTCCTGCACCTGTCCGCCATCCTGGCGCTGGTGGTTTTCATCACCAGCGAAGCGGCCATCTGCCGGCCCGAGTGGATGAATGCGCAGATCGTCGAGCGGCTGGTGCGGGTGGACCGCATCTACGGGGCCGCCGCCCTGGTGGTGCTGGTGACCGGCCTGGTCCGGATCTACTGGGGCACCAAGGGCGCCGGCTGGTACTGGCACAACTGGCTGCTGCACCTGAAGCTCACCGCGTTCATCGCGGTGGCCCTGATGTCCATCGCCCCCACGCTGCGCTTCGCGCGCTGGCGCAAGGCGCTGCGCGCGGACGGCAGCCTGCCGGACGCCGACGAGGTGCGCCGCACCCGCAAGTGGGTCATGCTGCAGGCCCACATCATTCCGCTGATCCCGCTGGCCGCCGTGTTCCTCGCGCGGGGCTTCGGCGGGCGAGGGTGACCCCCCTCGTAAAATCCCCGGATGCTTCAAGCCAAACAAGACCTGCTCGCTGCTCTGACAGCCGGGCTGGAACAGCTGTCGCCGGGTGCCGGTGACAAGGCCGCCTTCGAGCTGCCCAAGGTGGCCGCGCACGGCGACCTGGCCTGCACCGCGGCGATGCAGCTGGCCAAGCCGCTCAAGCGCAACCCGCGGCAGGTGGCCGAGGCGCTGCGCGACCACCTGCTCGCCAGCACCGCATTCCAGCAATGGGTGGAGGCAGTGGAGATCGCCGGGCCGGGCTTCCTGAACTTCCGGCTGAAGGCGGCCGCCAAGCAGGAAGTGCTGCGCGAGGTGCTGGCCGCCGGCGCCGGCTTCGGCCAGCAGCCGCTGCATGGCCGGCGCATCCTGCTCGAGTTCGTGTCCGCCAATCCGACCGGTCCGCTGCACGTGGGCCACGGACGGCAGGCCGCGCTGGGCGACGCCCTGTCCAACCTGTACGCCACGCAGGGCTGGAACGTGCACCGCGAGTTCTATTACAACGATGCCGGGGTGCAGATCGGCACGCTGGCCACCAGCGTGCAGTTGCGCGCCCGCGGCCTCAAGCCGGGCGATGCCGGCTGGCCAGAGGCGGCCTACAACGGCGACTACATCCAGGACATCGCCGACGACTTCCTGGCCAGGAAGACGGTCAAGTCGGACGACCGAGAGTTCACGGCCAGCGGTGACCCAGACGACCTCGACGGCATGCGCTTGTTCGCCGTGGCCTACCTGCGCCACGAGCAGGATCTCGACCTGCAGGCGTTCTCGGTGCGCTTCGACCACTACTACCTGGAGTCCAGCCTGTACACGAGCGGCAAGGTCGACGCGGTGGTGCAGCGCCTGCGCGACGCCGGCAAGACCTACGAGCACGATGGCGCGCTGTGGCTGAAGTCCACCGACTACGGCGACGACAAGGACCGCGTCATGCGCAAGGGCGACGGCAGCTACACCTACTTCGTCCCGGACGTGGCGTACCACATCACCAAGTGGGAGCGCGGCTTCACCAAGGTCGTCAACATCCAGGGCACGGACCACCACGGCACCATCGCCCGGGTGCGCGCCGGGCTGCAGGCGGCGGGCGTGGGGATTCCACAGGGCTACCCCGACTACGTGCTGCACACCATGGTGCGGGTGATGCGCGGCGGCGAGGAAGTGAAGATCTCCAAGCGCGCCGGCAGCTACGTGACGCTGCGCGACCTGGTGGAGTGGACCAGCAAGGATGCGGTGCGCTTCTTCCTGCTGTCGCGCAAGCCCGACACCGAGTACGTGTTCGACGTCGACCTGGCACTGGCGCAGAACAACGACAACCCGGTGTACTACGTGCAGTACGCGCACGCGCGCATCTGCTCGGTGCTGGCGGCGTGGGGCGGCGACGCCGGCCGCCTGGCCGGCGCGGACCTGTCCTCGCTGGAGCATCCGGCCGCCCTGAACCTGATGCTGCAGCTGGCGCGCTACCCCGAGATGCTCACGGCCGCGGCGCAGGATTTCGCGCCGCACGACGTCACCTTCTACCTGCGCGAGCTGGCGGCGGCGTACCACAGCTACTACGACAGCGAGCGGATCCTGGTCGACGACGAGAAACTGAAGCTGGCGCGACTCGCGCTCGTGGCCGCGGTCGCGCAGGTGTTGCACAATGGACTGGCAGTGCTGGGCGTCAGTGCCCCGCAGAAGATGTGAGCATGAAACAAGAGCAACGCGGCAACGTCATCGTCGGCATCATCATCGGCGTGGTGATCGGCCTCGCCGCCGCCCTGGCGGTGGCGGTCTATGTCACCAAGGTCCCGGTCCCCTTCCTCAACAAGGGCCCGAGCCGGTCCGCGGAGCAGGATGCCGCGGAGTCCCGCAAGAACCAGAACTGGGATCCCAACGCGCCCCTGTACGGCAAGAACCCGGCCAAGGCGCTGCCCGCCGCGCCCGGTGTGACAGCGCCGCCGCCCACCGCCAAGGCGTCGGATGCCGCGCCGGTCACCCGCGAAGCCGCCCGGGACAGCAAGGGGCAGCCGGAGGCGCCCGCCGTCAAAGGCCGCCCCGCGCCGGCCGACCCGCTCGGCGACCTCGCCGCTGCGCGTTCCAGCACCGGCGGCGGCAACGATCCCTTCCTCTATTTCGTGCAGGCCGGCGCCTTCCGCACGCCCGAAGACGCCGAGGCGCAACGCGCGAAGCTGTCGCTCATGGGCATCGAGGCGAAGGTGACGGAGCGCGAGCAGTCCGGCCGCCAGGTGTACCGGGTGCGCGTCGGCCCGTTCAACAACAAGGACGAGGCCGATCGCCAGAAGGAAAAGCTGGACGCCGGCGGGTTCGACACCGCGCTGGTGCGCGTTCAGCGGTAGCAGGACACCGCCGCGCGGAGGAACCATCCCCGCCGGCGTGTGCTCAGATGCTGTTCAAGGAGATGCAAGCAATGAAACGACGCGAGTTTTCGGCCGCCGCGGCCTGCGTGCTGGGCGCCGCCGCGCTGGGGCTGCCGGGCATTGCGCTGGCGCAGCGCAAGCCGGAAGAAGGCAAGGACTTCCGCGCGCTGGACAAGGCGGCGCCGGTGGAGGCGCCGGCCGGCAAGATCGAGCTGGTCGAGTTCTTCTGGTACAGCTGCCCGCACTGCAATGCCTTCGAGCCGCGCCTGCAGGCCTGGCTGAAGCAGCGCCTGCCGGCGGACGTCGTGTTCCGCCGCGTGCCGGTCGCCTTCCGCGACGACTTCGTGCCGCAGCAGCGCCTGTTCTACACGCTCGAAGCGATGGGCAAGGTGGACGAGCTGCATGCCAAGGTGTTCGAGGCCGTGCACAAGGACAACCAGCCCACCAACCGCGACGACCTGATCCTGCGTTTTGCCGAAAAGAACGGCTTGGACCGCGCCAAGTTCCAGGAGCTGTACAACTCGTTCTCGGTGCAGACCAAGGCGCGCCGCGCCAAGCAGCTGCAGGACCAGTACCAGGTGGACGGCGTGCCGGCGCTCGGCGTGGCCGGTCGCTACTACACCGACGCGACCATGGCGGGCAGCATGGAACGCTCGCTGCAGGTCGTGGAATACCTGATCGCCGAGGCGCGCCGGGCCAAGTAGGCCGCCGTGCCCGGACCGCCGGCATGGGCCGCGCGGCCCACCCGGAAAAGCCCGCGCCAGCGGGCTTTTTCATCCTGGGTGGCTACAATGCCAGCAAGATTCGTGCCTTTATGAACTTCCCCACTGCCGCCTCCCTGTCCCTGACGCTCGCCCTGGCGCTCGTGGCTGCTCCCGCGCAGGCTGAAAAAGCCGACAAGGCCAAGCCCATGAACGTCGAGGCGGACGCCCTGCGCTACGACGACCTGCAGCAGACCAGCGTCTTCACGGGCAAGGTGGTGGTCACCAAGGGCACGATCCTGATCCGGGGCGGCAAGCTGACCGTCCGCCAGGACCCGGAGGGCTTCCAGTTCGGCGTGGTGACCGCCGAGCCCGGCAAGCAGGCCTTCTTCCGCCAGAAGCGGGAGGGGGTGGATGAATTCATCGAGGGCGAGGGCGAGACGATCGAGTACGACGGCCGCGCGGACAAGGTGAAGTTCATCGGCCGCGCCGAGATGCGCCGCCTGCGCGGCTCGACCCTCGCCGACGAGACCAGCGGCGCCGTGATCACCTACGACAACAGCAACGACCAGTTCACCGTCGACGGCGGCGCGCCCTCGGCGACGCCCTCCAATCCCGGCGGCCGCGTGCGGGCCACGCTGGCGCCGCGTGCGGCCGCCTCGGGCCCGGCGGTGCCGGCCTCTGC
>NZ_JBFUKP010000024.1:0-60071 GCF_056400765.1 Ramlibacter sp. P4_H7
CCGGTGATCATGTTCTTCACGTAGTCGGCGTGGCCGGGGCAGTCCACGTGCGCGTAGTGGCGCGCCTTGGTCTCGTACTCCACGTGCGCGGTGTTGATCGTGATGCCGCGCGCCTTTTCTTCCGGCGCCGCGTCGATCTGGTCGTACGCCTTGGCTTCGCCGCCGAACTTGGCCGACAGCACCGTGGTGATCGCCGCCGTCAGCGTCGTCTTGCCATGGTCCACGTGGCCGATGGTGCCCACGTTGACGTGCGGCTTCGTGCGCTCGAACTTACCTTTTGCCATTGAGAAATCTCCGATAAAGAGCAATGCCCGTGTTGGGTTTTACGTCTGCATCCGGCTGCTGGTTCCCCCGCCACGGGCAGCGGGGGAGCGTCGGATCGCAGACAGGAACGAGAACGAGGCGGCACCGGCCACCCCGTCGCTCTGCGTTTACTTCGAGCGGGCCGCGATGATCGTCTCGGCGACGTTCTTCGGAGCTTCGCTGTAGTGCTTGAACTCCATCGTGTAGGTAGCGCGGCCTTGCGACATCGAGCGCAGGGTCGTCGAGTAGCCGAACATTTCAGCCAGCGGGACCTCGGCCTTGATGACCTTGCCGCCGCCGGGCATGTCGTCCATGCCCTGCACCATGCCGCGGCGGGACGACAGGTCGCCCATCACGTTGCCGGCGTAGTCTTCCGGGGTCTCGACTTCCACCGACATCATCGGCTCGAGGATCACCGGCTGGGCCTTCTTGGCGCCTTCCTTGAAACCGAAGATGGCGGCCATCTTGAACGCCAGTTCGTTCGAGTCGACGTCGTGGTAGGAACCGAAGTGCAGCGTGACCTTCACGTCCACCACCGGGTAACCAGCCAGCACGCCCTGCGTCACGGCTTCGTTGATGCCCTTTTCCACCGCGGGAATGAATTCGCGCGGAACCACGCCGCCCTTGATGGCGTCGACGAACTGGATGCCCTTGCCCGCCTCGTTCGGCTCGAGCTTGAGCACGACGTGGCCGTACTGGCCCTTGCCGCCCGACTGGCGCACGAACTTGCCTTCCGCGTCTTCGACGGTGCGGCGGATGGTTTCGCGGTAAGCGACCTGCGGCTTGCCCACGTTGGCTTCAACGCCGAATTCCCGCTTCATGCGGTCGACGATGATTTCCAGGTGCAGCTCGCCCATGCCGGCGATGATGGTCTGGCCCGATTCCTCGTCGGTGCGGACGCGGAAGGACGGGTCTTCGGCGGCCAGGCGGTTCAGGGCGATGCCCATCTTTTCCTGGTCGACCTTGGTCTTCGGCTCGACGGCCTGCGCAATCACCGGCTCCGGGAACACCATGCGCTCGAGCATGACGATCGAAGACGGGTCGCACAGCGTTTCGCCGGTCGTGACGTCTTTCAAGCCCACGCAGGCGGCGATGTCGCCGGCGCGGATTTCGTCGACTTCCATGCGGTTGTTGGCGTGCATCTGCACGATCCGGCCGATCCGCTCTTTCTTGCCGCGGATCGGGTTGTACACGCTGTCGCCCTTGGACAGCACGCCCGAGTACACGCGCACGAAGGTGAGCTGGCCCACGAACGGGTCGGTCATCAGCTTGAACGCCAGCGCCGAGAACTTCTCGTTGTCGTCGGCCTTGCGGGTGACGGGCTGCTCGTCCTCGTCCGTGCCCTTCACCGGGGGGATGTCCACCGGCGACGGCATCAGCTCGATGACGGCGTCGAGCATGCGCTGCACGCCCTTGTTCTTGAAGGCGGTGCCGCACAGCATCGGCTGGATCTCGCCGGCGATGGTGCGCGTGCGCAGGCCCAGCGTGATCTCTTCCTCGGTGAGGTCGCCCTCTTCGAGGTACTTGTTCATCAGCTCTTCGTTGGCTTCGGCCGCAGCTTCCACCATCTTCTCGCGCCATTCCTTGGCCTGCTCGAGCAGTTCCGCCGGAATGTCGGCGAAGTTGAACTTCATGCCCTGGGAGGCTTCGTCCCAGTAGATGGCCTTCATCTTGCGCAGGTCGACCACGCCGGTGAATTTCTCCTCGGCGCCGATCGGGATCACGATGGGCACGGGGTTGGCCTTCAGGCGGACCTTCATCTGGTCATAGACCTTGAAGAAGTTGGCGCCGGTGCGGTCCATCTTGTTGACGAACGCGAGGCGGGGCACCCGGTACTTGTTGGCCTGGCGCCAGACGGTTTCCGACTGGGGCTGCACGCCGCCCACGGCGCAGTACACCATGCAGGCGCCGTCCAGCACGCGCATGGAACGCTCCACCTCGATGGTGAAGTCCACGTGGCCGGGGGTGTCGATGATGTTGATGCGGTGCTCGGGGAAGGACATGTCCATGCCCTTCCAGAAGCAGGTGGTGGCGGCGGACGTGATCGTGATGCCGCGTTCCTGCTCCTGCTCCATCCAGTCCATGGTGGCGGCGCCGTCGTGCACTTCGCCGATCTTGTGGTTCACACCCGTGTAGAACAGGATGCGCTCGGTCGTCGTCGTCTTGCCGGCGTCGATGTGCGCCGAGATACCGATGTTGCGGTAGCGCTCGATAGGCGTTTTGCGGGCCATGATGAGTCTTTCTGTCAAAGGGCACAGGCCCGCTCGTGGCGGGCCCGTACCGGTAGATGGGGACGGACTTTAGAAGCGGAAGTGGCTGAAGGCCTTGTTGGCCTCGGCCATGCGGTGCACTTCGTCGCGCTTCTTCATGGCGCCGCCGCGGCCTTCCGTGGCTTCCATGAGTTCGTTGGCCAGGCGCAGGGCCATGGACTTCTCGCCGCGCTTCTTGGCGGCTTCCTTGATCCAGCGCATCGACAGGGCGAGGCGGCGGACCGGGCGCACTTCGACCGGCACCTGGTAGTTGGCGCCGCCGACGCGGCGGGACTTCACTTCGACCATGGGCTTCACGTTGGCGATGGCCATCGTGAACGCTTCCAGCGGGTCACGGCCCGGGTTCTTCTTCTCGATCTGCTCGAGGGCACCGTAGACGATGCGCTCGGCGACCGCCTTCTTGCCGCCTTGCATGATGACGTTCATGAACTTGGCGAGCTCGACATTGCCGTACTTGGGATCCGGCAGGATTTCACGCTTAGGGACTTCGCGACGACGTGGCATTTCAAACCTCTCACTTTGCTTCAGTTGGCCGGGTCTTGCGACCGGCCGCGGGAGCCATCAGGACATCCCACTTACTCGACCCGACAGTGGGTCACTACGCTGGTTCAGCCTGCCAGGGCCGAACGAGCACCGACAAACCAGGACCGGCTTCTCAGGCCTTCTTCGGGCGCTTGGCGCCGTACTTGGAACGGGACTGCTTGCGATCCTTGACGCCTTGCAGGTCAAGCGATCCGCGGACGATGTGGTAACGCACACCGGGCAGGTCCTTCACGCGGCCGCCGCGCACCAGGACCACGGAGTGTTCCTGGAGGTTGTGGCCTTCGCCGCCGATGTAGGAGATGACTTCGAACCCGTTGGTCAGGCGCACCTTGGCGACCTTGCGCAGGGCCGAGTTCGGCTTCTTCGGCGTCGTGGTGTACACACGGGTGCACACGCCCCGGCGCTGGGGGCTGTTCTGCATCGCGGGGCTCTTGGATTTGGTCTTTTCGACCTCCCGCCCCTGACGCACGAGCTGGTTGATGGTTGGCATTGAGAAAACGTCCCTAAACGTTCGTGAAACTGGCTGCCGCGGTTGCGGCAAACGGAAAAGGCTCACCCGCCCCAAATTGCGGGAAAGCCCGCGAGTATATCCCGGCGGGGGAAAACCCTCAAGCGGCGGGGCTCGGTCGGACGCCTGTCACTTGATCCAGAGCCGGATGGCGTCCCAGGCACGGCCGAAGATGCCGGCCTGCTCCACGGGCTGCAGCGCCACCAGCGGCACCTCGCGCAGCAGCTGGTCGCCCGCCGTGATCTTGAGCGTGCCGACCTGCTGGCCCTTGGTGAAGGGCGCCACCAGCGGGTCCGGCCGCACCACCTGGGTCTTGATCCGGGAGGCGGTGCCGGCCGGCACCGCCAGCACGATCGGCTGGGTCTGGCCGAGCTTGACGGTCTTTTCGGCGCCCTTCCAGACCTGCGGCTCCAGCACCGGCTGGTTGGCGTCGAAGAGCCTCAGGCCTTCGTAGGCCGTGTAGCCCCAGTTCAGCAGTTTCTGCGCCTCGTTGGCGCGGGCCACCTCGCTGTTGGCTCCCAGCACGATCGCCACCAGCCGGCGGCCGGGAAGGTTGGGAAAGTCGCGCCTGGCCGTGGCGACCATGCAGTAGCCGGCCGCCGCGGTGTGCCCCGTCTTGAGGCCGTCCACCGTCGGGTCGCGGAACAGCAGCAGGTTGCGGTTGGTGTCGTTGGCCGTCGGCGTGCCCTGGTAGCGGAATTTCTGCAGCTTGTAGTAGCCGACGTACTCCGGGAAGTCCTGGATCAGGCGGCTTGCCAGGATGCCCAGGTCGCGCGCCGTGGTGGTGTGGCCCGGCGCCGTCAGCCCTTCCGGGTTCTTGTAGCTGGTGTTTTTCATGCCCAGGACCTTGGCCTGCTGGTTCATGAGTTCCACGAAGTGCTCCGACGTGCCCCCCACGCCCTCCGCCAGCGCCATGGTCGCGTCGTTTCCGGACTGGACGATCATCCCCTTGATGAGGTCCTCCACCGGCACCTGCATCTTGGGGTCGATGAACATGCGCGAGCCCGGCATCTTCCAGGCACGCTGGCTGACCGACAGGGTCTGCTGCAGGCTGATCTTCCGGGCCCGCAGGGCGTCGAAGACGATGTAGGCCGACATCAGCTTGGTGAGGGACGCCGGCTCCACCGGCGCGTCGATCTCGCGGGAGGCGAGGACTTGGTTGGCCGTCACGTCCATCAGCAGGTAGCTGCGGGCGGCCACCTCGGGCGGCTGGGGAACCTGCGCCGCGGCGAACAGGCAGAAAAAGGCCAGCCAAGGCGCGACCAGCGCCTGCATCCATCGGGTTCTCATGCGAGCGAGCGCAGGTGGCGGAGCACCAGGTTTTTGAGGAGGGGCAATTGTCCGTGGAAGAAATGCTCGACCCCCGGAACCACCGTAACGGGGAGTGACTGGGGTCGCGCCCAGTCCAGGGCCGCCGCCAGGGGCACGGTCTCGTCTTTCTCGCCGTGGATGACGAGCGTGCGGTCGTGGCTCTCCGGCGGCAGCGCCGGCACCTGGAAGCGCGAAGCGGCGGTGCCCACCAGCACCAGGGCGCGAACGTCCCGCTCGGCCCACAGGGCCTGCAGCGCCTGTGCGGTCACGAACGCACCGAACGAAAAGCCCGCCAACGCGATCGGCCCCGCCGGGGCGACTTCCCGCACCACGGCCTGCAGGTCCACCGCCTCGCCGCGGCCTTCGTCGTGGACGCCTTCGCTGCTTCCGACGCCACGGAAGTTGAAGCGCACCGCGGTCCAGCCGCATTGCACGAAGGCCCGCGCCAGCGTCTGCACCACCTTGTTGTCCATCGTGCCGCCGAACAGCGGGTGCGGATGCGCGATCACCGCGACGCCGTGCGGCGTGCCCTCCGGCTGGTCGCGCAACGCCTGCACGCGGCCGGCGGGTCCTGCCAGCGAAAGTCGCTCGGTCTGTGCGTTCATGCGGCCCTCTCCTCCAGGCTCGACGAGAGGAGGACGGGAGCGCCTTCCGGCAACCCCTCGGCGCTCATCGGCCGAGGTGCGGCGGCGTGAGCAGGCGCTCCACCACCTTGCCGTCCTTCAGGTGCGACTCGACGATCTCGTCGATGTCCTTCTCGTCCACGTAGGTGTACCAGACGCCCTCCGGGTAGACGACCGCGACCGGCCCGGCCGCACAGCGATCCAGGCAACCCGACTTGTTCACGCGCACCTTGCCGGGACCCGCCAGCCCCTGCGACTTGACCTGCGCCTTGCAGCGGTCGAACGCGGCCTGCGCATCGTGGTCGGCGCAGCAGGCCTCGCCGTTGTCCCGCTTGTTCAGGCAGAAGAAGATGTGGTGGCGGTAGTACGGGGACGGCGCGGTCATGCCGGAATTGTAGGAGTCCGCTCCGGCTGGGAGACCCGCACCAGCACATACACCAGCACCACATAAGGCCAGAGCCATCCCAGCCACTGGACGATCCCGTTGAAGCGGATGAACCGCCCCTGCTCCCACGCCTGCAGCGTGTCGGCGAAATAGGCGCTGGCCGGCGCCTGGTTCAACACGCTCAGGTGGACCACCAGCGCCAGCAGCAGCATCGCCGCGCAGCCGCGGCGCGGGATCGCGAGCATCAGCAACGCCAGCAGCAGCCCGAACAGCAGCCCCAGGCGCACCGGCAGGCTCAGCCAGGCCCAGGCGTGCGCGGGACCCCAGCTGAGCGCCGCGGACAACGCCGTGACCGCGGTACCCAGCGCCACCACCCCCACCGCGAACGCCGCACGCTTTCCGACCGAGCGCAGGATCGTGTAGCCGAGCAGGCAGGGAATGAAGGCGCCCAGGGCCACGCACAGCAGCTCCGCGGCCGGCACCAGCGGCTGCAACTCCACGTCGCGCACCGGCAGCCACTCGAGGAAGGGGGTTTCCTGCAGCCATTCGGCGATCGCGCTCTCGAGGCGTTCCATCACCTGGCCGAGGCCCAGCGGCACCGCCGCCGGGAACAGCAAGGCGAACGGCCAGAGTGCCAGCAGCACCAGCGCGCCGCGCGCCTGCGGGATGAACCAGCGCTCGCGAAAGCGGCTCCAGCGGTCGATCGCGCCGCCCAGCTCCAGGCCGGTGGCGACCACGGCGCCGATGATCGCCCCCGCCGCGTTCAGCGCGAAGTCCACGTTGGAGGCGACGCGGGACGGCAGGTAGTTCTGCAGGGCCTCCATGCACAGCGACAGCGTCGTGCCGGCGAGGCCCGCGACGAGGATGGCGGCCAGGTTGGGATGCGAGGCAAAGTAGCGCACGTTGCCGCGCCGCATGAAACTGAGCGCCAGCAGGAATCCCAGCGGCACGTAACCCAGCACGTTCGCCATCAGGTCGAAGCCGGTCCAGTACCTCGGCCAGCCCGCGAACAGGAAGTCCCATGGCGGGATTTCCTGGTCGCGCCAGCCCGTGAAAGGGTACAGGCTGGCGTAGACGATCAGCCCGACATAGGCACCCGACAGCGGCCACGCCGACGTCTTGTGCATGTCAGAAGGGCTTGACCACCACGAGGATCGCCGCGGCGACCAGGAACAGCACGGGCAACTCGTTGAACCAGCGGAACCACTGGTGGCTGCGTTGGCTGCCGCCATCGGCGAGCTTGCGCAGGATCCGTGCGCACGCATGGTGGTACCCGACGATGAGCACCACGACCAGCAGCTTGGCGTGCATCCAGCCGGCGCCGCGGCCGATGCCGTAACCCAGCCAGAGCCAGAGCCCGAGGGCGAGCGCGGGGACGGCGATCAGCGTCATGAAGCGCAGCAGCTTGCGCGCCATCAGGACCAACCGCTCGCGCTCGGCCACCGATCCCGCCGGCACCATCGCGATATTCACGAAGATCCGCGGAAGGTAGAACAGGCCCGCGAACCAGCTGGCCACGAACACGATATGGAAAGCCTTGATCCAGAGCATGCGCGGAGTGTACGGACCGGGGCGGGCTCGGGTTGTGGGCTCCCCCTCGGCGCCGCGGCCAAAAAAAAGCCCCAGCTCCTGCGAGCCGGGGTCGGAAGCCTTTTTGCTGTCACACATCAAGGCGCCCGCTCAGGGAGGAAAAGCGGGGGGCAGCAAGCTGCCCACGGCTAATTTAGCAGCGCGCGGCTGGGCTTTCAAGCATAAAGTCTTAAGTTCCCTGACGTGGGCGCTCGGCGATGGGGCACAATTTTCGCCATGACCTTCTACGCCCCTTACCCCCAAGGGCGCCCACGCCGGCTGCGGCGGGACGCGTTCACGCGCAACCTGGTGCGCGAACATGCCGTCACTCCCAACGACCTGATCTACCCGGTGTTCGTCCTGGACGGACAGAAGCAGCGGCAGTCGGTCGCATCGATGCCGGGCGTCGAGCGTCTGAGCCTGGACCTGCTGCTGCCGGTCGCGGAACAGTGCATGAAACTCGGCGTGCCGGCGCTCGCCCTGTTTCCCGTCATCGAAGCGAAGCTGAAGACGCCCGACGGCCGCGAAGCCTGGAACCCCGAAGGTCTGGTTCCCCGCGTGGTGCAGGGGCTGAAGAAGGAATTCCCGGAACTCGGCGTGATGACCGACGTCGCCCTCGACCCCTTCACCAGCCACGGCCAGGACGGCCTGCTCGACGAGACCGGCTACATCCTCAACGACGAGACCGTCGAAGTGCTGGTGAAGCAGGCCCTGACCCAGGCGCAGGCCGGCGTGGACATCGTCGCGCCTTCCGACATGATGGACGGCCGCATCGGCGCGATCCGCAGCGCCCTCGAGGCAGGGCGGCACATCCACACGCGGATCATGGCGTACAGCGCCAAGTACGCGAGCGCCTTCTACGGGCCGTTCCGCGATGCCGTCGGTTCGTCGTCCAACCTGGGCAAGAGCAACAAGAAGGTCTACCAGATGGACCCGGGCAACACGGACGAGGCCCTGCGCGAAGTGGCGATGGACCTGGCCGAAGGCGCGGACATGGTGATGGTCAAGCCGGGCATGCCTTACCTGGACATCGTGCGCCGGGTGAAGGACGAATTCCGCGTGCCCACCTTCGCCTACCAGGTCTCGGGGGAATACGCGATGCTGAAAGCGGCCGCGGCCAACGGCTGGCTGGACCACGACCTGGTGATGATGGAAAGCCTGCTGGCGTTCAAGCGGGCCGGCGCCGACGGCGTGCTGACGTATTTCGCGCTGGACGCCGCGCGCATGTCGCGCGCCTGAGGCAAGGCATTGAGCCCCGCCGCGCTGAAGCCCCCCCACCTGGCTCCCCTGGAAGGCGTCGCAGCCGTCCAGCGGCGCACCGGAGCCTGAGCGTGCAGATCGTCGAATTTGGTGCCGGCACGCTGCGCTTCCTGGACCACCTCCCGCAGCGCGCTCCCGAAGGCGGCTTCATCTGGATCTACCTCGAACGCGAGCACCTGGAGCAGGACCTGCCGGTGCTGCAGCGGGCGGCCACCACGCTCGGCGGCTCGCCGCTGCTCGACCTGCACGTCAAGGACCTGGGCAACCGATCGCATCCTTCGCACTACGACTACACCTCGGTGTACGACCTGGTGATCTTCCGCCGCCTCGCCACGGAAGCGGAAGTGCGCGCGGAGCTGGGCGAGGCGCACCTGGCCAAGGACGCCGCGCTCGCGAGCTTCAGCCACATCCGCACCCGCCCGGTCGGTTTCGTGGTGTTCGACCGGCTGCTCGTCACGGTGCACCCGGCCGGGTGCTTCGCGGCCCGCACTTTCATCGATCGCTACCTGCAGGACGCGGTCCAGAACGAACGGCTCAGCGCCTCCGCCCGCAGCCGCCTGCCGGCCAGTGCCGCGGACCTGATGCTGCGCATGTTGAACCTCATGGTCGACAGCTATCTGGAGCTGCGCAAGGTGCTCAGCACCGAGCTGGACCACTGGCAGCAGACATTGCTCGCGCCGAGGCAGCACAGCGACGCCGACTGGGGCGCGCTGATGACGGCGCGCAATGCGCTGCACATGTTGCAGGACCTGTGCGAAGAGCAGAACGATGCCATGCAGGAGTGGCTGGATGCGCAGCGCGAGCAGCCGCCGCCCTGGATGACGCAGCAGGAGCGCGACGGCCTGCTGGCCCGCGCGCGCGACGTGGTGGAGCACATCCAGCGTGTCACCCACCACGTGCACCGCATGGAGCAGAGCGCCGAGACCGCGGTGCAGATCCATTTTTCCGCCGTCGGCAACCGCACCAACGACATCATGCGCACGCTGACGGCGCTCACCGCCATCTTCCTGCCGCTGAACCTGATCGCGGGCATCTTCGGCATGAATTTCGAGCTGCTGCCGCTGATTCACCAGGCCGCGGGATTCTGGTGGACGCTGGGGGCGATGGGCTTCATCGCGGTCGTGCTCGGGATCGTCTTCTGGCGCAAGCGCTACCTGGCGCGCGGCGGGCACTGAGATGGTCACCGGCAACAACGCGGGGCATGCGCATTCGAACTACCGCAAGGCGCGCAGCGGCGCCGACGTCACGCGCGAGAACGTGCAGGCGATGCGCAAGCTGGAGGAGCTCGCCGTCGCCCAGCGCACGGTCGCGGACCGCGTGGCGGAATTCGTGGCGAAGTTCTGCGGCAGCATCGTCTTCGTGTGGCTCCACGTCGTCGGGTTCGCAGCGTGGATCGGCTGGAACGTGCTGCCCAGGCTGCCGCACTTCGACCCGTACCCGTTCACCTTCCTCACCCTGTGCGTGTCGCTGGAGGCGATCTTCCTGTCGTCGTTCATCCTGATCTCCCAGAACTACGAGATGCGCATCACCGAGCGGCGCAACCAGCTGGACCTGCAGATCAACCTGCTGGCGGAACAGGAAAACACCAAGATGCTGCAGCTGCTGGACCGAATGGCCCGGAAGATGGGCCTCTACGAGGAGGACGATCCCGAGATCCAGGTGCTGGAGCAGGCCACGCGGCCGGAGACGCTCGCGCGCCAGATCGAGGACGCCTTCCGCGAGCAGACCGGCCAGTCCCCGATCGGCAAGGAGAACCACAAGGACCGCAAGTGATCCTGGTCGGCTGCGCCGGCTGGAGCCTGCCGCGCGCGGTCCAGCAGGCGTTCGGCGCGGGCGACAGCCATCTCGCGCGCTACGCCACCCGCTTTCCCGCGACCGAGATCAACTCCTCCTTCCATCGCCCGCACCGACGAGCCCTGTACGAGAAATGGGCGGCGGCGGTCCCGAGGGATTTCCGCTTCTGCGCGAAGCTGCCGAAGACGATCACCCACGAGCGGCGCCTGGCCGGCTGCGAAGCACCGCTCGATGAGTTCCTGGCGCAGGCCGGCGGCCTCGGCCCGCGGCTCGCCTGCCTGCTGGTGCAGCTGCCCCCCAGCTTCGAATTCGACGCGCGCCTGGCCGGGACCTTCCTGGCCTTGGTGCGCGACCGGTTCGCAGACGGGCTGGCACTGGAGCCGCGCCATGCGAGCTGGTTCAGCCCGGAGGCGGACGCGCTGCTTCGCGCGCACGAGGTCGCGCGAGTGCTGGCCGATCCCGTTCGCCACGAGGCCGGCCGCTGGCCTGGCGGCTGGCCAGGGCGCGTGTACCTGCGCCTGCACGGATCGCCCCGGATGTACTACTCGTCGTACGAAACCACGCTGCTGCAGGCCCTGGCCGACCGCCTGCTGCAGGCGCAGGCCGATGGCGCGGAGGTCTGGTGCATGTTCGACAACACGGCGTCGGGCGCCGCCGCCGGCGATGCGCTGCAGCTGCAGCGGCTGCTAGAAGTACGGCGCTGAAAGCTGCTCGGCAGCGAACACGCGCTGCACGGCCGGGCGCTCGCTCATGCGCTGCAGGTACGGACCCAGGTGGGCGAGGTCCCTGGCCTTGCGGCCCTGGAAGTTGCGCGTCCAACGGCCCAGGGTGAACACGTACGCATCCAGTGCGCTGAACTCCCGGCCCAGGATCCAGGGTCCGCCGTGGCCCGCGAGCAGCGCATCGAGCTGGTCGAGCAGTCCGGAGATCTTCGCCTGTGCGCGTGCCTTCACCTGCGCCGCACCCTCTGCATTGCCGTCCTCCACCCAACGCTCGGGATAGAAGTAGACGATCAGCGTGGACTGCAGCGTGTTCGTGCACCACATGAGCCACTTGTAGAAGTGCGCCCTCGCGGCGGTTCCCAGGTCGGGCGCGAGCTTCGCTTGCGGGTGCGTGTCGCACAGGTGGAGCAGGATCGCCGCGGTCTCGTACAGCACGAGGTCGCCGTCGGTGAGCACCGGGATCAGCCCGTTCGGATTGAGCTTCAGGTAAGCCGGCTCCTTGTGCCGGTTCTGCGAGCGGTCGACCAGCACCCGTTCGTAGGCGACGCCGAGTTCCTCCAGCACGATGTGCGGAATCATCGCCGCGCTGCTCGGGTGGTAGTGAAGTTGGATGGACATGGGCAGCCTCCTCGCCGCGGCCGTGACACTACACTAACCGCACACAACAATGACAGGACCGCCGATGCGCAGAGGCCCGATTCCTTCGAGCCTGTTCCCCCTTCTCCTGGCGGCCGCGACCGGATCCGCCGCCGCCCAAGCCGCCGCCGAACCTCCTGCGCGCATCTTCGACAGCGTGGCGCTGTACGCCGGCCAGGGCGTGGACCTCAACCTGCGCGAACTGCCGGGGGCGGTGCTGCGGGGCGACCTGCACAGGGAGTCTTCCTATTTCGTCAGCCTGGGACTGGGCAAGGTGTGGGGCACCCTCGGCGGCAGCGTCGAGGCGCTGCGCGGCAGCTTCGTGGAGAACGTCCGGCACGGCTACGAGGTGGTGCTGGTGCAGCACCACGGCCTGCAGGACAACTTCGAACTGGGCGCCGCGTACCTGCTGCGCTCGCCCGATCTCGCCCTCGGGCACCTGCGCGTCAACGCGGCCGGCGGCGCGGGCCTGTCGCACGCCTTCGGCACGCCCAGCTACGAGGACGGCCCGGCCGGCGACCCTGAACGCCGCTACCGCACCCAGCTGCTGATCCTGCTGGAGGCGGAGTGGAGCTGGGATTCGTTGCCGCAGGTCGCGCTGGTGACGCGCGTCCACCACCGTTCGGGGGCCTACGGGACGATCGCGCCCTCGGGCGTGGGCTCGAACTTCGTGGCGGCGGGGCTGCGCTACCGCTTCTGAGAATTCAAGGTTGCTTCAGGCCGAACAGGGCGGCGCCGTTGTCCCAGGCGATGCGGCGGCCGACGTCGGCCGGCAGGTCCCCGAGCCAGGTGCGGTAGCCCTTCATGGTGTCGTCGTAGGACTGCCAACGCTGGTTGATCCACGTGTCGGAGCCGATGAGAAAACGCGTCGGGTATTTCAGCAGCAGCTGCCGCCATTCCGGGCAAAGCTTGCCGTCTTCGCAGGTCAGCCCCGGACGGTACGAGAGCTCGCCCATGAGGCGCGGATAGCGCGCCAGCAGCTGGTCCACCCGCGCCACCGGGGCGCCGCCGATGCCGGTATGCGCCCAGATCAGGCGCAGCTTCGCGCCCTTCGACGGCGTGTGGGCCATCAGCAGGTCGATGGCCGCATCGTCCACGTGCGCGAGCACCGCCAGGTCCTTCTCTTCGGCCAGCGCCATCAGCTTGCGCGCCACCGCTCCGTTGGCGTTGGCCGATTCGTAGAGGTGGAATTCGCCCAGGCCGCGGTAGGGGCCGGCGGCCGTGCCCCGCGCCAGTTCCGCCTGCACCATCTCGTGGATGCTCTCGTCGCGGAACCAGCTGGTGTAGTCCGCGCGGTTGCGGTACAGGCGCACGAACGGCACGACGGTGACCCCGGCCTGGCGGGTCTCCGGCGCCTGGGCCAGCGACTTCGTGCCCTCGTTCGGCCGCGAGTTGGCGATGATCGCGCGCACGCCGTTGCGCTGCATGCGCGCGAGCACGTCGGGCAGCGGGTGCGGCCCCTCTCTGCCGTTGGACGCCTCCTCGTTGTAGTGCAGGTGGGCGTCGAACAGCGGCCCGCCGTAGTCCGCGGCCGTCGCCGCCGTGGCGAGGCATGCGACCAGGGCGAGCAGGCCGCGCATCAGCCGACGTGCTTGGCGAAGAAGGCCAGTGCGCGCTCGCGCGCGAGCTTCGCGGCGTCGGCGTTGTAGGAAGCCCGGTGGTCGCAGTTGAAGCCGTGGTTGGCGTGGTAGACGTGCACCTCGACCTCGGGATGCGCCTTCTTGAAGGCCTCCACGCTTTCCAGCGAGATCCAGTGGTCCTGGTCGCCGAAGTTCGCGAGCACCGGGCACTTGGGCTTGCGCGCGATTTCGTCCGGCGTCGTCACGCCGCCGCCGTAATACGGGACGGCCGCGCTGAGGCCGCTGAGGGTGCAGGCAGCGCGCCAGGTCAGCAGGCCGCCGTAGCAGTAGCCGACGATGCCCACCTTGCCCGCTTGCAATGCGTGCCGGATCGCGGCCTGGATGTCCTGCATCGCGCCCGGCGACGGCAGCGCCTCGGTCGCCGTCTTCAGCGCCATGCCGGCGGCCATGTCGTCGGCTTCGTAGCCCAGTTCCACGTTGGGCTTCACGCGGTGGAAGATGGCCGGCGCCACCGCCAGATAGCCCTGTTCGGCGTAGCCATCGGCCACCGCGCGGATGTGCGCGTTGACGCCGAAGATCTCCTGGATCACGACGATGCCGCCCTTGGCTGTCCCTTTGGGCTGGGCGACGTAGGCAGGGATGGCCTGGCCATCGGCGGCCTGGAGGTCTGTGAATTGGCCCATGTGACGGTCTCCTGATTGGTGGTCGGAATGCGGGGAGGGCCGAGCTTCCCCCATCCGCCCCGCCCGCGTCAATCCGGATCGCTTTTGGTCTAATGGCGGCTCGCCGCAGGCAGCGCGGCCGTGGAGAGCGACGTGGACGAGGTTCTGTTGGTGACCGGCGGCAGCCGCGGCATCGGCGCGGCGACGGCGGTGCTGGCCGCCCGCAAGGGTTACGCCGTGGCGGTCAACTACGCCCGCGGCGAAGCCGCTGCGCAGGAAGTGGTGCGCACCATCCGCGCCGCCGGCGGCCGCGCCGAGGCGGTGCAGGGCGACGTGGCCGACGAGGCGCAGGTACTGGCCCTGTTCGCGGAAGTGGACGGCAGGCTCGGTCGGATCACGGCGCTGGTGAACAACGCCGGCATCGTCGACCGCGCCGCCCGCGTGGACGAGATGGACCTGCAACGGCTCAAGCGCATGTTCGACATCAACGTGATCGGCAGCATCCTTTGCGCGCGCGAAGCGGTCAGGCGCATGAGCACGCGGCACGGCGGGCGCGGCGGCGCCATCGTCAACGTGTCGAGCGCCGCGGCGCGGCTGGGCGCTCCCGGCCAGTATGTGGACTACGCCGCGTCCAAGGGAGCCATCGACACCTTCACCATCGGCCTGGCCAAGGAGGTCGCGGCCGAGGGCATCCGCGTGAACGCCGTGCGGCCGGGGCTGATCGAGACCGAGATCCATGCATCGGGCGGACTGCCCAACCGCGTGCGCGACCTGGCGCACCTGGTGCCGATGCAGCGCGGCGGCAGCGCCCAAGAGGTGGCGGAGGCGATCGTCTGGCTGCTGTCGCCCGAGGCCAGCTACACCACCATGTCGCTGCTGGATGTCTCGGGAGGGCGCTGATGGCCATCACCCTCTACTGGGAAGACCTGCAGCCCGGCTCGGTGCGTGAACTCGGCACCACCTCCGTGAGTGCCGAGGAGATCAAGGAGTTCGCCGGCCGCTACGACCCGCAGCCTTTCCACGTGGACGAGGAGGCCGGTCGCCGCTCGCTGTTCGGCGGCCTGTGCGCCAGCGGCTGGCAGACCTGCGCCCTGGCGATGCGGCTGACGGTCGACCACCTGCTGAAGGATTCGGCCAGTCTCGGTTCGCCCGGGCTGGAGAGCCTCAAGTGGCTCAAGCCGGTGTTTCCCGGCGATCAGCTCTCGCTGCGCCACACGACGCTGGAGTCGCGCGCCCTGCGCAAGCGGCCCGCCGTGGGCATGGTGCGATCACGCTGGGAACTGTTCAACCAGGACGGCGACAAGGTGCTGGAGATGGACGGCTACGGCTTCTTCGGTCGCCGCCACCCGGCCACGCCGCAAGAGCTTGCCGCCATCGACGCGGAACGCGCGGCAGGCTGATGGAATTCAAGCCGCTGATCACCTTGCTGGCCATCGTCAACCCGCTGGCGATCGTCCCTTTCTTCATCCACTACACCGAGGGGCTCGCGCCCGAGCACCAGCGCCGCACGATCTGGGTGTCGTCCTTCACCGCCTTCGTCGTGATCGCGGCCAGTGCGCTGCTGGGCGTCGGCATCCTGGAATTCTTCGGCATCTCGCTGGCCAGCTTCCAGGTGGGCGGCGGCATGCTGCTGCTCATCAGCGCACTGAACATGCTCAATGCCAAGCCGGCGGAAGTGAAGCCCGCCAGCAATGAGATGAGCGATGGCGCCGCCAAGGCCGCGATGGGGGCCAGCATCGCGGTGGTGCCGCTGACGATTCCCCTGCTCACCGGTCCCGCCACGATGTCGGCCGTGGTGATCTACGCGGAGCGCGCGAAAACCGTCTGGCAGCTGGTCACGCTGCTCGGCTACGGCGTGGTCATCGGCCTGGTCACCGCCCTGTGCTTCTCGCTGGCGCATCCGATCGCGCGGGTGCTGGGCCGCACCGGCATCAACGTGATGACCCGCCTGATGGGCCTGATCCTGGCGGCCCTGGCAGTCGAGGTGATGGCCAGCGGCCTTGGCAAGCTGTTCCCCATCCTCGGCCGCAGCGCCTTGGTCAACTAGCCCTGGCGACCGCGAAAAGCGTGGAAATCGGGGCGTAGGCCTTCGACTACGCACCGCCCCGCTTGAAACCGACAGAACATCCCTTATCATTAGCACTCGTTGGAGTTGAGTGCTAACAGCGTGAGCTGAGCCCTCCTCCACGCGAGTTAATGAGCGCTAACTTTCATTGGCGCCCTTTCACCACCCCCATGCTTCCATTCAAGGAGATGCAATGAAACTTCGTCCTCTGCACGATCGCGTGATCGTCAAGCGCCTGGAACAAGAAACCAAGACGGCGTCCGGCATCGTGATCCCGGACAACGCCGCCGAAAAGCCGGACCAGGGTGAAGTCCTGGCCGTCGGCCCCGGCCGCAAGAACGACAAGGGCGAAACCATCGCACTGAACGTCGCCGTGGGCGACCGTGTCCTGTTCGGCAAGTACTCGGGCCAGACCGTCAAGGTTGACGGCGACGAGTTGCTGGTCATGAAGGAAGACGACCTGTTCGCCGTGGTCGAGGGCGCTCCCGCCGCCGGCCTGAAGAAGGTCGCCTGATCCAGGCCGCCGTTCCCGACATCCTATTCATCTCACCGAGGTAAAGAACAATGGCTGCTAAAGACGTGGTTTTCGGCGCTGACGCGCGCCACCGCATGGTCGAAGGCGTGAACATCCTGGCCAACGCGGTCAAGGTGACCCTGGGCCCCAAGGGCCGCAACGTGGTGCTCGAGCGCTCCTTCGGCGCCCCCACCGTGACCAAGGACGGCGTGTCCGTGGCCAAGGAAATCGAGCTCAAGGACAAGCTGCAGAACATGGGCGCGCAGATGGTCAAGGAAGTCGCTTCCAAGACCAGCGACATCGCCGGTGACGGCACCACCACCGCCACCGTGCTGGCCCAGTCCATCGTGCGCGAAGGCATGAAGTACGTGGCCGCCGGCATGAACCCGATGGACCTCAAGCGTGGCATCGACAAGGCCGTGCTGGCCCTGACGGAGCAACTGAAGAAGGCCTCCAAGGCGACGACGACCTCCAAGGAAATCGCCCAGGTCGGCTCGATCTCCGCGAACTCCGACGCTTCCATCGGCGACATCATCGCCAAGGCGATGGACAAGGTCGGCAAGGAAGGCGTGATCACGGTCGAAGACGGCAAGAGCCTGGAAAACGAACTCGACATCGTCGAAGGCATGCAGTTCGACCGCGGCTACCTGTCGCCCTACTTCATCAACAACCCGGAAAAGCAGTCCGCGCTGCTCGACAACCCCTTCGTGCTGCTGTACGACAAGAAGGTGTCCAGTATCCGTGACCTGCTGCCCGTCCTGGAGCAGGTGGCCAAGGCTTCGCGCCCGCTGCTGATCATCGCGGAAGAAGTCGAAGGCGAAGCGCTGGCGACCCTGGTGGTCAACACCATCCGCGGCATCCTGAAGGTCGTGGCCGTCAAGGCGCCTGGCTTCGGCGACCGCCGCAAGGCCATGCTGGAAGACATCGCCATCCTGACCGGCGGCAAGGTCATCGCTGAAGAAGTGGGCCTGACGCTCGAGAAGGTGACGCTGGCCGACCTGGGCCAGGCCAAGCGCATCGAAGTGGGCAAGGAAAACACCACCATCATCGACGGCTCCGGCGCCGCTGGCGACATCGAAGCGCGCGTCAAGCAGATCCGCGTCCAGATCGAGGAAGCCACCAGCGACTACGACCGCGAGAAGCTGCAAGAGCGCGTGGCCAAGCTGGCCGGCGGCGTTGCGGTGATCAAGGTCGGTGCCGCCACCGAAGTGGAAATGAAGGAAAAGAAGGCGCGCGTGGAAGACGCGCTGCACGCCACCCGCGCTGCCGTGGAAGAAGGCATCGTGGCCGGCGGCGGCGTCGCCCTGCTGCGTGCCCGCCAATCCGCTGGCACGATCAAGGGTGACAACCCCGACCAGGAAGCCGGCATCAAGCTGGTGCTCAAGGCGGTCGAGTCGCCCCTGCGCGAGATCGTGGCCAACGCCGGTGGCGAGCCGTCCGTGGTGGTCAATGCCGTGCTGAACGGCAAGGGCAACTACGGCTTCAACGCCGCCAACGACACCTACGGCGACATGATCGAGATGGGCATCCTGGACCCGACCAAGGTGACCCGCACGGCGCTGCAGAACGCCGCCTCCGTGGCGTCGCTGATGCTGACGACGGAAGCCATGGTTGCCGAAGCGCCGAAGGAAGAAGCTCCTTCCATGGGCGGCGGCGGCATGGGTGGCATGGGCGGCATGGGCGGCATGGACATGTAAGGTCCGCCGGAAACGGGGCGGCGGCAACGCCGCCTCGCTCACCGCAATGAAGAAGGCCGGGACATCCCGGCCTTTTTCTTTTGCGTCGGCGCTGCTGCGCTAGTCTTCCAGCAACCAGTCGGCCAGCTTGCCGGAAGCGGTCCGGGGCAAGGCGCTTCCCAGCCGCAGGGCCTTCGGACGTTCGGGCGGAGTGAGTTCGCGGGCGATCCAGGCGCGCAGGTCCGCGAACAGTTCCGGCTCCGCAGGGGCGTCTTGCGCCGGCACGACGAATGCCTTCAGGCGCGCACCCTCCTCCGGCCGCATCAGCCGCACCGCGGCGTCCCGCACCGACGGATGCCGGCACAGCACGTCGCGCACTCGCGCTGGGAAGACATTGATGCCCGCCACCTGCACGGCCTGGTCGTGGCGTGCGCCGAGCCGGAACATGCGCTCGCCGCAGGGGACCAGTGCATCCGGCAGGGCGACCACCTGCTGTCCGCCGTCGGGCAGCGCACGAACCAGCCACTGCGCATTGGAGCGATCGAAGCTCCAGTACGGAAACAGCGTGTAGGGTTCCGCATGCGAGCGGCGCGCGGCGATGCCCGCCGTCTCGGACGCGCCGTAGATCTGCACCAGCCGATCGAGTCCCGCGCGGAGAACACCTTCGGCCACATCGGCGGGACACGGCCCCGTGGACGTGACGCCGAACACGTCGATCGGCAGCGTCGCAGCGCTGCCCGCGAGCGCGCGCCAGAACTCCGGATGTGCGATGACGAGGTCACCCGGCTGCGCCACACGGGCCAGCCACGCAGGCGTGCCGGTGCGCAGGTCCTGCACCGAGTCCGCGGGGATGCCGAGCTCCTTCGGCAACAGCACGCCGAACAGGAAGCCGTAGATGTGGTGACTGGGAACCGCGCAGAGCACGCGACGTCGCCCCGGAAAATAGCTGGCCAGGTGCTGCACTTCCTGGCGCAGGGTGGCCAGCGCGTGCACGCAGGGCTTGGGCGCGCCCGTGCTGCCCGAGGTTCGGAAGACGAGACGCTCGTCGAAGCGGGCGAGTCCGGCCTGCGCGATGTCCAGCCACTCGCCCAGGGTGCGGCGCGCCAGCAGGTGGTCCTCGATGCCGGACTCGTACAGCTGCAATGCCTCGGCCAGGGCCGAGGCCAGGTTCATGTGTTCGAGCGAGTCGACGCCGAGGTCTGCGTCCAGCCGCAGGTCCTCGCTCCAGCCGGCCGGTGGCGGCACGCTGCTGCGGCGCAGGCGCGCCAGTTCGTCGGCGAGCATGTCTGCGACGAAGCGGCGCAGCACGGCGCGCGGCTCCCACCAAGGCTGCATCACAGGCGCTTGACGAAGATCCAGTAGCTGTCGTCGCTGATCGCCTTCTTCATGTGGATCTTCACCTTGGTCGGCGACATGTTGTAGTCGAAGACGTACTCGAACATGGTGTTCAGGTTGCCTTCGCGCACGCCCTTGTCGAACAGACCCTTGAAGGCGGGCGTGCTGGTGCAGGGCGCCACCTCGCGGAAGAAGTTCCTGCCGATCACCGCCTTCGCATCGCGCCCGGTGATGCCGGCTTCCGCGGCGTTGTACTGGAGGATCGTCCCTTTTCCGTCGAGCTGCACCGCGCCGAAGGCGAGCTGGTCGACCTCCTTCGCCGACAGCCGTGACAGCACGTTGTCGATGTCGTCCTTGCCGAAACCGACGATGTTGAGCGAACTGGGCATCTTCTTTCCTGTGTCGTATGACAAAAAGGAAAGTTTATGAAAGGCGAATCGGAATTCGTCCGCCATCGGTCGGCCACGCGCCGCCGCCCGCACGGCGGCGCGCGTCGCCGGCACTTTCGCCTGCCGCGGTTTACCGCGGCAGCGACTCGACCTCGCGGGTCCAGCGGTCCACCAGCCGCTTGCGTTCGGCCGCCTTGCCGAACTTCTCGAAGTCGTACTTGATCAGGCGAACCCCTTCGAGCGACGGGATACGCGGGTCCGGCCGGAAGGTCTTGTTGGCCGGCACCTGCAGGCTGTTGGCGCGGGCGCCGATCTGCTGGCCGGCGGGGCTCATGAGCCAGTCGTAGTAGCGGCGCGCCGCTTCCGGGTTGCGCGCGCCCTTCACCAGGGCAATGCCGCCGATCTCGTAGGGCGTGCCCTCGCAGGGCGCCGCCGCGTAGACGGGAAACTTGTTCGTCAGCCGCTCGTTGTCGAAGCCGAAGATGAAGCTGACGCCGATCGCCACCTCGCCGCGCGCCACGTTGCGCGCCTGCGCCGTGCCGCTGCGCGTGTACTGGGTGACGTTGCGATGCAGCTTCTTCAGGTAGTCGAAGGCCGCGTCCTCGCCCATCAGCTGCACGAGTCCGGCGAGGATCGTGTACCCGGTGCCGCTGGAGGCGGGATGGGAAGTCTCGATCTCGCCCTTGTAGCGGGGGTCGAGCAGGTCCTTCCAGCATTTGGGCGCCGGCAGCTTCTTCTTCCTGAGCACCTCCTCGTTCCAGCCGAAGCCGATGGCGCTGGTGTAAAAGCCGCCGACCTGGTTCTGGCTCATGGCGTACTGGCGCACCGCCCACCCATGCAGGTCGCCCAGGTAGCCGGGCCGGTACGGCTCCAGCAGTCCCACCTCCGCCGCCTGGTAGTACGGGTCGCCCGTGCCGCCCCACCAGAGATCGGTCTTCGGGTTGGAGGCTTCCGCGCGCAGCTGGGCGAGCGCCTCGCCCGTGGGCTTGCGCGTCTGCAGCACGCGGATGCCGGTCGCCTTGCTGAACTCCTGCGCGGCCAGCTCGCACCACGACTGGTCGGTGCTGCAGATCGCATTCACCACGCCCTGCGCCCGCGCCGGCGAGTGCAGCGCGGCCGCCAGGAGGGCGAGCGCGAGCCACGGCTTTCCTTGCATGCCTGTTCCTTCAGAACCGTTCGTTGGGCGCCAGGTAGCGCCATTGCCCGAGCGGCAGTTGCCCGAGCGTGACGCGGCCGATGCGCACGCGCTTGAGGCCCAGCACCTTCAGCCCCACGATCTCGCACATCCGCCGGATCTGGCGCTTCTTGCCTTCGGTGAGCACGAAGCGCAGCTGCTCCGGGTTCTGCCAGTCCACCCTGGCGGGCTTGAGCGCCTGACCGTCCAGGCTGAGGCCGTGCCGCAGCAGGACCAGTTGCTGCGGCGGGAACACCGCCTGCACGTCGTTGCTGACCGCGCCGAAGCCCACGCGCACGAGGTATTCCTTCTCCACGCCGGAGTCCTCGCCGATCAGCTGCCGGGCCACGCGGCCGTCCTGCGTGAGCACCAGCAGGCCGGTCGAATCGATGTCCAGCCGGCCGGCCGGCGCCAGCCCCTTGAGCTGCGAGGGCGCGAAGCGGTGGGGTGCGGTGTCGCCCGTCCAGCGATTTCGGCCCTGGACCAGCACCACGGCAGGCTCGTAGCCGTCTTCCGCCTGGCCGCTCACGTAGCCGATCGGCTTGTGCAGCAGGATCGTGACCTGCTCGCGCTGCTGGCCGCGCGCCTTCGGGTCGATCTCGATCTTCGCCTGCGGGCCGACCTGCAGCCCCATGGGCGCGACGGCGCCGTTCACCTTGACCCAGCCCCTGGCGATCCAGTCGTCCGCCTCCCGCCGTGAGCACATGCCCAGTTCGGCCATGCGTTTGTTCAGTCGGGTGGTGCCGCCGGGGGCGGCAGGTGCATCAGGCATGGGCGCGGACGGGGAAGGGAGTGGAGCGCAGGGCATGCAGGTCGAGGACGCGCAGCCCACCGTATTCGACCCGGATGATGCCTTGTTCCTGCAGCGAGGACAGCGCCTCGTTCACCCGCTGGCGCGACAGGCCCACGAGGTAGGCCAGTTCCTGCTGCGTGATGCGCAGCACCTCGCCCACGCCCGGGAACAGCACCGGGTTGAACAGCGCTGCCAGGCTGCGGGCCACGCGCAGGTCGGGGCTGTTCATGCGGTCGATCTCGCGCGCGGCGATGAATTGCGCCAGGCGTTCGTTCAGCTGGTTCATCACGAAACGGTTGAAGCCGATCGAATGGTCCAGCAGCCAGTGGAAGGTGTCCGCGGGCAGCCCCGCCACGACGCTCTTGCGCAGCGCCTGGATGTTGTAGCGGTAGACCTCGCGCTTGAGCACGGTGCCTTCGCCGAACCACCCACCGGGCGGCAGGCCGCTGAAGGTGATGGTCTGGCCCTGCTCGTTCTCGTTGCTCATCTTGAGCAGGCCCTCGATCACGCCGAACCAGTACGTGACGGGCCGGCCGACGCGGCACAGGTAATCGCCGGGCAGGGCGTCGCCCACCTTGATGGCGCGCACGGCCACGTCCCGCTCCGGCTGCTGCAGGCGGGCGAGCCACGGAATGCCCGCGAGCTCCGATTGCGTGGGCTCGCGACGGCGCTGGTGCAGGCTGGTTTCGGCGGACATCGGAGTGGTATTCGGTGCGGGTCGGCGTTCGATTTTGCGTCACGGCTCGGCGCAGTCGGTGCGGTGCGGGGCGCGTCTGACCTGCATCAAGGCCGGCGCACCGAGGGTGCACACCCTACTAGGATATTCCCTAGGAATGTCGTCGCAAAGACAGCAGGACGTCAAACCCCCGCCTACATTGCCGCCATACGCCTCACGCAAGGACAAGGGCATGGAGACAACTTTCCCGCGGCTGCTGCTGCAGCACGCATCCCGGCGGCCCGCCGCCGCGGCCATGCGCGAGAAGGAATACGGCATCTGGCAGGCGCTCACGTGGGCACGGCTGGCGCACATGGTGGAGCACCTGGCCTGCGGCCTGCACCAGGCCGGACTCACCCGCGGCGAGCACATGGTGGTCGTCGGCGCCAACCGCCCGCGCCTGTACGCCACGATGCTCGCGGTGCAGTCCCTGGGCGCGATCCCCATCCCCCTGTACCAGGACGCGGTGGGCGCGGAGTGCGTCTTCCCGATCAACAACGCCGACGTCCGCTTCGCCCTGGCCGAAGACCAGGAGCAGGTCGACAAGCTGCTGGAGATCCGCGCGCAATGCCCGCAGCTGGGCACGATCTTCTACGACGATCCGCGCGGCCTGCGCAACTACGTCGAGACCGGGCTGGCGTCGCTGGACGAACTGCTGGCCGCCGGCGAAGTGTTCGCGCGCCAGCATCCCGACTTCTTCCGCGCCGAAGTGGAACAGGGCACGCCCGACGACGTGGCCGCGATGTTCTTCACCTCCGGCACCACCGGCCAGCCCAAGGGCGTGGTGCACACCAACCGCACGCTGCTCGATCGCGCGCACGCCGGCGCCGAGTTCGACCACCTCACCGACAAAGAGGAAGTGCTGGCCTACATGCCGCCGGCGTGGATCGGCCAGAACATCTTCAGCTACGCGCAGTGGCTGGCCTGCGGCTACGTGGTGAACTGCCCGGAATCCGCCGGCACGGTGATGATCGACCTGAAGGAGATCGGGCCGACCTACTACTTCGCGCCGCCGCGGATCTTCGAGGGCCTGCTGACCAGCGTGATGATCCGCATGGAGGATGCGGGCACGATCAAGCGGCACATGTTCCATGCCTGCATGGACCTGGCACGCCGCGTCGGCCCGGCCCTGAGGGACGGCAAGGCGATCGGCACGCTGGACCGCCTGAAGTACGCCATCGGCAACCTGCTGGTGTACGGACCGCTGCGCAACAACCTGGGGATGTCGCGCGTGCGCGTGGCCTACACCGCCGGCGAGGCGATCGGCCCCGACCTGTTCACCTTCTACCGCGCCATCGGCATCAACCTCAAGCAGCTGTACGGCAGCACCGAGACCGCCGTGTTCGTCTGCATGCAGCCGGACAACGAGGTGCACTCGGACACGGTGGGCGTTCCCTGCCGCGGCGTGGAGATCAAGGTGCAGGACAACGGGGAGATCCTGGTGCGCTCGCCCGGCCTGCTCAAGGAGTACTACAAGAACCCGCAGGCCACCGCCGAAGTGAAGACCGCCGACGGCTGGTACCACACGGGTGACGCCGGCTTCCTGGACGCCCACGGCCACCTGAAGATCATCGACCGCGCCAAGGACGTGGGCCGGCTGGCCGACGGCGCGATGTTCGCGCCCAAGTACATCGAGAACAAGCTGAAGTTCTTCCCGCACATCAAGGAAGCGGTGGCGGTGGGCGACCGCCGCGACATGGCCTGCGCCATGCTCAACATCGACTTCGAGGCGGTCGGCAACTGGGCCGAGAAGCGCAACCTGCCCTACGCCGGCTACACGGACCTGGCGCAGAAGCCCGAGGTCTACCAGCTGATGAAGGAGTGCATCGAGAAGGTGAACGCCGACCTCGCCGCCGACGAGAAGCTGGCCGGCAGCCAGATCCACCGCTTCCTCGTGCTGCACAAGGAACTGGACGCCGACGACGGCGAACTCACCCGCACCAACAAGGTCCGCCGGGGCTTCATCGCCGAGAAGTACCAGGTGCTGCTGGATGCGCTGTACGGCGGCCGCAACGAGCAGTACATCGAGACCCAGGTCAAGTTCGAGGATGGGCGCACGGGCATGGTCAGCGCCACGCTGAAGATCATGGATGCCCGGACCTATCCCGCCATGAGGGCTGCCGCATGAACCCCGCCTCCACCCTGGTGACTCCGTTCGACGCGCCGCTCGCGGAAGGATCGGTCACGGAGCTGGAACGTCCCGACGCCGGCGAGCCCGCCTCGACGCTGTCGTCCGAGCCGATCGCCAACGCCGGCCGCCGCATCGGCGAAGTGATCCTGGACGTGCGCAACATCTCGCTGGCCTTCGGCGGCGTCAAGGCGCTCACCGACATCTCCTTCGACGTGTGCGAGCACGAGGTGCGCGCCATCATCGGGCCCAACGGCGCCGGCAAGAGCTCGATGCTCAACTGCATCAACGGCGTCTACCAGCCGCAGCAAGGCCACATCACCTTCCGCGGCAAGCGCTTCAACCACATGAAGAGCCGGCAGGTGGCGGAGATGGGGATCGCCCGCACCTTCCAGAACCTGGCGCTGTTCAAGGGCATGAGCGTGCTGGACAACATCATGACCGGCCGCAACCTGCGCATCAAGAGCAACCTGCTGCTGCAGGCGCTGCGCATCGGGCCGGCCGAACGCGAGGAGATCCGCCACCGCGAGGTGGTCGAACGGATCATCGACTTCCTGGAGATCCAGGCCTATCGCAAGACCCCGGTGGGCCAGCTGCCCTATGGCCTGCAAAAGCGCGTCGACCTCGGCCGCGCGCTCGCGATGGAGCCGCAGGTGCTGCTGCTGGACGAACCCATGGCCGGCATGAACATGGAGGAGAAGCAGGACATGTGCCGCTTCATCCTGGACGTGAACGACGAATTCGGAACCACGGTCGTGCTGATCGAGCACGACATGGGCGTGGTGATGGACATCTCCGACCGCATCGTGGTGCTGGACTACGGCAAGAAGATCGGCGACGGGCCGCCGGACGAGGTGCGCAACAACCCCGAAGTGATCCGCGCCTACCTCGGCACCTCGCACTGAAAGCACACCATGGGCTTCTTTCTCGAAACTCTGCTGGGCGGCCTCATGGCCGGCATGCTGTATTCGCTGGTCGCGCTCGGCTTCGTGCTGATCTTCAAGGCGTCCGGCGTCTTCAACTTCGCGCAGGGCGCGATGGTGCTGTTCGCGGCGCTCGCCATGGCGCGCTTCGCGGAATGGATCCCGGCCTGGACCGGCATCACCAGCCCGATCGTCGCCACCGTCGCGGCCTTCGTGATCGCCGGCGCCATCATGTTCGTGGTGGCCTGGGTGATCGAGTTCCTGGTGCTGCGCCGGCTGGTCAACCAGGAAGGCGCGACGCTGCTGATGGCCACGCTGGGCATCGCCTACTTCCTCGAAGGCCTGGGCCAGACGCTGTTCGGCAACAGCATCTACAAGATCGACATCGGCATGCCCAAGGACCCCGTGATCGCTTTCGAGAGCGTGTTCCAGGGCGGCATCCTGATCAACAAGGAGGACCTGATCGCCGCGGCGATCTCCGCCGCCCTGGTGATCCTGCTGTCCGTGTTCTTCCAGAAGACGTCCACCGGCCGGGCGCTGCGCGCGGTGGCCGACGACCACCAGGCCGCGCAGTCCATCGGCATCCCGCTGGCGCGCATCTGGGTGATCGTGTGGTGCGTCGCCGGCGTCGTCGCGCTGGTGGCCGGGATGATCTGGGGCAGCAAGCTGGGCGTGCAGTTCTCCCTGGCGACGGTCGCATTGCGCGCGCTGCCGGTGGTGATCCTGGGCGGACTCACCTCGGTGCCGGGCGCCATCATCGGCGGCCTGATCATCGGCGTGGGCGAGAAGCTCTCCGAGGTCTACATCGGCCCGCTGGTGGGCGGCGGCATCGAAATCTGGTTCGCCTACGTGCTGGCGCTCGGCTTCCTGCTGGTGCGGCCGCAGGGCCTGTTCGGCGAAAAGATCATCGACCGCGTGTAAGGACGAATCACCATGCTTTACCGCGAAAACGGCCAGTTCAAGACCAGCTACCGCAGCGACCTGCAGATCTTCCCGATCCTGCAGGACCGCGTGGCGATCGCCGCCATCCTCGCCATCGCCTTCTTCCTGGTGCCTTCGATCGCCAGCGACTACATGTTCCGCGCGATCCTGATCCCCTTCCTGATCATGGCGCTCGCCGCGTTGGGCGTGAACATCCTCGTCGGCTACTGCGGGCAGATCTCGCTCGGCTCCGGTGCCTTCATGGCGGTGGGCGCCTACGGGGCCTACAACTTCTTCGTGCGCATCCCCGGCATGCCGCTGGTTCCGGCCATCCTGCTGGGCGGCCTGTGCGCGACCCTGTTCGGCATCCTGTTCGGCCTGCCCAGCCTGCGCGTGAAAGGCCTCTATCTCGCGGTCGCGACGCTGGCCGCGCAGTTCTTCTCCGACTGGGCGTTCCTGCGCATCAAGTGGCTGGTGAACGACTCGCCCTCGGGCTCGGTGTCGGTCAACGCCCTGCAGGTGTTCGGCCTGCCGATCGAAAGCGCCACCAGCAAGTACTGGTTTTGCCTCGCGATCCTGGTGGTGATGGCCTTGCTGGCGAAGAACCTGGTGCGCAGCGCGATCGGCCGCGAGTGGATGGCGATCCGCGACATGGACGTCGCCGCCGCCGTGATCGGCATCCGCCCCATGTACGCCAAGCTGAGCGCCTTTGCGGTCAGCTCTTTCATCGTCGGCGTGGCCGGCGCGCTCTGGGCCTTCGTCTACCTGGGCGCCTGGGAGCCTGCCGCCTTCTCGGTGGACCAGTCGTTCCGCCTGCTGTTCATGGTGATCATCGGCGGCCTCGGCTCGATCACGGGCGCCTTCTTCGGCGCCGCCTTCATCGTCGTGCTGCCGATCTTCCTGAACCAGTTCCTGCCGGCCTTCGCTTCGCTGTTCGGCATCACGATCTCCACCGCCGGCATCTCGCACGCCGAACTGATGATCTTCGGCGCGCTGATCGTCTGGTTCCTGATCGTTGAGCCGCACGGCCTCGCGCGCCTGTGGGCCACCGGCAAGCAGAAGCTGCGCCTGTGGCCCTTCCCGCACTGATTCTTTCCAGCCCCCTGTGTTCACCAAGAGGAGACATCCAATGAAGTTGCGTTCCGCACTACTCGCCGCCCTGTTGGGAGTGGCCGCCACGGGCGTGTTCGCCCAGGCGAAGGAGCAGTTCTTCCCGCTGCTCTCTTATCGCACCGGCCCCTACGCGCCCAACGGCACGCCGTGGGCCAACGGCAAGCAGGACTACATCAAATTGATCAACGCGCGCGATGGCGGCATCAACGGCGTGAAGATCACGTTCGAGGAATGCGAGACCGGCTACGCCACCGACCGCGGCGTGGAGTGCTACGAGCGCCTGAAGGGCCGTCCCGGCGTCACCCTGTTCGATCCGCAGGCCACCGGCATCACCTTCGCGCTGACCGAGAAGGTGCCGAACGACAAGGTGCCCCTGATCACCCTGGGCTACGGCCTGTCGGTGGCGCAGGACGGCATGGCCTTCAAGTGGAACTTCCCGCTGATGGGCAGCTACTGGACCGGCGCCGACATCATCCTGCAGCACATCGCCAAGAAGGAAGGCGGCTGGGACAAGCTCAAGGGCAAGAAGATCGCCCTCGTGTACCACGACTCGCCTTTCGGCAAGGAGCCGATCCCGCTGCTGGAAGAGCGCGCGAAGATGCATGGCTTCAACCTGAGCCTGGTGCCGGTGACGGCGCCCGGCGTGGAGCAGAAGGCCGCCTGGCTGCAGGTGCGCCAGAACCGTCCCGACTACGTTCTGCTGTGGGGCTGGGGCGTGATGAACTCCACCGCCCTGAAGGAAGCGCAGGCCACGGGCTACCCGCGCGACAAGATGTACGGCGTGTGGTGGTCGGGCGCGGAGCCGGACGTGAAGGACGTGGGTGATGGCGCCAAGGGCTACAACGCACTGGCGCTCAACACCTCCGGCCAGCAGCCCAAGGTGATCCAGGACATCCTCAAGTACGTGCACGACAAGGGCCAGGGCACCGGCCCGCGCGAGGAAGTCGGCTCGGTGCTGTACACCCGCGGCCTGATCATCCAGATGCTGGGCGTCGAAGCGGTGCGCCGCGCGCAGGAGCGCTATGGCAAGGGCAAGGTCATGACGGGCGAGCAGGTCCGCTGGGGCCTGGAGAACCTGGCGCTGGACCAGAAGCGGCTGGACGCACTGGGGTTCGCCGGCGTGCTGCGCCCGATCAGCACGTCCTGCCAGGACCACATGGGTTCCACCTGGGCGCGCATCCACACCTGGGATGGCAAGGAGTGGAAGTTCTCCAGCGACTGGTACCAGGCCGACGAGCAGATCATCAAGCCGATGGTGAAGACCGGCTCGGAAAAGTACCTGGCGGACAAGAAGATGCAGCGGCGCCCGGCTGCGGACTGCCAGTCCTGACCTGACCTGCCTTGCTCCCTCCCCTTCGGGGGAGGGTTGGGGTGGGGGCGCTCCTCCGCGCGCCTCCATCCCAGCCCCCGAGGAACGATCCAGATGCAATCCACAACGAAGGCCGACGCCGGCCAGAGGCCGGCCAGCGACAGTCCGTCCCAACCTGCGCAGGCAGGCTTGCAGCCGCGGACTGTCGTTCTCAACGTCAACGGCATCGAGGTCATCTACAACCACGTGATCCTCGTGCTCAAGGGCGTGTCGCTGCAGGTGCCCGAAGGCGGGATCGTCGCGCTGCTCGGCGGCAACGGCGCCGGCAAGACCACGACGCTGCGCGCCGTGTCCAACCTGCTCAAGGGCGAGCGCGGCGAGGTCACCAAGGGCTCCATCGAACTGCGCGGCGAACGCATCGAGAACCTCACGCCCGCCGACCTGGTGCAGCGCGGCGTGGTCCAGGTGATGGAAGGCCGGCACTGCTTCGCGCACCTCACGATCGAGGAGAACCTGCTCACCGGCTCGTACACGCGCAGCAACCGCGCGGAGGTCGCGGCCAACCTGGAGAAGGTCTACAACTACTTCCCGCGCCTGAAGACGCGCCGCACCTCGCAGGCGGCCTACACCTCGGGCGGCGAGCAGCAGATGTGCGCGATCGGCCGCGCGCTGATGGCCAACCCGAGCATCGTGCTGCTGGACGAGCCTTCCATGGGCCTGGCGCCGCAGATCGTGGAGGAGGTGTTCGAGATCGTGAAGGACCTCAACGCCAAGGAGCGGGTCACCTTCCTGCTGGCGGAACAGAACACCAACATGGCCCTGCAGTACGCCGACTACGGCTACATCATGGAAAGCGGCCGCATCGTCATGGACGGCCCGGCCGCCGACCTGGCGAACAACGAGGACGTCAAGGAGTTCTACCTGGGCGTGGGCGGCGGCAAGCGCAAGAGCTTCCGCGAAGTGAAAAGCTACAAGCGCCGCAAGCGCTGGCTGGCCTGACGGGGAGGACCGGGACGATGACGAAGCCGTTCTACGACAGCCTGGAGACGCGCGCGCCCGCCGAGCGCGAGACCCAGCTCATGGCCGCACTGCCGGCGCAGCTGGCCCACGCACAGCAGGCCACCGGCGCCTATGGCGCCATCCTGGCGGGCGTCGATTGCGCGCGGGTCACCACCCGCGAAGCGCTGGCGAAGCTGCCTGTGACGCGCAAGAGCGAACTGCTGCAGCGGCAGCAGGCGCAGCGCGCCGACGACCCCTTCGGCGGCTTCTCCGCGCTGGTGCGCGGGCCGGCCATGCCGCGCATCTATGCCTCGCCCGGCCCCATCTACGAACCCGAAGGCAGCACGCGCGACTACTGGCGCGTGGGGCGCGCGATGTACGCGGCGGGGTTCCGCGGCGGCGACCTCGTGCACAACGCCTTCAGCTACCACATGACGCCGGGCGCGTTCATCATGGAATCCGGCGCGCACGCGGTGGGCTGCACCGTGTTCCCGGCCGGCGTCGGCCAGACCGAGCAGCAGCTGCAGGCGATCGCGGAACTGCGGCCGGCCGCCTATGCCGGCACGCCCAGCTTCCTGCGCATCCTGGTGGAGAAGGCGCAGGAGACCGGCAGCGACCTGTCCAGCATGCGCAAGGGCATGGTGGGCGGCGAAGCCTTCCCGCCCAGCCTGCGCGACTGGTTCCTGGAGCGCGGCATGGACGTCTTCCAGAGCTACGCGACCGCGGACCTCGGCCTGATCGCCTACGAGACCAGCGCCCGGCAGGGCATGGTGATCGACGAAGGGGTGATCGTGGAGATCGTCCGTCCCGGCACCGGCGACGTCGTGGCCGCCGGGGAAGTCGGCGAAGTCGTGGTGACCACGCTCAACCCCGGCTATCCGCTGATCCGCTTCGGCACCGGCGACCTGTCGGCGGTGCTCGCCGGCGAGGACCCCACGGGCCGCACCAACATGCGCATCAAGGGCTGGCTCGGCCGGGCCGACCAGACCACCAAGATCCGCGGCATGTTCGTGCACCCGGGCCAGGTCGCGGACATCACCCGCCGCTTCCCGGAGATCGTCAAGGCGCGGCTGGTGGTGAGCGGCGAGATGGCCAACGACGTGATGACGCTCAAGGTGGAAGCCAGCGCGGCGCCGCAGGGGCTCGACGCCCGCATCGGCGAAGCCGTGCGCGACGTCACCAAGCTGCGCGCCGACGTGCAGCTGGTGCAGCCGGGCAGCCTGCCGAACGACGGCAAGGTCATCGAGGACGCACGCAGCTACAAGTAGACATGGCGGGGACACACGGCCGGGTTGGCCGGCCATCGGGGCGGCGCGACAAAAGTCTGGAATCCTGATGAAGGACAAAGCCTAAGTAGTTCCGGCGATGCAACATCGCCGGCGCGTCCTTATGATCGCGCGGTTTTTCCCCTCGGAGTTCCCAATGAAGAAACTGTTCCAGTCGCTCGTGCCGGTCGCGCTGATGGCTGCCGCGCTGGGTGCCGGCGCCCAGGCCGCCTACCCGTCCAAGCCCATCACCATCATCGTGCCCTTCGCCGCGGGCGGCCCCACGGACAAGGTGGCGCGCGACCTGGCCGAAGCCCTGCGCAAGCCCCTGGGCGGCGCCGTCGTCATCGTCGACAACGCAGCCGGCGCGGGTGGCTCCATCGGCGCCAACAAGGTGGCCAAGGCCCCCGCCGACGGCTACACGCTGCTGCTGCATCACATCGGCATGGCGACCATGCCCACGCTGGTGCGCAACATCCCCTTCAAGGTGGAGAGCGACTTCGAGTACCTGGGCCTGATCAACGACGTGCCGATGACGATCATCGGCAAGCCCACCCTGCCGGCCGCCAACTACAAGGAAATGGTCGCCTGGATCCAGCAGAACAAGGGCAAGATCAACCTGGGCAACGCCGGCGTCGGCTCGGCCTCGCACCTCTGCGGCATGCTGTTCCAGCACGCGATGGGCGTGGACATGACCGCCGTGCCGTACAAGGGCACCGGCCCGGCCATGACCGACCTGATGGGCGGCCAGATCGACCTGATGTGCGACCAGACCACCAACACCACCGCCGCCATCGAAGGCAAGAAGGTGAAGGTGTTCGCGGTGACCACGCCCAAGCGCCTGTCCGTCGCGTCCCTGAAGGACGTGCCGACGATGCAGGAATCGGGCGTCAAGGATTTCAACGTGACCATCTTCCACGGCCTGTACGCGCCCAAGGGCACGCCCGCGCCGGTGCTCAAGAAGCTGAACGACGCCCTGAAGGTCGCGCTGAAGGATCCTGAGTTCGTCAAGCGCGAGGAAGGCCTGGGGGCCGTGGTCGTGACCGACAAGCGCACCGACCCGGCGGAGCACAAGAAATTCGTGGAGTCTGAAATCGGCAAGTGGAGCCCCCTGATCAAGGCGGCCAACGTCTACGTCGATTAAGCTCGGACCACGCCAGCGGAAAGCCTCCTTCGGGAGGCTTTTTCCTTGGCATCATGCGCAGCGCACCAAGACATCCAAGGAGACCTCCGTGAGCCGTCCCGTTTCCCCGAACCGCCGCATCCTGCTGGCCGCCGGCACCGCCGTCGCGGCCGGCCTGCTGCCCCTGTCGTCCTTCGCGCAGGCCGCCTGGCCGGCCAAGCCCGTGCGCATCGTCGTGCCCTTCGCGGCCGGCGGCACCACCGACATCCTGGCGCGCGCGGTGGCGCAGGAACTGACCCGGTCGCTCGGCCAGTCCTTCGTGGTCGACAACAAGCCGGGCGCGGGCGGCAACATCGGCGCCGACCTCGTGTCGAAGGCGGCGCCGGATGGGTACACGCTGCTCATGGGCACGGTGGGCACGCACGCGATCAACAAGTCGCTGTACGCGAAGATGCCCTACGACCCGCAGAAGGACTTCCAGCCGATCACGCTGGTGGCCGGGGTTCCGAACGTCATGGTGGTCAATACCGAGAAGGCGGCCGCCCGCAAGATCGCCACCGTCCAGGATTTCATCAAGTACGCCAAGGCCAACCCCGGCAAGCTGAACATGGCCTCCAGCGGCAACGGCACCTCGATCCACCTCGCCGGCGAGCTGTTCAAGTCCATGACCGGCGTCTACATGACGCACTTCCCGTTCCAGGGCTCCAACCCGGCGCTGTTCAGCCTGATGTCCGGCGACATGGACGTGATGTTCGACAACCTGCCTTCGGCAATGACGCACATCAAGTCGGGCAAGCTCAAGGCGCTCGCGGTGACCAGCGCCACGCGCTCGGCGGCGCTGCCCGACGTCCCCACCGTGGAGGAAGCGGGGGGACCTTCGCTCAAGGGCTTCGAGGCGAGCTCGTGGTTCGGCCTGCTCGCGCCGGCCGGCACGCCCATGGACATCGTCAATCGCATCCAGCAGGAAACGGCGAAGGCGCTCGCCACCCCGGCCATGAAGGAGCGGCTGCTGGCGCAGGGCGCGATCCCCAGCGGCAACACGCCCGCGCAGTTCGCCCAGATGATCGACCGCGAGATGAAGAAGTGGGCCCCCGTCGTCAAGGCCTCGGGCGCGAAGGTGGACTAGTCAATCCACCAGGCATCGCGCGCGCGGACCGTGTGCCGCGCGCCGGGCATCACACGCCCCAGACGATTTCCTTGCCGGCGGCGCTGCAGCGCCTGAGCATGTCGAGGAAGGGCACCGCCCGTTGGCGCAGCGACACGGCGTCGAACTTCGGCGCGACCTCGCCCTTCGCCTTGGCTTCCTCGATGAGCGCCTTGTGCTCCGCTTCCTCGCGGGCGATGGCCCCCTCCAACGCCTGGATCGCCGCCGGCATCGCCTCGGGCAGGATGATGCCCTTCGCTGCGGGGTCCTTGCCGATGATCTCCAGCACGCGCCGGCCGTTGGGCTCCAGCATGATGAGGTCGCCGGCGGCCTTGGACTTGAACTTGTAGAGCATGCGAGCGAGTATCAGCGATACATGTAGCCGCGGGTGAAGGGATAGGCCGACTGCGCACCGTGCAGCGTGCCCGTCTTCATGTCGTGGTCCGGCCGCGTGGCCAGGAACTGGTGCAGCGCGATCCAGCCGCGCTCGAAGCTCATGGCGCAGCCCGCCAGGTAGAGGCGATAGGCGCGCAGCACGGTGCCGGCACCCTCTTCCCCGTGGGTCTTCTCGAGCACCACGCGCGCTTCGTCGAGGCGCTGCTCGAGCGCATCCGACCACGCCCACAGCGTGCGCGCGTAGTGCGGACGCAGGTTCTCGGTGTCCACCATCTCCAGGCCGCTCGCCGCCATGTCGCGCAGCACGACGCTCGTGTGCAGCAGTTCGCCGCCGGGGAAGATGTACTTGCCGATGAAGTCGCCCATGCCCAGGCCCAGCTGGCTGGAGTCGGTGCTGCCGGCGGTGATGCCGTGGTTCATCACCAGCCCGCCGGGCGCCAGCAGGCGGTAGATCTTGCCGAAGTACCCCGGCATGTTCGCCTGGCCCACGTGCTCGAACATGCCGACCGAAGCGATCTTGTCGAAGGGCCGGTCGTCCGGCAGGTCGCGGTAGTCCAGCTGCAGCATCTGCACCCGGCCCTGCAGGCCCTTCTCTTCGATCAGGCGGTTCACGTGCGCATGCTGGTTGCGCGACAGCGTGATGCCGGTGCCATTGACGCCATAGTTCTCGGCGGCCCACAGCAGCAGGCCGCCCCAGCCGGCGCCGATGTCGAGGAAGCGCTCGCCCGGGCGCAGCATCAGCTTGCGGCAGATGTGGTCGAGCTTGGCCTCCTGCGCCTGCGCGAGCGACAGGCTGGCGTCCCGGTAGTAGGCGCACGAATAGACCCGCCGCGGGTCCAGCCACAGCGCGTAGAAGTCGTCGGACACGTCGTAGTGGAAGCGGACCTGCGCGGCATCCCGCTGCGGCGTGTGCGAGGCCAGTGACCGGGCCCGGCGCAGCATCTGCGTCCACCAGCGCGTATCGCTGGCGACCGGGCTGCCCGGCAGCAGGTTCGCCGCTGCGGCCATGACGTCACGCATGCGGCCTTCGATGCGCACGCGCTTTTCGACGTAGTCCTCGGCGATCTTGCCGATCTGGCCGGCGGCGAACGTCGCAAGGCCGGACCAGTCGTGGAACTCCAGCCGCACCGGGGCGTCCGGCGGCCCGAGGCGGCGCCCCTTGGGCAGTCCGAGCGCGACCGGCACGGGCAGCGCGGCAAGTTGCGTTTCGAGCTTGTGCAGCAGCGGTTCCATCTGCAAATTCTTGGCGACAGCTGGTCCGGCGTCAACCGTCGCACTGTAGGACGACTCCGTCACCGGCACCGGGCCGGGGCCGACCGCCATTGCGCGCCAATTCGTTCAAGCCTAAACTATTTAGACCACAGCGAAGGAGCCTCCATGGACATCGAAGCGCGCGCCCACAGCGAGCACCCCGAGGCCCTGCGCCTTTGGCTGCGGATGCTGACCTGCACCCAGCTGGTGGAAAAGCAGGTGCGCACGCTGCTGCGGGACCGCTTCGACACGACGCTGCCCCGCTTCGACCTGATGGCGCAGCTGGAGCGCTCCCCCGACGGCCTGAAGATGAACGAGCTGTCCCGCCGCATGATGGTCACGGGCGGCAACGTCACCGGCATCACCGACCAGCTGGTGGCCGAGGGGCTGGTGGAGCGCATCGAGGTCCAGGGCGACCGGCGGGCCTACTGCGTGCGCCTCACGGCCAAGGGCCGGCGGCAGTTCCACGACATGGCGCGCCAGCACGAGGACTGGATCGTGGAGGCCTTCGCCGGTCTCAGCGACAAGGAGATCGCCACCCTGCACCGGCTGCTGGGCAAGGTGAAGGAACGGGCCCAGCAGCCACGCCAGGAGGCCGCCGCATGAGAGCACCCGTCGCGTCCGCCCAGGTCGACCGCTTCGTCCACGACCGGCTGCCGCCGCGCTCGCAGTGGCCGGCGCTGCACTACGACCTGCCCGAGCTCCAGTTGCCGCCGCAGGTGAACCTGGTGGCCGAGCTGCTCGACCGCGCCGGCGAGAAAGGCTGGGGCGACCGGCCGATGCTCCGCTCCCCGCGGCGCACCCTCGGCTACGACCAGGCGCGGCAGGAGGTCGACCGCATCGCCCGGCTGCTGGTGGAAGACCTCGGCATGGTGCCGGGCAACCGGGTGCTGCTGCGCGGCGGCAATTCCATCGGCATGGCGCTCGCGTGGCTGGCCGTCGTCAAGGCGGGCGGCATCGCCGTGGCCACCATGCCGCTGCTGCGCGCCCGCGAGCTGGGCGACATCATCGACAAGGCGCAGCCGACGCTGGCGCTGTGCGACGCGAAGCTGGGCGAGGAGCTGGAGCTGGCGCGCGCCGGGCGACCGGTGCTGACGACCGTGGTGCGCTTCAATGCGCCCGATGCGGCGGACAGCCTGGAAGCCCGCGCCGCGCAGAAGTCCGGTCCCTTCACCGCCTGCCCGACGGCGGCGGACGACATCGCGCTGCTTGCCTTCACCTCGGGCACGACGGGCAGGCCCAAGGCCGCCGTGCATTCGCATCGGGACGTGCTGGCGGCCTGCGAGGCCTGGCCGCGCCACGTGCTGAAGGCCACGCCGGATGACATCGTCATCGGCAGTCCGCCGCTGGCCTTCACCTTCGGCCTGGGCGGGCTGCTGCTGTTTCCCATGTGGGCCGGTGCCTCGGTGTACTTCCCGGACGGCCCCTACACGCCGGAATCGATGGTGCGCACGATCCGCGACGTGGGCGCGACCATCTGCTACACCGCGCCGACGTTCTACCGGCAGTCCGCGGCCTTCGCCCGCGAGCTGGGCGTCGGCCAGCTGCGCACCAGCGTGAGCGCCGGCGAGGGCCTGCCCGACGCGACGCGGCAGCTGTGGAAGGACGCGACCGGCATCGAGATGCTCGACGGCATCGGCGCCACCGAGATGTTCCACATCTTCATCTCCTCGGGGGGCGCGGACGTGCGGCGCGGCGCCGTCGGCAAGGTGGTGCCCGGCTACACCGCCAAGGTGGTGGACGACGACGGCCGCGAAGTGCCGCGCGGCACCGTGGGCAAGCTGGCCGTGGTCGGCCCCACCGGCTGCAAGTACCTGGACGAGCCGCGCCAGGCGAACTACGTCCGGGACGGCTGGAACTACCCGGGCGACGCCTTCCTGCAGGACGCCGACGGCTACTTCTTCTACCAGGCGCGCGCCGACGACATGATCATCACGGCCGGCTACAACGTGGGCGGGCCGGAGGTCGAGGATGCGCTGCTGAAGCATCCCGCCGTGGCGGAGTGCGGCGTGGTGGGCAAGCCGGACGAGGAGCGCGGCATGATCGTCAAGGCGTTCTGCGTCCTCAAGCCAGGGCACGAAGCGGGGCCGGAGATGGTCCGGTCGCTGCAGGACCACGTCAAGGCCGCCATCGCGCCGTTCAAGTACCCGCGCGAGATCGAGTTCGTCGCCAGCCTGCCGCGCACCGAGACCGGCAAGCTGCAGCGGTTCAAGCTGCGGCAGGGCTAGGGATCGGAGCCTCCCTGGGCGTCCGCGCTCAGCCCGCGCTGGCTTCGCGCCAGTAGCGCCGGTCGACGTACTTGTCGGGGTCGGTGAGCGCGCGCGGCGGTTCGCCCAGCTTGCTGCGCAACGCGAGCACCGCCGCCACCCCCTGCGGGTCCATGGCCGCGTCGCTGAAGAAGCCGGTGCGCGGATCGAGCATCAGCGCACAGGACTGCTCGGCGATCTGTTCGCTCATGCCCGGCACGTTCTTCACCAGCAGAGCGCGGGCCGCCGGCCGGTTGGCGGGCGCCTCCAGCCAGCGCACCGCGTCGCGGTAGGCGCGGATGAAGCCCACCACGGCGTCCGGATGCTGCTTCGCCCAGCTGCGGCGCGCGGCGCCGACGATGCCCAGGTAGGGCCCGATCGCCTCGCGCGCCGTCGCCAGCTGGTTGAAGCCGCGGTTGCGCGCCTGCAGGTCGAAGGGCGCGCGCAGCATGGTGGCATCGTGCTGCCGCTCCATCAGCGCCGCGAAGCGCCGGTCGGTGCCGCCGGCGCGCGCCCACTTCACCTCGGATTCGGCCACGCCGGCCCGCGCGAGCATCTCGCGCAGCGCGAAGGAAAAGCCGTTGCTCATCGCGTCCACCGAGACCGTGCGTCCGCGCAGCTGGGCCACGCTCTTCACGTCGGGCGCGGCCACCAGGCTGAGGAAGCCGTCATCCGAGCCCATGAAGGCGAAGAAGTCGCTGGGCGGATCGAACTTCAGCTCGCCCTGTCCTTCCTGGTAGGCGACGATGTTGTCGAAGGCGGTGATGGCGACGTGGTAGCGCCCCTCCATCAGGCCGCTGAACACGTTCTTCGAATCCGGCGTCACCTGCAGGTTCGGCGCCAGTCCCTGCTGCGCGAAGAAGCCCTGGTCCCGCGCGGCCCACAGCGGCAGGTTGAAGCCGCCGCCGAAACTGATGACGGACAGGGCCTGGGGTTCACGCCGCGGCGTCGCGCAGCCGGTCATCGCGGCCAGGGCGGTGGCGGAAGCGGCGGCCAGGACGCCCCGGCGGCGGAGGGTGGGTTGCTGCATGCGCGCGAGTGTCCGGCCGCCTGGGGAGCCGGGCAAGGGGGAGATTCCGGAAGACAGTTTTCCGGCGCGCGCAACAGGCCGGCGGTCGGCCGCCGGACCGGGCCCGATCTGCCCGCGTTCACGGCGTGGCGCCTCGCTGTCCGCCATCGCCCGCCGCGCCGGGGAACACCCGCGCGTGCAGCACCGTGTCGATCAGCTGGCCGTCCTTGGTGGCGGCGCAGCGCAGCACGGCCTCGCGCGTGAAGCCCGCCTTTTCCAGCACCCGCATCGACGCCGGGTTCCATGCGAACACCTGGGCCTCCAGCCGCGCGAACAGCACCTCGTCGCCGATGCGCGCGGCCAGCGCCGTGGCCGCCGCCGTGGCGATGCCGCGGCCCCAGAACGGCTCGCCCAGCCAGTAGCCGAACTGGGCGGTGGCCACCTGGACGCCCTCGCCCGCGATCGCACCGATCCCGCCCACGGGCCGTCCGTCGACGGCGATCGCCAGCTGGATGCTGCGGCCCGGGTGCGCGGCGATGCGCAGCCACAGGTCCGCGTCGTCTTCCGTGTAGGGATGCGGGAAGGTGTGCGTCATGTTGCGCCACACGCGCCGGTTGTTGGCGAGCCGCACCAGGTCGGCCTTGTCCTGCGCGCGCCAGGCGCGCAGCACGCAGCCCGGCAGGGAGGTCGGGAGGGACGCGCTCATGCGTCCATGCTAGCGCGGCGCGGGTGGCGTGGCCGCACTGCCCCCGTATGATCCCCCCATGCCGGCATACGCATTCGAGGCGCTGGACGCGCGGGGCACCACCCAGAAGGGAGTGATCGAGGCCGATACGGCGAAGGCGGCCCGCGGCCTGCTGCGCGGCCGCCTGCTGGTGCCGCTGGACGTGCGGCCGGTCGCTTCCGGCGAGGCCGGCGCGGGCGGCTCCGGATCCCGCCCGCTGTTCCGCCGCGCGGTGTTCGGCAGCACGGCACTGTCGGTGTGGACCCGGCAACTGGCCGGGCTGGTCGGATCCGGCCTCACGCTGGAGCGGGCGCTGACCGCCCTGGCCGACGAGGCCGACACCGAACAGCAGAACCACCTCATCGCGGCGCTGCGCGCCGAGGTCAACGCGGGTTCCTCGTTCGGCAAGGCGCTGGCGCGCTTCCCGGGGGAGTTCTCCGACATCTACGTGGCCGTGGTGAGCGCCGGCGAGCAGAGCGGCCACCTGGGCCTCGTGCTGGAGCGGCTGGCCGACGACCTGGAGGAGCGGCAGGCGCTCAACGCCAAGCTGCTGGCCGCCACGCTCTACCCGGCCATCGTCACGGTGGCGGCGGTCGTGATCGTGCTGCTGCTGATGACCTATGTGGTGCCGCAGGTGGCCAACGTGTTCGCGGGCAGCAAGCGCGCGCTGCCGCTGCTGACGGTGATCATGCTGGCGGCCAGCGCGTTCGTGCGCAGCTGGGGCATCGCGCTGCTCGCGGTGCTGGCGGCGGCCTTCGTGCTGCTTCGGCTCGCGCTGCGCAACCCGGCGTTCCGCGAACGGTTCGACGCGAGCTGGCTGACGCTGCCGCTGGTGGGCAAGCTCTCGCGCGGCTACAACGCGGCGCGCTTCGCCGGCACGCTCGCCATGCTGGCGGGCGCCGGCGTGCCGATCCTGAAGGCGCTGCAGGCGGCGGCCGAGACCCTGGGCAACCGCGCCATGCGCGCCGATGCGCTCGACGCGCTGGTGCTGGTGCGCGAGGGTGCACCGCTGGCCTCCGCGCTGGCGCAGAAGAAGCGCTTTCCCGGGCTGCTGGCCATGTTCGCGCGGCTGGGCGAGCAGACCGGCCAGCTGCCGGCCATGCTGCAGCGGGCGGCCAAGCAGCTCTCCGCGGAGGTGCAGCGGCGCGCGCTGCAGCTGGCCACCCTGCTGGAGCCCCTGCTGATCGTGGGCATGGGCCTGGTGGTGATGCTGATCGTGCTGGCGGTGCTGCTGCCGATCATCCAGCTCAACCAGTGGGTACGATAAGGCCATGGCCTCGGTGTCCCTCGACGACAAGCTGGTGGTGGCGATCTCCTCGCGCGCCCTGTTCGATTTCGAGGAAGAGAACCGCGTCTTCGAAAGCGGCGATGCCGCCGGCTACATGCGGCTGCAGCTGCAGCGGCTGGACCAGCCGGCCAAGCCGGGCATCGCCTTCTCGCTGGTCAAGAAGCTGCTGGCCTTCAACGACGGGGCGGTGCAGCGCGTCGAGGTGGTCGTGCTGTCGCGCAACGACCCGGTGTCGGGCATGCGCGTGTTTCGCTCGGCCAAGGCCAACGGCATCCACCTGCAGCGCGGCGTGTTCACCCAGGGCCGCTCGCCCTTCGGCTACCTGCGCCCGCTCAAGGCCACGCTGTTCCTCTCGGCCAATGCCGACGACGTGCGCGGCGCGCTGGCCGCCGGCTTTCCCGCGGCGCGGGTGCTGACCGAGTCGGTGCTGGCCAGCGCCAGCTATCCCGGCGAAGTGCGCATCGCGTTCGACGGCGATGCGGTGCTGTTCTCCGACGAGGCCGAGCAGGTCTTCCAGGCGCGCGGGCTGGAGGCGTTCCAGGAGCACGAGTCGAGCAAGGCCACGCAGCCGCTGCCCGGCGGCCCGTTCAAGCCGCTGCTGACCGCGCTGCACCGCCTGCAGCAGGCCGCCACGCCGCAGATGCGCATCCGCACGGCGCTGGTCACGGCACGCAGCGCGCCGGCGCACGAGCGAGCGATCCGCACGCTGATGGACTGGAAGATCAACGTCGACGAGGCGATGTTCCTGGGCGGCCTGCCCAAGGGCGAGTTCCTGCGCGAGTTCGAGCCGGACTTCTTCTTCGACGACCAGACGCGGCACGTCGCGCATGCGGCGTTGCACGTGCCGTCCGGGCACGTGTCGGCCGGCATCGCCAACGCGGTCTCGTAGGTCGGCGCAGCTTGTAGGCTGGCGGTGAGCCGCGAAGCGCGAACCCCAGCGATGCGGGTGGATCGCTGGGGTTCGCCTTCGGGCTCACCACCAGCCTACGAACCACGCCACAGCGCGGTTGGCCGCGAAACTAGCTCCGTGGTCCCCGCCCCTCGCGCCGCGCGATCCACACCGTGGAGGCGGCGATGACCACCCCGCCCACCAGCGTCGAGCGGCTGGGCGCGTCGCCGAACCACAGCCAGCCGATCAGCGTGGCCCACACCAGGTCCAGGAACTTGACCGACTGGGTGGCGGAGATGTCCGCGGTGGCATAGGAGCGCGTGAGGCAGTAGTGCGCGGTGCTGCCCAGCAGCCCGCACAGCAGCGACAGCAGCCACTGCGTCGGCGTCGGGTTCTGCCAGTGCCACAGCGCGAGCGGCAGGCTCAACAGCGTGACGGTGATCGACTGCCACGCGACGATCACCTCCGGCCGTTCGTAGCGCGTGAGCGCCTTGGTGATCAGGAAGGAGGCGGCGAACACCGGCGAGGAGGCCAGCATCACCAGGTTGTAGAGGCCGCCGCCGCCCGTGAGCTTGGGCGCCACCACGATCAGCACGCCGCCGAAGCCGATCGCGGCCGCGACCCAGCGCTCCCAGCGCATCGGCTCCTTGAACAGCAGCACCGCGCCCAGCATGATGAAGATCGGGCCGGTGAAGCCGATGGCCGTGACGTCGGCGATCGTGATGTGCGGCAGCGCGGTGAACCACAGGCACAGCCCCAGCGTGTGCACGCCGCCGCGGGTGAACTGGCCGGCGATGTTCTTCGGTCGGTAGTGGGCCAGGCCGCTGCGCGCCATCAGCGGCAGCATCACCGCCAGCCCCATCAGGTAGCGCAGGAACTGCGTCTCGAAGACGTCCAGCGTCAGCGACACGGCGCGCATGATGGAGTTCAGCACCACGAACAGCAGGCCCGCCGTGCCCGACCACAGCAGCGCGCGCGTGGTGGCGTCGAGCCGTTCGACGCGGCGCTGCGCCACGCTCGCGTGGCGCGCGAGCAGGTTGCGGCGCGCGCTGCGGCGCGCTGCGGGTTGCGGTCGAGGCTCCATCGGTGCCGCCACTATAGGTGCAGCCGGCAAAGCGACACCAAAGTTCCTCCGGCCTGACACCGCGGCGACTGCAGGGGGATCGGAGCTTGTCTAGGATGGCAGGGTCTTCAGGGCGGGGTGCGATTCCCCACCGGCGGTAGGCCACGCGAGTGGCGAGCCCGCGAGCGCCCGCAGCCGCCAGGCCGCGGGGTCAGCAGACCCAGTCCGATGCTGGGGCCGACGGTGTTGCAGGTGCCAACCTGCTGAGTCCGGATGAAAGAAGATGCGCGCCGCCTCGCGTGGCGCGTGCGCGCGTGCCTGTCCGCAAAGGCCGGCGTGCGCTGTCTTTTCGCCTTGGAGCGTTTTTGTTCACCAACAGGAGCGTTTCATGACCCCAGCCGCCCTCTCCGATGCCGGCGCGATCGCGCTGAGCCCCCTCCCCGCCATCCTCGCGCGCATCGCCGCCGGCGAACCCGTGCTGGTGCTCGACGATGCGGACCGCGAAAACGAAGCGGACCTGATCGTCGCGGCCGACCGCATCACGCCGGCCACCATGGCGCTGCTGATCCGGGAAGGCAGCGGCATCGTCTGCCTGTGCATCCGCCCGGACCAGGCCAGCGCGCTGAAGCTGCGGCCCATGGTGGAGCGCAACCGCTCGCGCTATGCGACGGCCTTCACGCAGTCGATCGAGGCCGCCTTCGGCGTGAGCACCGGCGTGTCCGCCGCCGACCGCGTGCAGACCATCCAGTGCGCCTTGCGCTCGACGCTGGAACGCAGCGAGATCGTCAGCCCGGGCCACGTGTTTCCGCTGGTGGCGCGCGAGGGCGGCGTGCTGGAGCGCCAGGGCCACACCGAGGCGGCCGTCGACCTCGCGCAGCTCGCCGGCTGCCGGCCCGCCGGCGTGCTGTGCGAGCTGATGAACCCGGACGGCAGCATGGCGCGCGGCGACGAGGTCGCCCGGTTTGCCGAGCGCCACGGGCTGCTCTGCACCACGGTCGAAGCCGTGCGGCAGTATCGGCTGTCCTTGTAGTTCCGAAGGCTGGGGTGGGCAGTTGTAGGCTGGGGTGAGCGCGCAGCCGAACCCCAGCGATGCGACCCGAGCGTGGGGTTCGCCCTCGGGCTCACCGCCAGCCTACGTGCTCGCCTCCGAGCGCACCGCCAACCTACGTGCTCGTCTTGACGACGATCCGGCCGCGCACCTGGCCGGCCATCAACTTCTGCGCGGCCTCGATGGCGCCGGCCAGCGGGATCTCGGTCGTGATGGTGTCCAGCAGCCCCGGATCGAGATCGCGGGCGAGGCGCGACCACGCCTGTTCGCGCAAGGCCATGGGCGCCATCACGCTGTCCACGCCCAGCAGCGCGATGCTGCGCAGGATGAAGGGCGCGACGCTGGCCGGGAAGTCCATGCCCTGGGCCAGTCCGCAGGCAGCCACCGCGCCGCCGTAGCGCACCTGCGCGCAGGCGTTGGCCAGCGTGTGGCTGCCCACTGCGTCGACCACCGCGCTCCAGCGTTCCTTCTGCAGCGGCTTGCCCGGCGCCGACAGTTCCGCGCGATCGATCACCGCCGCGGCGCCCAGCTTCTGCAGGTAGCCGGCCTCCGCGGCCTTGCCGGTCGCCGCCACCACCTTGTGGCCCAGCTTCGCCAGCAAGGCGATCGCCACCGAGCCGACACCGCCGGTGGCGCCGGTGACCAGCACCTCGCCATCGCCCGCCTTCACGCCATGGCGCTCCAGCGCCAGCACGCACAGCATGGCCGTGTAGCCGGCCGTGCCGATCGCCATCGCCTGGCGCGCACTGAAGGCGGTGGGCCGCCGCACCAGCCATTGCGACTTCAGCCGCGCCTTGCCGGCCAGGCAGCCCTTGTGGGTCTCGCCGACGCCGAAGCCGTTGAGCACGAAGGCATCGCCCGGCTTCCAATTCGGCGCGCTGCTCTCCAGCACCGTGCCCGAGCCGTCGATGCCGGCCACCATGGGCCAGCTGCGCACGACCGGCGAGCGGTTGGTGATCGCCAGTCCGTCCTTGAAGTTCAGCGTCGAATAGTCGACGGCGACCGTCACGTCGCCGTCCGGCAGGAAGCTGTCGTCCACCGCGCGCACCTCGGCGCGGAACTCGGGGTCCTTCTCCAGCACCAGGGCTTGGAACATGGCGGCTCCTCTCGTGGGTCGTGGGGGGTCTCAGGCGACGTGCTGGCGCAGCAGCTTCACCAGTTGCGCGCTGGTGTTGCGCAGGCGCTGGGACAGCAGCTGCGTGAGCTTGACCAGCAGTTTGGCACCGATGTCGGGACGCGCCTTGATCAGCCGCGCCACCGCGGCGCGGTCCAGCACCGCCGCCTCCACTTCGGACAGCGCCCAGCAGCTCGCGTAGCGCGGTTCGCCGTCGAACATGGACATCTCGCCCAGGACGGCCCCGGGCCGCACCACCGCCAGCCGCGTGTTGTCGCCGCGCTCCTGGTGGTTCGCTTCCGGGCCGATGCGCTTGCCCACGTCGACCGTGCCGCGCAGCAGCAGCATCATCCAGTCGTCGATGTCGCCTTCGCGAATCAGCATCTGGCCCGGCTTCGCGCGCACGTGCAGCATGAGCGCGCCCAGCGCGTCCACCTCCTGCGGGGTGAAGTCCTGTAGCACCGGGCTGTGCTCCAGCAGCCCCTCCCATTGCGCGAGGTGCTCGCAGCAACCGGTCACCTCCAGCCCGGCGGCGCGGACCTGTTCTTCCAGCGTGGTGTCGGCCATGCGTTCAATGCTGCTGGAGCCAGCGCGCGATGTCCTGGGCCGCTGCCTCGGTGGCGGCGGTCAGCGCGCGCACGCCCCCGGTCGCGTCGGCGCTGGGAGCCGGCCGCTGCACTTCGAAGCTGCGCTGCGCCACCAGCCGCTCGCCGCCGGCGGTGTTCTCCAGCAGGGTGCAGCGCAGGCGCAGCACGCCCTTGCTGTCGTTCGGCGCGTCGAACAGCTGGCTGAATTCCTCCAGCTCCACCCGCAGCACCGGGGGCGGCGTGCCGCGCCGCGCGATGGCCGCGCCGGCCGCGGGATCGAGCACCGCCCGCTCGCGTCCGAGCACGTCGCGCAGGCGCTGGCGCACCAGCTCGCCGGGCGGCCCGCTCCAGCGCGCGAAGGCATACGGCCGCAGCTGGTGCGGGTCGTCATAGCCGAGGCGGTACAGCAGCGCGGGTGTCTCCAGGATGCCGCTCACCTCCACTTCCGGCAGCACCAGCGCGCTGCGCGCCGGCGAGGTCGGAGCCGCGGCGACCGCCGCCGTGGGGGCGACCGGGCCGAAGTCGTACAGGGTCGGGCGCACCGGCTTGTCGGGCAGCGCCTTGCAGCCCGCCAGCAGCAGCAGCAGCACGCACAGTGCAGGCAGCGCGCGGGTCATCGGTTCGCTCCCGGTGCGCGGAAGCCCGGTTCGCCCGGACCCGGCTGCGCGGCGCCATCACCATAGATCAGCATCTGCGGATTCTCGGTGAGTTCGTTCACCGCGCGGTTGAGCGTGCGCACGGTTCGCATGGTTTCGTCGGTCGCCCGGTTGATGCGCGGCAGCGTGCCGGCGCTGAAGCTGGCGGCGGCCTGTGCCAGGTTATCGGTGCCCTCCGAAATGCGCTCCATCGGCCCGCCCGGGGCATTGAGGCGCTGCGCGGTCTGGCCGAATTGCGTCGCGGCGGCACCGACCTGGTCGACTGCCTTCTGCGCGCCCTTGAGCGTGGCGGTCGCCTCGGCGAGCGCCGGGTCCAGCCGCTGGCGGATCGTGCTGTCGGTGTGCGTCACCAGCAGGTTGGTGTTGCTCGCGGCCTGGCTGATGGTCTCCAGCGCCGTCGCAATGCGCTTCTGGTTGGAGTCGCCCAGGAGCGTGTTCACGCGCTGCGCCACTTCGTCCACCCGGTCCAGGATCACTTCCCCCCGCTCCTCCAGCCGCGACAGCAGGCCCGGGTGCAGCGGGATGCGCGGCGGCACCTCGTCGTTGGGCTCCAGCCGGGGCGCCGGCTTGCCCTCGTCGGCCAGCTGGACGAAAGCCAGGCCGGTGACGCCCTGGTAGCTCAGCGTGGCGAAGGTCTCCTTGGTCAGCGGCGTGTCGCGGTCGATCTCCAGCCGCACCAGCACGTTGCCGACCTGCTTGGGGTCGAAGCCGATGCGCTTGACCTTGCCGACGTCGACCCCGCGGAAGCGCACCGGCGCCTGTTCCTGCAGGCCGGTGACGGTCTCCTTGGTGGAGATCTCGTAGGGATCGCGGACGCCGGTGTCGCGCGTCAGCCAGGCAGCCAGGCCGAGCACCAGTGCGGTGAGCACCGCGACGAAGATGCCGGCAGCGAGAGCGTGGGCCTTGTTTTCCATGGCGTGTTTTTACCTTTCCGGTCGCTCGAAGAGTTCGCCCCCGGCCATTTCCGCCGGGTCGAGGCGACGGGTGGACCGGCAGGGCCAGTCTCCCCGGAGCGGTTCGGCGACTCTGGAAAGCCCGCGGCCGGCGGACTTTCCGGAAGCGCCTTCAGATGGCGAACGGGTATTCGCGCAGCAATTCCATCGCACGCTGCCCGCGCTCGCCCAGGAAGAAGGCCTCGACGAAGGGATGGCGGTAGGCGATCACTTCGCGCGGCGGGCCGTTGACGATGACGCGCTGGTCGGCCAGCACCGCGATGCGCGTGGACAGTTCGAACAGGGTGTCCAGGTCGTGCGTGACCATGATCACCGTCAGCGCCAGGTCGCGGTGCAGCGAGCGCAGCAGGGCGACGAAGCCGTCCGAGCTGTCCGGGTCCAGCCCGGCGGTCGGCTCGTCCAGCAGCAGCAGGGGCGGATCCATGATCAGCGCCCGCGCCAGCGCTGCCCGCTTGATCATGCCGCCGGACAGCTCCGACGGCATCTTCTTTCCGTCGGCGGGCTTCAGGCCCACCATCTGCAGCTTGACCATCGCCGCCTCCTCGATCATGCGTCGCGGCAGGGTCTTGAGCTCGCGCAGGGGGAAGGCGACGTTCTCCAGCACGCTGAAGGCCGAGAACAGCGCGCCGTGCTGGAACAGCATGCCGATTCGGCTGGAAGCGCCGCGCCGCGCAAAGGCCTGCACGGGCTGGCCCATGATGCGCACCTCGCCGGCGGCGGGTTGCTCCAGGCCGAGGATCTGCCGCAGCAGCACGGTCTTGCCGGAGCCCGACCCCCCGACGATGGACAGCACCTCGCCACGGTTGACCGTGAGGTCCAGGTCCTTGTGCACCACCACCCGCCGGTCCGGCTGGTCGAACGCGGACCAGAGCTTGCGGATCTCCACCACCGGGCCGTCGGCCGGAAACGGGGGCAGTTCAACCTCGTCGTCCGTTGCGGTGTCGGTGTCGTCGTCGGTGTCGGACATCAGATCCCCACGCTGCTGAAGAGGATGGCGAACAGCGCATCCACCAGGATCACCATCGTGATCGCCGTCACGACGGAGGCCGTGGTGCCCTGGCCCAGGCTCTCGGTGTTGGGCTGCACCCGCAGGCCGAAGTGGCAGCCGATCAGGGCGATCATGATGCCGAAGACCACGGATTTCGACATGCCCAGGATCAGGTTGGGCAGGCTCACCGCCGCCGGCAGCGCCTTGACGAAGAAGATGGGGCTGATGCCCAGCGACAGGTCGGCCGCCACCATGCCGCCGATCAGGCCGGCGATGGTGGTCCAGCCGCTGATCAGCGGCATGGCGATCGACAGCGCCATGGCCCGCGGCATGACCAGCCGGTAGGTGTGCGAGATGCCCATCACGCGCATGGCGTCCAGTTCGTCGGTCACCCGCATCACCCCGATCTGCGCCGTGATCGCCGAGCCGGAGCGGCCGGCGATCAGGATGGCGGCGAGCATCGGCCCGAGCTCGCGGACCAGTGCGATGCCCAGGATGTCGACGATGTAGGCGTCCGCACCGAACTGCCGCAGCTGCTGCGAGGTGAGGTAGGCCAACACCACGCCGATCAGCCCGCCCACCAGCGCGGTGATCGGCAGCGCCGTCGCGCCGATGCGGTACAGGTGTCCCGTGAAGTCGCGCCACGGCGCCCGGTGCGGCGCCCGCACCAGTTCGCGCAGGTCCAGCGTGAGCTGGCCAATGAGCGTGACGAAGCTGCGGCCATGCTCCAGGGCGGCGAGCAGCTTGCCGCCGAACGCCAGGAACAGGTCGTACCAGCCGAGGCGCGGCGAGGGCGGCGGCCGGCAGGTGAACTGGGCCACCCGCTCGAGGATGGCGCGCTGCGACGGCAGCAGTTCGAGCCGGTCCGGCCAGCGCTGGTCCCAGTGGTCCCACAGCAGCTGGGCTCCCACGTGGTCCAGTTGCCCGGCCTGGCGCAGCTCCCAGGCCTGGCTCGCCGCCGGCGCAGGCAGCGAGCGGCGCAGGCCGCGGGCCACGCCGGGACGGCCGAACTGGGCAGCCGTCCACTCGCCGAGTAGGCGGACGGTGGGACCCTGCGGCGCTGGCGCCTGTTCGAAGCGGGGCGTGGCGTCGGTCATGGTCGGGGAGCGCCCATCGTAACGGCAGAGCCTGACGCTGTCGTGTAGGAGAAGGGGCCGGGGCGGCGCGCCGGGTATAACCACGACGGAAGGAGACTCGGCCATGACGACGAACCCTGGGGAACTGGGCGTGGAGCGCCGCGGCGCCGTGCTGTGGCTGACCATCCAGCGCGAAGAGCGGCGCAATGCGATGAGCCATGGCGTGCTGGCCGCGATGGGCGAGGCGATCGATGCGGCGCAGGCCGACCGCGCCGTCCGCGCGATCGTGGTGACGGGCGCCGGCGACAAGGCCTTCTGCGCCGGCGCCGACCTGCAGAACGCCCAGGCCTTCACCAGCGACTATTCCGATCCCACCGGCCACTTCGCCCGGCTGCTGCGGCGGGCGCGGGCCAGCCACCTCCCGCTGGTGGCGCGGGTGAACGGCGCCTGCATGGCCGGCGGCATGGGCTTGCTGGCCATGTGCGACCTGGCGGTGGCAGCGCGGCACGCGGTGTTCGGCCTGCCGGAAGTGAAGGTGGGCGTGTTCCCGGCGCAGGTGCTCACGGTCCTGCAGCGCCTCGTCCCGCGCCGGCAGCTGGCCGAGCTGTGCATCACCGGCGAGCCCGTCACCAGCGAGGAGGCGCTGGCCATGGGGTTGGTGAACCACGTGGCGGACGATGTCGACGCGAAGCTGGAGTGGCTGCTCAACCGCATCCTCGACAAGTCGCCGGCCGCAATCCGCCGCGGTGTCTACACCATGAAGAGCATCGAGACCATGGCCTTCGAGGAGTCCATGGCCTTCACCGAAAGCCAGATCGCGCTGTTCGCGCTGACCGAGGACGCCCGGGAGGGCCAGGCCGCCTTCCAGCAGAAACGCAAGCCCGATTGGAAAGGCCGCTAGCCATGGACAAGACCGTGCGCATCGGCGGCGCCTCCGCCTTCTGGGGCGACAGCAGCGTGGGCGCGCCGCAGCTGGTGGCGCAGGGCAACGTGGACTTCCTGGTGTTCGACTACCTGGCCGAACTCACGATGTCGATCCTGGCCGCGGCCCGGGCGAAGAAGCCGGACCTGGGCTATGCCACCGACTTCGTGGATGTGACGATGAAGGCGATCCTGCGCGACGTCGCGAAGAAGGGCATCCGCGTGATCAGCAACGCCGGCGGCGTCAATCCGCAGGCCTGCGCGCAGGCGCTGGCCGCCGTCGCGGCGGACCAGGGCCTGCCGCTGAAGATCGCGGTGGTCACCGGCGACGACGTGCTGCCGCTGGTGCCGCAGTTGCGGGAACAGGGCGTGCGCGAGATGCAGACCGGCGCGCCGGTGCCCGAACGCCTGCTGGCCGCGAACGCCTACTTGGGCGCCCTGCCGATCCGGGCCGCGCTGGATGCCGGTGCGCAGGTCGTCATCACCGGCCGTTGCGTGGACAGCGCGGTGACGCTGGGCGCCCTGATGCACGCCTTCGACTGGCGTGCCGACGACTACGACCGGCTGGCCCAGGGCAGCCTGGCCGGCCACGTGATCGAGTGCGGCGCGCAGGCCACGGGCGGCCTGCACACCGACTGGGAGTCCGTGCCGGACTGGCCGCACATCGGCTATCCGGTGATCGAGTGCCAGGCCGATGGCAGCTTCGTGGTCGGCAAGCCGAACGGCACCGGCGGACTGGTCACCACGGCGGTCGTCGCCGAGCAGATGCTGTACGAGATCGGCGATCCGCGCCGCTACCTGCTGCCGGACGTGACGTGCGACTTCACGCAGGTGCGGCTGGAGCAGCTGGGCCAGCACCGCGTGCGCGTCACCGGAGCGCGCGGACTGGCGCCCGGGCCGGCGTACAAGGTGTCGGCCACCTACATGGACGGCTTCCGCTGCACCGCGCAGCTCACCATCGTCGGCCTCGATGCGGCGCGCAAGGCCCAGCGCACGGGCGAGGCGATCCTGGCGCGCACGCGCGAGCTGTTCGCGCAGCGGCGCTGGCTGCCCTACACCCGCACGCACGTCGAGGTGCTGGGCGCGGAGCTGGCGTACTACGGGCCGCACGCGCGCACGCAGGACGTGCGCGAAGCCGTGCTGCAGGTGGCCGTGATGCATCCACAGAAGGAGGCACTGGAGCTGTTCGCGCGCGAAATCGCGCCGGCCGGCACCAGCTGGTCGCCGGGCACGACGGGCGCGGGCGGGCGGCCCAGTCCGTCGCCCTGCATCCGGCAATTCGCGTTCCTGGTCGACAAGGGACGGTTGCAGCCGCAGGTGCACTTGGCCGATGAAGCGCACGCGGTGGCCGTGCCCCATGGCCAGGCACCGGTGCCCCCACCCGACGCGACCGGTGCCGTCGATGCGGAGCTGTCGCGCGAGGACTGGCCGCAGGTTCCTCTGGTGCAGCTCGCCTGGGCACGCAGCGGCGACAAGGGCAACCACTCCAACATCGGCGTGATCGCGCGCCGGCCCGAGTGGCTGCCGTGGCTGCGCGGCCAGCTGACGCCGGAGCTCGTGAAGGAGTGGCTGGGCCACCTCGTGCAGGGCGACGTCACGCGCTACGACGTGCCCGGCGTCCACGCGATGAACTTCCTGTGCACCGATGCGCTCGACGGCGGCGGCATGGCATCGCTGCGCAACGATCCGCTGGGCAAGGGGATGGCGCAGATCCTGTTGTCGATGCCGGTGGCGGTGCCGCCGGGATGGCGGTGAAGGGGAAGTCGAACAGGAGGCTTGCGCGGCCGTAGGCTGGCGGTGCGAGCGAAGCGGCACCCCAGCGATGCGCGAGGCGCTGGCTTTGCGGGCGCGCGCGCTGGGCTTCGGCGCTGCGCGCGCTCACCCCAGCCTACGACGCCCCCGCCTATGAAGTAGCGAACCCGCCGGCGAACACTTCGCGCAGGTGGTCCACGAAGCATTGCACCGCGCGCGGCACCTGCGGCGCCCAGGGACGGATCGCGTAGATGCCGTCGCCGAAGAAGCCCAGCGGCCGCCACTCCGGCAGCACCGGCACCAGCTGGCGCGGGCCGAGATGCGAAGCGGCGCTGAAATCCGGCAGCAGGCCGATGCCCAGGCCACCCAGCACCGCCTCGCGCAGCACCTCGCTGTTGTTGGCTCGCAGGGGGCCATCGACCGCCACCACGGCGCGTTCCGCCTTGCGGCCCGTGCCGCGCTCGAAGGACCAGCTCTGCCCGGCGGTGTCGCGCAGGTACAGCAGGCAGGCGTGCTGCGCCAGTTCCGACGGGTGCGCGGGGCGGCCCCGGCGCCGCAGGTAGTCCGCGCTCGCCACCAGCAGCGAACGCGAGGGGCACAGCTGCCAGGCGACGTGGGTCTCCGGCGGCGCCTGCGTGTGGCGGATCGCGAGATCGAACCCTTCCTGCGGCAGGTTGGCCAGGCGATCGCCAAGGTCCAGCTCCAGCCGGATCTCCGGGTACTTCAGCAGGAAGGCCGGCAGCGAGGGCGCGACGTACTGCCGGCCCAGCGCCACGGGTGCCGTCACGCGCAGGACGCCACGCGGCGAGCCGGCCAGGTCGCGGATGCCGGCAAAGCTCTGCGCGATGCGCTCGAAGGAGGCGCGCGTTTCTTCCACGAGTTGCTGGCCGGCCTGCGTCAGTCCCACCGAGCGGGTCGTGCGCCGCACCAGCGGCACGCCGGCGCTGCGCTCCAGTTCCGCGATGCGGCCGCTGACCGACGCCTTGGAAATGCCCAGCCGGCGCGCGGCCTGCGTGTAGCTGCGCGTTTCCGCCAGCACGGTCAGCAGGTGCAGGTCGGCGAAGGCAGGGGTGGGACTCGTGGCCATGGTTCGATTGTTCATTTTCTCAAACAATCTGGTCAGCGCCGCCGTATTTCCAAACGGCCCGCGCAGGCCTAGACTGGCCCATCCCCGCAGGAAGCCACCATGAACGCACCCGACAAGTCCCGCCCCGCCGCCACGCTGGCATCGATCGAACACTGGATCAACGGCAAGCTGGTCCCCGGCCAGAGCGGCCGCCGCGCCGATGTCTTCAACCCCGCCACGGGCCAGGTGAGCGGCCGCGTCGCGCTGGCCAACTCGGGCGAGGTCGCGCAGGCCGTGGCCGCCGCGCAGGCCGCCTTCCCGGCCTGGGCCGACACGCCGCCGATCCGGCGGGCGCGCGTGATGTTCAAGTTCCTCGAACTGCTGAACCGGCACCGCGACGAACTGGCGCACATGATCACCGCCGAACACGGCAAGGTGTTCACCGACGCGCAGGGCGAGGTCACGCGCGGCATCGACATCGTCGAGTTCTCTTGCGGCATCCCGCAGCTGCTCAAGGGCGACTACACCGACCAGGTCTCCACCGGCATCGACAACTGGACGCTGCGCCAGCCCCTGGGCGTCGTGGCGGGCGTCACGCCCTTCAACTTCCCGGTGATGGTGCCGATGTGGATGTATCCGGTGGCCATCGCCGCCGGCAACTGCTTCATCCTCAAGCCCAGCCCGCTGGACCCGACGCCGTCGATCCGCATGGCCGAACTGCTCAAGGAAGCGGGACTGCCGGACGGCGTGTTCAACGTCGTGCAGGGCGACAAGGACGCGGTGGACGCGCTCCTGGAACACCCCGACGTCAAGGCGATTTCCTTCGTCGGCTCCACGCCGATCGCGCAGAAGATCTACGAAACGGGCGCGAAGCACGGCAAGCGCGTGCAGGCCCTGGGCGGCGCCAAGAACCACATGGTGGTGATGCCCGACGCCGACATGGACCAGGCGGTCGATGCGCTGATCGGCTCGGCCTTCGGCTCCGCCGGCGAGCGCTGCATGGCGATCTCGGTGGGCATCCTGGTGGGCGAAGCGGCCGACCTGGTGATGGCCAAGCTGGCCGAGCGCACGCAGGCGCTGAAGGTGAAGAACGGCGAGGAGCTCGACGCGGAGATGGGCCCGATCGTCAGCAGCGTGGCGCACCAGCGCATCACCGGCTACATCGCCCAGGGTGAAAGCGAAGGCGCCAAGCTGGTCGTCGATGGCCGCAAGTTCCAGGGCGCCATGGCCGGCGCCGGCTGCGACGCCGGCTTCTGGCTGGGTGGCACGCTGTTCGACAACGTGAAGCCCGACATGAAGATCTACAAGGAAGAGATCTTCGGACCCGTGCTCGGCTGCGTGCGCGTGAAGGACCTGAAGGAAGCGACCGAGCTGGTCAACGCGCACGAGTACGGCAACGGCGTGTCCTGCTTCACGCGCGACGGCAACGTGGCGCGCGAGTTCTCGCGGCGCGTGCAGGTCGGCATGGTGGGCATCAACGTGCCGATCCCGGTGCCGATGGCCTGGCATGGCTTCGGCGGCTGGAAGAAGAGCCTGTTCGGCGACATGCACGCCTACGGGGAGGAAGGCGTGCGCTTCTACACCAAGCAGAAGTCGATCATGCAGCGCTGGCCCGAGTCGATCGGCAAGGGCGCCGAGTTCGTCATGCCGACGGCGAAGTAGGGCACCCTCACCCTGCTCCCTCTCCCGCAAGCGGGCGAGGGAGCAGGGAGCATGGGGGCCAACGGGAATTTCTCCCTCTCCCCCTGGGAGAGGGCAGGGGTGAGGGCCGGCGGCGCAGAATGAGCGCGAGGAGACAGAAGAGCGCATGAGCGACACCAGCTTCGACTACATCATCATCGGCGCGGGCACGGCGGGGTGCCTCCTCGCCAATCGCCTTTCCAAGGACCCGACCCGGCGCGTGCTGCTGATCGAGGCGGGCCGGCGCGACGACTACCACTGGATCCACATTCCCGTGGGCTACCTGTACTGCATCGGCAACGAGCGCACCGACTGGCTGTACTACACCGAAGCCGACGCCGGCCTGAACGGCCGCAAGCTGCGCTATCCGCGCGGCAAGACACTGGGCGGCTGCTCCAGCATCAACGGGATGATCTACATGCGCGGCCAGGCGCGCGACTACGACGCCTGGGCGCAGCGCGTGGGCGACGCCTCGTGGACCTGGGACAACTGCCTGCCCTATTTCAAGAAGCACGAGGACTACTACAAGGGCGCCGACGCGCTGCACGGCGCCGGCGGCGAGTGGCGCGTGGAGAAGCAGCGCCTGCGCTGGGACGTGCTGGACGCATTCGCGCAGGCGGCGCAGGAAGCCGGCATCCCGCACAGCAAGGACTTCAACCGCGGCAGCAACGAAGGCGTCGGCTACTTCCAGGTGAACCAGAAGAACGGCTGGCGCTGGAACACGGCCAAGGCCTTCCTGCGGCCCACCTGTTACGGCCGCGCGAACTTCGAGCTGTGGACCCACGCGCAGGTGGCGCGCCTGCTGTTCGAGACGCTGCCCGACGGCACGCGCCGCTGCACCGGCGCCGAAGTGTGGACGGGCACCGAGATGGTCCGGGTCGAGGCGGCGCGCGAGACGCTGCTGTGCGCCGGAAGCATCGGTTCGCCGCAGATCCTGCAGCTCTCCGGCATCGGGCCGGCCGACCTGCTGCAGCAGCACGGCATCCCCGTGGTGCACGAGCTGCCGGGCGTGGGCGGCAACCTGCAGGACCACCTGCAGATCCGCGCCGTGTTCAAGGTCGAGGGCGTCGCCACGCTCAACACCCTGGCCAGCAGCTGGTGGGGCAAGCTGAAGATCGGCATGGAGTACGCGCTCAAACGCAGCGGGCCCATGAGCATGGCGCCGTCGCAGCTGGGCGCCTTCACGCGCAGCACGCCGGACCAGCCCTACCCGAACATCGAATACCACGTGCAGCCGCTCAGCCTCGACGCCTTCGGCGAACCGCTGCATGGCTTCGATGCCTTCACGGCGAGCGTGTGCAACCTGAACCCCACCAGCCGGGGCTGGGTGCGCATCCGCACGAACCGCTTCGAGGATGCGCCCGCGATCGCGCCGAACTACCTGAGCACGCCGGAGGACCGCAAGGTCGCGGCCGATTCGCTGCGCGTCACCCGCCACATCGCCGCGCAGCCGGCCCTGGCGAAGTACCGGCCGCAGGAATGGCGTCCCGGCACGCAGTACCAGAGCGACGAAGACCTCGCCCGGCTGGCGGGCGACATCGCCACCACCATCTTCCACCCGGTGGGAACCACGGCCATGGGTGCGGACGACGACCCCCACGCCGTGCTGGACGCGCAGCTGCGGGTGCGCGGCATCGCGGGCTTGCGCGTGGTGGATGCCGGCGCCATGCCGACCATCACCAGCGGCAACACCAACTCACCGGTGCTGATGATGGCCGAGAAGGCTGCGGAGTGGATCCTGCGGGACGCGCGCCACTAGAACGCTCGGCGCACGCGCAGCATCACGTCGTCGATCTCGATGCGCGGCTGGCGCACGGTGCCGACCAGCACGCCGCCACGGAACAGGGATTGCCGGTCGCTGGCGGATTGCCGGGCATGCGTCCAGGCGAGGGACCAGCTCCAGGGCGACTGCGCGGAGGAACCCTCGAGCGCCACGGCGACCTCGTTGCGGTGGCCACCGTCGATGTCCGACGGATCGAACACGCCGCCGAACTCGATCTGCAGACGGTGGTAGACGCTGGTGCGGTACTCGACGGAGGGGCGCAGCTTCCACGTCACCACGTCGATCTCGTGCGACCACCGCACCCCCGGCATGAGCAGCGTCGAGGTCTCGAGCAGCCCGCCGACCGTGGGGGTCGAGCGGATGTCCCGGCGTTGCTGCGCGCCGCGCAGCACCACCCAGGCCTCACCCCATGGGGCCGGAGCCCAGGGTCGCCACGCCGCAGTCAGGTCCAGGTCGCGGTGCCTCGTTTCCGTGGTGTGGGGCACCCCGGTCTGGGTCTGGCCGTCGTAGTCCAGCACGCCGCCCGCGACGCCCGCCTCCAGCTGGAGCGCGCCGCCCCCCGCGAACCGGCGCTGTCCGTCCACGCCCAGGCGCAGCATGGGCCCGGACTCTTCCACCAGCCGGCTGCCGTCGTCGGCCCGCTCCACGAGGGTGCGGTACTGCACGCCGGCGCTCACGCCCCAGGAGAAGTCCGGCTGCGCCTGCTGGGCGAATGCCGCGGTGGTCCCCGCGCCGAGCAGGGCCACCGCCATCCACAGTCGCCGCCGGCTCAGATCAGGGCCTCGAGCTGGGCGCGCGAGACGCCGCTCGTCGACTCGAACCCGCCATCACCGTTGGTGTCCACCTGCAAGGAGAAATTGTTGGTCGGCACGACCGACAGTTGCAGGCCGGAATGGCTCGCGGCCACCTTCAGGCCACCGGAGGTGTAGCCGGACGAGCTGATCACGATCGGCGACAGCGTGCTGAGCTGGTAGTTGAAGACGCCGGAGCCGAACCGGACGTTGTTCGACTCCACCGTCGCCGTGATGGAAACGGTCGCCTGCGTGCTCGTCACGTTCACGGAGTGGGTGTAGTCCTTCAGCGTGATCGTGTGCGACACGCCGGACTTCTCCACCGTATTGCCCAGGGATGCGGAGCTCAGCGACAGGTTCGAGTTGCTGGCGCTGGGCTCGGCGATGCCGATGGTCAGGTCACCGTTGGAGGTGCTCTTGACGCCGCCCTGGGTCACGGAGAAGCTGGTGGCGACCAGCCGCAGCGTGACGTTCTTCGGGAAGGTCGTGGAACTGCTGTCGAAGCTGCCGCTCACCACGGTGAGGGTCATGGTGCCATTCAGCAGGACCTGGGTGCCGGTGTTGCCCAGGGGGTCCAGGCAGTTGTTCGCCACCACGCTGAACTGGTCACCGGCCGTGGCGACGGTGGCGCTCGCGCTGGTGTCGGTCACGACCAGGGTGCCGCCGAACTGGCAATTGCGGGTGACGGTGGCGCCGGTGGCCAGCGCGGGACCGGTGGACTTGGACAGCAGGTCGCGGGCGACGGCGGCCAGGAGCAACGCGTTGGACGCCCCGCCGGTTTCAACCTGGACGGCGGTCACGATGCCGGTGCCGACCTGCGCCGCGTCGATGTTGGTGGAAGTCTCGAGCACTTCGGCCGCAACGGCCTGCGCGTTGGAATCCGTGATCACCAGCTGGCTCGCCGTGGTGGTCGCGGGCGGGGGGGTGCCGCCTCCCCCTCCGCCGCCGCCGCCGCAGGCGGCCAGCAACAGGGTGGGAACGATCCAATAAGCATTGCGAACGAGACGTGATTTCATGGAGAAACTCCCCCCGGGAAGTGAATGTGACTACGCGAGCTTAGCTTCAACTTGCAACCCATGGGGTTGGGGAAGGCTCCAACGTGTCGACCTTTGCACAAACCCACGTCGCCACGACACCACAATGCAGTCCTCACAGTGGCAAGCGCTTTCATCGGACTTTGCGCGGTGCACGGGAAAATCCGGATGCACCGGCATCGTGCGAACCGGTACAGTCCAAGCACTCGCGTCGAGCCCCTGGGCCGACAGGACGAGGGTCCGAGGAGACAAACCCCGCACAGAACACGAACATCGATGCGCGGCACTGCACCCATGCAGGCCGGGACACTTTCAGAAGCGCCGCACTTGCGGCGCTTTTTCTTTGGCGGCGCCGGGGCCGGAAGGCGCAGTCGCCTCGACTGCGACAATCGCGCCGATGGAGTTGCTGCTGGTAACACTGGCCTCGGTGCTGGCCGGTTTCGTCGATGCGATCGTGGGGGGCGGCGGGCTGATCCTGGTGCCCGCGCTGTTCTCGGTCTTTCCCACCACGCCGCCGGCCACGCTGTTCGGCATCAACAAGGGCGCCTCCATCTGGGGCACGGCGTTCGCGGCGCGCCAGTACGGCCGGCGGGTCGACATGGACTGGGCGGCGCTGCTGCCGGCGGCGGCCGCGGGGTTCACCGGCGGCTTCCTGGGGGCCTGGGCCGTGACCGTCGTGCCCTCGGAGTTCCTGCGCAAGCTGCTGCCGGTCGTGTTGCTGGCCGTGCTGCTTTACACGCTGGTCCGCAAGGACCTGGGCCGAGACCACGCACCGACGCTCCGCGGCCGTGCCCAGACCGCGGCGGCCTGCGCGATCGGCCTGCTGCTGGGCTTCTACGACGGCTTCTTCGGCCCGGGCACCGGGAGCTTCCTCGTGTTCCTGTTCGTGCGCGTGCTGGGCTACGACTTCCTGCACGCCTCCGCCTCGGCCAAGCTGCTGAACACGGCCACCAACCTCGCCGCCCTCGTGCTGTTCGCCCTCAAGGGCCACGTCTGGTGGCAGTACGCCCTGGCGCTGGCGATCGCCAACGTCGCGGGCAGCCTGCTGGGCACGCACCTGGCTCTCAAGCATGGCGCCTCCTTCGTGCGCGGCGTGTTCATCCTGGTGGTCGGCGCACTCATCCTGAAGACGGGCTACGACGCCTTCCTGCGTTGAGCGTCGCGCGCCCATAATGGGTCATGGACGACATCGTTCGCCAGGCGATGGCCAAGTGGCCCAACGTGCCGCACTGCTACGGCTGGCTGGCCCTGGACGATCGCGGCAACTGGTACATGCGGGACGACCGCGTGCAGGCAGCGGGCCCCTTTCCCGCTGCCAAGGGATCGCTGCTGCGGCACGAAAAGCTGGTCGACTTCATCCAGCGCAACTACGAGCGGGACGACGCCGGCCGGTGGTTCTTCCAGAACGGCCCGCAGCGCGTCTACGTGGAGCTGCAGGCCACGCCCTGGATCTGGCGGGTGGGCGCCGACGGCAGCATCGCCAGCCACAGCGGGCAGCCCGCGCAGGCGAAGCGCTGCCTGCTGGACGAGCAAGGCCGCGTGTACCTGGAGACCGACCTGGGCATCGGCCTGGTCCATACGCAGGACATGGTGCAGGCCTCCGAGGTGATCGAGTCCGGCCACTGGCAGCCGGAAGACGTGCGCGCGGGCGAGCTGCCGGCGCGCTATGGCTTCGTGCGCAGCCCTGCGGCGCAACGCGCCGAAACGACCAGCCCCTGAGACCGGTCCGCAAGAAGAAAGCCGGCGCGAGGCCGGCTTTCTGGAGGGGAACGGGACGTCCGCTTACTTGGACTGGCCGACCATGTACTCCACGGCCGCCTTGATGTCCGCATCCGGGGCGGCGCTGCCTCCCTTGGGCGGCATCGCGTTCTTGCCCTTGATCGCGCTGGTGACCAGCGCGGGAACGCCTTGCGCGATGCGAGGCGCCCAGGCGGCCTTGTCGCCAATCTTGGGGGCGCCGGCGACGCCCGCTGCGTGGCAGGCCACGCAGACCTGCTTGTAGAC
>NZ_JBFUKP010000025.1:0-59571 GCF_056400765.1 Ramlibacter sp. P4_H7
GCGGGAGCCGGACCGCTGCGGATTCGGCGGCGCGCCCGGAGGCGAACGCAGCACGGGCGCAGCGGGCAGCGGCGGCGGAGCGGGCGGACTCACGCTTTCGGCGGCGGCCATCGCAGGCGGGGCCGGCGTCGGCGCGGCGGCCGGTGCTTGCACAGGCAGGGCCGGGGCCGTGGCAACGACCGGAGCTTCAGTCGAACGAGGGACCGGCGCCTGGCGCGGCCACCAGACGACGCCTGCAGCGAGCACCACGAGCGCAGTCACAGCCGGCCAGATCCATGCGGGGAGGTTCGAAGACGCACTGGCGGGCACGGCCGACCTGGGCTGCGCATGGATGCCGCGTGCCGGATCGCGTTCGCGGTCGGAGTCGGCCTTGCGCAACGCGTCGAGGATGTAGGACATGCGCGGGATTCTTCAGGGTTCGGTGCGCAGGCGCGGCTCGGGAACGCCGCTCGCGCGATTGAGTTGCATGTAGGTGAGCGGCCCCGCCTGGCCATCGACCGGCAGGCCCTGCGCGACCTGGAAGGCACGCAGGTCGGCCCGCAGGCGCGGATCGAGCCGCACGTTGCCGGTGGGTGGCGGAACGCCGCGGGTGGCCGCCAGCTGCACGGCGACCCACTCGAGGGCGGGGCCGCCCTGCCCGTCCTTCGCCTTGTCCACGTAGCCCGCAGGCGCGCGCCACAAGGTGGCGAAATCGCCTTGCCAGCGGTCGGCCAGGGCGCCGAGCGTCACGGTCTGTTCGGTGCCTGCCGCGCGCAGCGTCGCGGTCTGGTCGGTGAGCCCGACGAGGACCGCGTACGAAGGCTGGCTGGTCTGCGTGTCCAGCGTGACGATGCCAGGTCGTGCCAGTTGCCGGATCAGCGGCAGGCTGAGCTTGGTGCTGAAGCAGCGCACCTGCTCGCGCGCCAGGGCAACGCAGGGATCGCCATCGGGCAGCGGCAGCTTCCAGGCCTGCGCCAGTTCGCGCCAGGCGTCGTCTTCCTCCCGCAGCAGTGTCGGCTTGGCCGGCGGAGCAGCGGGCGCGGGTGTCGCGACCGGCGCAGCCGCCGCGGCAACAGCGGCGGACGCGGGCTGCAGGGCCTGCGGAGAAGCCGCGCCCAGCTTGCGCTGCGCTGCGGCCGGATCGCCCACGTGCGTGGCAGCCGTCAGGAGGCCAGCGCCGGCCGCCAGCACGAGCGCAGCCGCCAGCAGCGAACGGGTGCGGACGCTGCCGGACCGGACGGACCGCGGGAACACCTCGGCCGCTGCGTGATCGACGATGCGTCGGGTCACGTTGCCGTTGCCGCTCGCGTACGCGCCCAGCAGCGCCCGGTCGCACAGCAGGTTGATGCGGCGGGGAACGCCCCCGCTGGCGGCATGCACGCGCCGCAGGGCCGCGCGGTCGAATGGCAGTGGCCGTTCCAGGCCGCAGACCTCCAGCCGGTGGCGCACGTACTGCGCGCTTTCGTCCTCGCCCAGCGCCCGCAGGTGGTAGCGGGCGATCACGCGTTGTGCCAGCTGCTCCAGCTCGGGGCGGGCCAGCATGTCGCGCAGCTCGGGCTGGCCGATCAGGATGATCTGCAGCAGCTTGTGTTCGTTGGTTTCCAGGTTGGTGAGCAGGCGCAGCTGCTCGAGCACGTTGGGCGACAGGTTCTGCGCTTCGTCGATGACCAGCACGTTGTTGCGCCCGGCGGCATGCGACTGCAGCAGGAAGGCGTTGAGCGCGTCGACATGGTCCTTGGCCGTGGCGGCGCGTTGCGCCGTCGCCGGCTTCACCGCGATGCCGAACTCGTGGCAGATGGTCTCGAGCAGCTCCACCGAGCTGAGCTTGGGATTGAAGATGTAGGCCAGGTTGACGTGCGGAGGCACCTGCTCGAGGAAGGAGCGGCACACGGTGGTCTTGCCGGTGCCGATTTCGCCGGTGAGCAGCACGAAGCCGCCGCCGCCCTGCACGCCGTACAGCAGGTGCGCCAGCGCCTCGCGGTGCTGGTCGCTCATGAACAGCAGGCGCGGATCCGGGGCGATCGAGAACGGCTCCTGCTTCAGCCCGAAGAACGCGACATACATGGGCGAAGGATAGCGCGCCGCGGGGCCGGCGCCGTCCGGAATCGCCCGGGTCAGGCCGGTAATGCCACAGTACGGCGCACGTGGCGCACGCGGAAGGCGCTGGCGATGATCAGGAGCTGCAGGCCCGCCAGCACCACCCAGACCTGCCGGAACTGGCCGTGGTCCATCAGCGCGCCGAACAGCAGCGGCGCCAGCGCCTGGCCGACGTCGAGGCCCGAATACACCACGCCGTAGACCCGGCCGGTCGCGTGTTCCGGCGTGGAACGCTTCACGAGCATGTCACGGGAAGGCGACGCGATCCCGCTGGCGAAGCCCATCGCGCCGAACAGCACCGGCACGGCGCCGGCCGGGACCGCGCCGCCGGCGACGGTCAGGGCGAGCAGCGCCGCGATGGCAAAACCGGCGCCGACCACGCGCTCGCAGCGCTCGGGGTCCGAGGCCAGGAAGCCACCGAGCACGGTGCCCCCCGCACTGCACACCATGTACGTCGTGACGCACACGGCGACCAGGCCCAGGGGCATGTCCACCAGCTGCCGTGCCGCCATCGGGGCGAAGGTCTGAACCCCGGTCAGCACGCCGGCGTAAACGAGGAAGAACAGGAAGCACATCCACACGGCGGGAATGCGCAGGAAGTCGAAGCTGCCCTCGCTGGCCGCCGGATCGGCTGCCGTGGCCGGGGGCGCCGGCGGCAGCGCCAGGGTCTCGCGCCGGAACCACAGCAGGACCAGCACGCCGACGGCGACCGCACCGGCAGCGGCCAGGGCGACCCGCCAGTGGAAGGCGAGCGCCAGCGGGACCACCAGGGCCGGCCCCGAGGCCCAGCCGAGGGCGCCCGTGATGCCGTGCACGCTGTACGCGTGGCCCAGGCGCGGCGCGCTTACCTTTCTGTTGAGCAGCGTGTAGTCCACCGGATGGAACACGCCGTTGCCCATGCCCGCGACGATCGCGAAAAAGGCCATCACCCAGTAGTTCGGCGCGGACGCAAAGCCGAAGGCCGCGGCGCCGACCAGCGCCAGGCCGGCGAACAGGACCGGCCGCGGACCGAACCGGTCGACCAGGAAGCCCGAGGCTGTCTGCACGCCGCAGGACACCGCGAAGAAGATCGTCATCAGGAAGCCCAGCTGGGTGTAGCTGACTCCAAACGCATCCTTGAGCCAGGGGAACAGCGGCGGCAGGATCAGCTGGGCGAAGTGGCTCACCATGTGGGCAAGCCCGACCAGGCCGATCACCCCGGCATCGCGCTTCAGGGGAACCGGCGTGGACAGGGCGGCGGACGTCATGGCCGGCATGGTACGGCGGCACGCCGGTTTCCGGAATGCGATGGAAGGACAGAGATCGTCGAAAATCCGCCAATGCCGCGCCTTCGCTCCGTCGTCGCCAACAGCGACGCCCTGCTCTTCCAGCCGACCCATGCGCGCCCGGTGCGCGTGCGTTCGCGCAACATGCCGGCCGACGCGCACTTCGAGCCGCACCGCCATGCCTGGGCGCAGATCGCCTACTGCGCCAGCGGCATCGTGCAGGTCAGTGCCGCGGACGCGGGCAGCGCGACCGGCGAGGTGACCTACATCGTGCCGCCCTCGCGGGCGGTCTGGATCGCGCCGCGCGCGCTGCACTCGGTGCACGTGATCGAGGCCGCGCACTTTCGCACCCTCTACATCGACGCCTCGGTGGCGCCGCCGGACTGGAGCGGCTGCCGCGTGCTCGTGGTGTCGCCGCTGCTGCGCGAGCTGGTGCCCGCGCTCGACCAGCCCGGCCTGGCGCGTGCGCGGGAGAGCCTGCTCACGGCATTGCTGCTGGACGAGCTGCGGGGCGCCGACACCCAGGCACTGGGCGTACCGCTGCCCCCGGCGCAGACGGCGGACAAGCGCCTGCGGGCTTTGTGCGAGGCCGTGCTGCGGGCGCCGGCGGATAAGTCGACGCTGGCGCAATGGGCGGCAGAGGTAGGCGCCAGCGAACGCACGATGGCGCGCCTGTTCCGCGAGCAGCTGGGCATGGGCTACCAGCAGTGGCGGCAGCAGGCCGTGCTCGCCCATGCGCTGCCGCTGCTGGCGCGCGGCGTGGCGGTGGGACAGGTGGCCCTGGCGAGCGGCTACGCCAGCGAAAGCGCGTTCACGGCGATGTTCAAGGCGGCGATGGGCCAGCCGCCCAGCCGCTTCCAGCCGCGCGCGGCGGCGTGATCAGAGCGCCGCTCGAACGACCAGTCCGGCGGCGACCAGCAGCGAAACCAAGGCGAAGCCCTGCTGCAGCCGTGGTCCGCGCAGGCGTTGCGCCCACGCCCGCCCCGCGAGCAGCCCGGCGATGGCGCCGGCGGCGAACGGCGCCGCCACCTCCCAGGCCACGTGGCCTTGCGCCGCCGCGAGTCCGGCCGCGCCCAGGGACACCAGCGCGATCACGCCCATGGAGGTGGCGACCACGCCCTGCATCGTGAGGTCGGTCAGCAGCAGCAGCGCCGGCACCAGCACGAAGCCGCCACCGACCCCCAGCAAGCCGGACAGCAAACCCGTCAGGCCGCCGGTGAACACCAGCACACCTGCGCAGGCGCCAGTCCAGCGAAGCCGGCCCGTCGCGGGATCGCGCCGGCACGGCGTGCCCGCCGGCCGCGCCGCTTCCTCGCCGCGCAATTCGCGGTGCGCCTGCTGCAGCGTGCGCGCGGCCGCCAGTGCCAGCACCGCGGCGAACAACACGATCAGCGGGCGCTCGGGCAGGCGGTGGGCAAGCCATTGACCGACGGGCGCCATCGCCAGCCCCGCGGCCGCCATGACCCCGGCGGCGCGATAGCGCAAGGTGCGCGCCCGCAGCGCCAGCACCGCGCCCACGCCGGCGGCGAGCGCCACGGCCAGCAGGCTGATCGGCGCGGCCTGGGCGACCGTGAGGTGCAGGCCGAACAGCAGCAGCGGCACCGCGAGGATGGCGCCGCCCGCACCGGTGAGCGCCAGCACGAAACCCACACCGAGGCCCAGCGCCGGGGCCAGCAACGCGATGGACATCGCCTTACTTTCCGGTGCGCAGGACAGGCGCGCGGTGCCCGCCGAGGTCGTGCACCGCCATGCCGGCGAGCATGGCCAGCGTGAAGACCAGAGCCTGCCAGTGGCCGGCGCCCAGCGACACCAGCGCCGGTCCCGGACAGAAGCCGGCCAGGCCCCAGCCCACGCCGAACACCAGGCTGCCGATCACCAGCGGCCGGTCGATCTGGCGGCTGGTGGGCAGGTGCATTACACCGCCGAAGAAGGCGGTGGTGCGCCGGCGCGCAAGGGCAAAGGCCAGGAGGCCGACCAGGATGGCTCCGCCCATGACGAACGCCAGCGAAGGATCCCAGGCACCGGCGAGGTCGAGGAAGCCCTGCACCTTGCCGGGATCCGTCATGCCGGACAGGATCAGGCCCAGGCCGAACAGCAGGCCGGCCAGGAATTCGAAGATTCGGTTTCTTGCGTGTTGCATTGCGTCCTCCTCAAGCGGCCAGGTGCCGCAGCACGAGCACGGTGACGAAGCCGGTGCCCATGAAGGCCAGGGTGGCCACCAGCGAGCGCGGCGACAGGCGCGCGAGCCCGCACACCCCATGGCCGCTGGTGCAGCCGGAGCCGTGGCGCGTGCCCCAGCCCACCAGCAACCCGGCGACCACCAGCAGGCCCGGTCCGGCAGCGATGCGGGGCGCCACCGGCGTCGCGAACAGCGCCCACACCACGGGCGCGGCCAGCAAGCCGGCGAGGAAGGCGACGCGCCATCCGGTGTCGCCGGTGCGCGGCTTCAGCAGGCCGCCCACGATGCCGCTGATGCCCAGCAGGCGTCCATTGACCAGGATGAACATCCCCGCGGCGGCTCCCAGCAACAGCCCGCCCGCCAGCGAGGCCCAAGGTGTGAATTGACTCCAGTCGATGCTCACTTGCGGCTCCTTTTCGTCTTGCCCGGGGCTGCGCAGAACTGCGCATACAGCACTTGCAGGACGGCAAGCGCCTGCGGGCTGGCAATGCTGTAGAAGATGTTCTTGCCGTCGCGGCGGGTCTCCACCAGGTTCTCCTCGCGCAGCACGGCCAGCTGCTGCGACAGCGTCGGCTGCTGGATGCCCACGGCCTCCTGCAGCTCGCCGACGTTGCGCTCGCCCTCGGCGAGCTCGCACAGCAGCAGCATGCGGTCCGGGTTGGACAGCACCTTCATCAGCGCGCAGGCCGCCTCCGCGGCATCGCGCATCGCGGCCTTGTCGACGACCGGCTGGTCCAGGTCTGGGCTCATCACTTTAACCTTTGACAATCTATTGATTTGTATATTATCATGCCTTCCGTTGCCCTGCAAGGAGCCCGCGCCATGCGACCGATCGTCCAGTCCTTCTTCGACCCCGCCACGTTCACCGTCACGCACGTCGTGTACGAGGCGCCCGGGTCCGCCTGCGCGATCGTCGACCCGGTGCTGGATTTCGATGCGAAGTCCGGACGGACCCGCACCGCGTCCGCGCAAAAGGTGGCGGACTTCGTGCGCGCGCAACGCCTGTCCGTCGAATGGATCCTGGAGACCCATGCGCATGCCGACCACCTGAGCGCCGCGCCCTGGCTGCGCGAGCAGCTCGGCGGCCGCATCGCCATCGGCCACGACATCACCCGGGTGCAGGGCGTGTTCAAGAAGCTGTTCAACCTGGAGCCGGAGTTCGCCACGGACGGGCGCCAGTTCGACCACCTCTTTGCCGACGGCGAGCGCTTCCGCATCGGCAATCTCGAGGCCCAGGCGCTGGGCATGCCGGGCCACACCCCGGCGTGCGTGGCCTACCAGGTCGGCGACGCCGTGTTCGTCGGCGACACCCTGTTCATGCCGGACGTGGGCACCGCGCGCTGCGACTTCCCCGGCGGCGATGCGCGCACCCTCTACCACTCGATCCGACGCCTGCTGGCGCTGCCCGGCGACACGCGGCTGTTCATGTGCCACGACTACCCGCCGGCCGGCCGCGAACCCCACTGGGAGACCAGCGTCGCCGAGCAACGCGCGGCCAACATCCACGTGCACGACGGGGTCAGCGCGGACGATTTCGTGGCGATGCGCACCGCGCGCGACGCGACGCTGGAGATGCCCAACCTGATCCTGCCCTCGGTGCAGGTGAACATCCGCGCGGGGCACTTGCCGCCCCCGGATGCGAACGGCGTGGCGTACCTCAGGATCCCGGTGAACGCGCTCTGAGCGCGGCGCCGGCGCCGGCCGGTGGACCTACACTCGCGGCGTGACCATCATCCGCAGTGCCGGCCTGCTCATGTTTCGACGCCGCGCGGGGACGCCCGAGGTCCTGCTCGCCCACCCGGGCGGACCCTTCTGGGCGCGCCGCGACGCGGCGTCGTGGACGCTGCCCAAGGGCGAGATCGGTCCGGGGGAAGATCCGCTGGATGCGGCGCGGCGTGAGTTCCTGGAGGAAACCGGGTTTGCGAGCACCCCGCCCTTTCTTCCGCTGGGCGAACTGCGGCAGAAAAGCGGCAAGCGCATCAGCGCCTGGGCCTTTGAGGGCGATGCAAATCCCGCCGACCTGGTGAGCAACCGGTTCGAGCTCGAATGGCCGCCGAAGTCCGGCCGGCTGCAGTTCTTTCCGGAGGTCGACCGCGTGCACTGGTTCGACCCGGACGAGGCCCGGCGCAAGCTGATCGCCGGCCAGGCACCTTTCATCGACAGCCTGCTGCAGTACCTGGGCGGAACGGCGCAGAGCGCGCACGTCGCGCCGTGACGCTGCGGGCAATCCGCACGCCACCGCGCAGCCATTCCTCCAGCATGCTTGTCGACGGTTGAATGCGACAGCGCCCAGGAGCGCTGCGTGCCGGCGCTTGCGCCGGCGTTCAGGCCGTGGCGAAGGCCGGCTGGCGCGAGCGGGCCGTACGGGCCGCACGGGCCGCAAGCAACCCGGTATCCACGAGTTCTTCTTCCTCTTCTTCCCGGACCGGCAGCTGGGCTTGCGCGGCATGCTGCCAGGCGGCACGGATCGCCTGCAGAGCTTCCTCGATGCCCAGCTTGGAGTCTCCCTTGATGCGCAGCCAGTTGGCGCACAGCGACTTCTCGGCGTCCTCGTAGCAGCCGCCGTATTGGGCGAACCCGATGTAGCCCGCGCAGTAGGCCGGCGCGTAGTCCTCGTAGCTGCAGTCCTTGCGGTAGTAGGCCTCGCCGAAGTAGACGCTCTGCCAGTAGGCGTCCTCCAGCTCGGCGTTGACGCGGCCGTCGACGCAGATCTCCGGGTCATCTTCTTGTTCGTGCCAAAAGTCCTGTGCGATGGCGGTCATGGCCAGCTCTCCGTGTGTGTTTGCTGGAGGAATGATCTCCAAGCGCCCGTCACGGCCGCGTAGGACGCCTGCGCTGCGGTGCTGTCGGAGGCCGTACCCGCACCGTGCAGGCGGCCCTCCCGGGCCCACGCACGACAGGGACGATGGGCGTGTTCTTTCCGCCAAGGCCAGCGGTGGCGCGGCATGCGCGCGGACCAGCTGGCGTCCAGCGGCCGTGTCGCGTGCGAGGCTTGCGTCATCCCGGCCAGCCCGGATACTCGGCGGCATATCGGAGGCAAGCATGGAAATCAGGGACAAGGTGGTGGTGGTGACCGGCGGTGCCAGCGGCATCGGCGCCGGCATGGCGCAGCGCTTCGCCCGGGACGGTGCGCTCGGCGTGGTGGTTGCCGACGTGAACCTGGAACGCGCGCAGGGCGTGGCCGCGGGCATCGGAGCACAGGCGATTGCCGTGCGCTGCGACGTGAGCCAGGAGTCGGACATCCAGGCGTTGGTACGCCAGGCGCGCGAACGCTTCGGCCGCATCGACGTGTACTTCTCCAATGCCGGCATCCTCGGACGCATGGGCGGCATCGAGCTGGAGGACGCCCTGTGGGACAAGATGTGGCAGATCCACGGCATGGCGCACGTGTGGGCGGCGCGCGCGGTGATTCCCGAAATGGTGGAGCGCGGCGACGGCTACTTCCTCATCACCGCATCGGCGGCCGGCCTGCTGAACATCGTCGAGTCGGCGCCGTATGGCGTGACCAAGCATGCCGCCGTGGCGATCGCCGAGTGGCTGCGCATCGCCTATGGCCGCAAGGGCGTGCGCGTGTCTTGCCTGTGCCCGCAATCCGTGCAGACCGACATGACGCGCGACGGCACCGGCTCCGCCGGCATCAACGGCGTGCTGACGCCGGAGCAGGTGGCCGACGTGGTGCTGCAGACCATGCGTGAGGAGCGCTTCCTCGCCTTGCCCCACCCCGAGGTCGCCAAGTACTTCCAGGCCAAGGGCCAGGACTACGACCGCTGGCTCGGCGGCATGCAGAAGCTCTACGCCCAGCACATGGGCAAGCAGGGCGCCTGATTCAGCGACCGAACAGCCCGACCAGGCCGGTGACGATCAGGTACAGGGCGATGATGTAGTTGAGCAGCTTCGGCATGAGGAGGATCAGGACGCCTGCGATCAAGGCCGTGACCGGACCGATGTGCTGGAGATAAGGCATGGGCACTCCACGGATTGGGAGGGCCAGTATGCGGCGCGGCGCCGCTGTCGTGGGGCGCCCGCCCGAAGCGGAAGCCGCTTGACGCAGGGCAAGGCGAGCGCGGCCGGGCATCCCCACAATCGGTGCATCATGGCCAAGAAGTTCCCGATCCACCCTGCGCATCCCGAACGCACCTGCTGGGGCTGCGACCGCTACTGCGCGGCCGACCAGATGATCTGCGGCAACGGCACGGAACGCACACAGCACCCGATCGAGACCTTCGGCGAAGGCTGGGAGCGCGAAGGGCTGGATCCGTTGCGGCCCGCGCAGGACGCGGCCGCCGAGGGCGGTTGAGGCCTCAGGCCGGGACGGCCCAGTCCGGGCGCTCGTCGCGCTCGCTGTCGATCACCACCAGGTACTGGCCGGCAAAGGGAACGGACTCGCCGGCGGCCGTGGCGTTGCTGCGCCGGCCGTCCAGCACGCCGTAGCTGTCGAGGAAGGCCACCAGGGTGGGCGGCAGCAGCACGCGCCCGTCCGACTGCGCGGTGCCCAGCAGCGCACGGTGGCGGCCGAGTGCGGCGCGGGCCTGCAGGCGCAGCGCGCCGTAGCCGGTTCCCGTGGCATCGCGGGCGCGCTGCGTCCCGAAGTCGTACACGCGCGCGGCGAATGCGCGGCCCGCGTCCGACACCGAAGCCTGGGGGAACACGCCGCAAGGGGTCTCCAGGCAACCGGGCCGCAAGGGGCTGCCGGTCGAAGCCGGCGATGCGCCCACCAGCTCGTAGCGGCCGGGCAGCAGGCGCCAGAACAGGAAAGCCACCTGGATCGCGGGGCTGCTATCCACGACCAGCACGTACTGCGGCTCGGTCGCCACGCCGGGATGGCCGGCCAGTTCGGCTTCGGCGAGGCTGGCGTAGATCCAGGACTCGGAGGTCGGCACCTGCAGCTTCTGCGCCACCGCGGCGTCGAAGCGCAGCGCCAGCTCGCGCGGCGTGCAGATGCCGGCGGCCAGCGCGCCGATTGGGTTCACCGTGGCCGCCGCGGCCGCGAGCAGCAGGCCTCGGCGAGACAGGGCGGGAACGCGGTTCGTTGGCATGCTACCGATTTTGCAAACCGGGCACGCCGGCACCTTTGCGCTGCGTCAACAGTTGCGGAAGTCCAGTGCGGGCGCGCCCCCCAGGGCGCCCGACCTTCCTTCAGTTGTCGGTGGCGTGCGGATCGATGCCGGTCACCACGCGGGCATAGCGCTGCTCGCTCCAGTACGCGGAGGCCCAGTCGATCAGCACGACCATCCGGTTGCGAAAGCCGATCAGGAAGTAGATGTGCGCGAACAGCCAGAAGACCCACGCGAACCAGCCGCTGAACTCGATGCGCCGCCAGGGCGTCCAGAGATCGACCACGGCGGAATTGCGGCCGATGGTCGCGAGGTTGCCGTAGTCGCGGTAGCGGAAGGGCTGCGTCGCTTCGCCGCGCAGCCGCCGCAGGATGTTGGCCGCGGCCGCGCGGCCCATCTGCTTGGCGGCCGGCGAGACACCGGGCACCGGCCGCGGCGAATGCCCGGGCAGATGGCTCTGGGCCGACGCCAGGTCGCCCACCACGCTGATTTCGGGATGTCCGGCGAGGCCCAGGTCCGGCTCCACCGTGACGCGGCCCGCGCGATCCACCGAGGCGCCGGTCGACTCGGCGAGCTGGCGGCCCAGGGGCGAGGCCGCCACGCCGGCCGCCCAGATGATGCAGCGACTGGCGATGCGCAGGCCGGGGACGTCGCCGGGCTGCTGCAGCTCCAGGCCATCGGCATCCACGGCCACCACGCGCGAGCCCACGCGCACCTCGACCCCGAGCTTCTCCAGCTGCCGCCGGGCGCTGGCGCTGAGCGCCTCCGGCATGGCCTGCAGCACGCGCGGTCCGCCTTCCACCAGCAGGATGCGCGCCTGCGCCGGATCGATGTGGCGGAATTCGCCCGGCAGCGTGCGCCGCGCGATCTCCGCCAGCGTGCCCGCCATCTCCACGCCCGTGGGCCCCGCACCGATGACGACGAAGGTCAGCCAGGCCGCACGCACCGCAGGGTCTGCTTCCTTTTCCGCGGCTTCGAACGCCAGCAGCACCCGCCGCCGAATGTCGAAGGCATCGGCCAGCGTCTTGAGGCCGGGGGCGAACGGCGCCCAGTCGTCGCGGCCGAAGTAGCTGTGGGTGGCACCGGCAGCGACGATCAGGTGGTCATAGGGCAGCCGCAGGCCGTCGCGCAGCTGCACGGCACGGGCGGCGGCATCGATGGCCACCACCTCGCCCAGCAGCGTGGTGACGTTCTCCTGGTGCCGGAACAGATGGCGCACCGGCGCGGCGATGGCCGGCGCGGACAGTCCCGCCGTCGCCACCTGGTACAGGAGGGGCTGGAACAGGTGGTGGTTGGTGCGGTCGACGATCGTGACGTCGAGGTCGGCCCCGCGCAGCGCGCGGGCGGCCTCCAGGCCGCCGAACCCGCATCCGATGATCACGACCCGCGGCTTGCTGCTCGGGATGGACACGGCGGATCAGTCTAGCAGCCGGTGCTTGAGTGCGTAGTACGTGAGGTCGCTGTTGGAATGCGCCTCCAGCTTGCGCATCAGGCGTGCGCGGTAGGTGCTGACGGTCTTGGCGCTCAGCGAGAGTTCGGCCGCCACCTGCCCGGCGGTGCAGCCCTGCGCCAGCTTGAGGAACACCTGCAGTTCCCGCGCGGACAGCTGCTCGTGCAGGCCGCCCGGCGTGGGCGCGATCACCTGCGAGGCCAGCAGTTCGGCGACCACCGCCGTGATGTAACGGCCGCCCTGCGCGACCCGGCGGATCGCGTCGCAGATCTCCGAGGGCTCGCACGCCTTGTTCAGGTAACCGCTGGCGCCGTTGCGGATCAGCGGCACGGCGTACTGGTGCTCCGGATAGCCCGACAGCACGAGCACGGCGACGTGCTCGGCCTTCGCCCGGATCATGGTGAGCGCGTCGATGCCGCTTTGCCCGGGCATGTCCAGATCCAGCAGCAGCACGTCGATTTCCTGCGTGCGCACCAGGTCGATCGCCTCGCGCCCCGAGGCGGCCTCGGCCACCACGCGGATTCCTTCCTGGTCGTCCAGGTAGCCCCGCAACGCGGTGCGGGTGATGGGATGGTCGTCTGCGATGCCCACGCGCACGGCGCGCAGGTTCCACGGCCCCTGGGAAGGGGCCGCGGCCTGCTCGCGTTCGCTGGTGCGGTGCAGCTTCACGGCGTCGTCCTGTCGCTCGCGGGCCTGCGCGGCCCGACGAGGCCATTAGGAAACGACGTCCAGTAAGGCTTATGTAGTCATGCTCCTACGCGACCGTAGGGAATTCTTGCATCATGCTCCCAGATCCGCTCAGGCGGCCTCCGCCTCACGGCGGATGCCCTGCCCCTCGCCGAAGTGGAATACCCCTGGCTCGCGCACGGGATCCACTTCCACCGGGATCACGCTCTTGGGCGGGAAGCGCCCTTCCAGGATCAGCCGTGACAGCGGGTTCTCGATGCGCTGCTGGATTGCCCGCTTGAGCGGCCGCGCGCCGAACACCGGATCGAAACCGACCTTGGCCAATTCCTCCAGCGCCGCCGGCGACACCTCCAGCTGCAGGTCCATCTTCGCAAGCCGCTGCTCCAGCACGCCCAGCTGGATCTTCGCGATCCGCCCGATATGCTCGGCGCTCAGGGCGTGGAACACCACCGTCTCGTCGATGCGGTTCAGGAACTCCGGGCGGAAGTGGTTCTTCAGCTCGTCCCACACCGCCTCCTTCACGTCCTCGTAGGGCTTGCCCACCATCGCCTGGATCATGTGCGAGCCGATGTTGGACGTCATCACGATCACCGTGTTCTTGAAGTCCACGGTGCGGCCCTGGCCGTCCGTGAGGCGGCCATCGTCCAGCACCTGAAGCAGCACGTTGAACACGTCGTGGTGCGCCTTCTCGATCTCGTCGAACAGGATCACGCTGTAGGGCTTGCGGCGCACGGCCTCCGTCAGGTAGCCGCCTTCTTCGTAGCCCACGTAGCCGGGAGGCGCGCCGATCAGTCGGGCCACCGAATGCTTCTCCATGAACTCGCTCATGTCGATGCGGATGAGGTGCTCCTCGCTGTCGAACAGGAAGTACGCCAGCGCCTTGCACAGCTCGGTCTTGCCGACACCGGTGGGGCCGAGGAACAGGAAGGAGCCGGTCGGCCGGTTCGGATCGGATAGGCCGGAGCGCGAGCGGCGGATGGCGTTGGCCACCGCGGCGATCGCCTCGTCCTGGCCGACCACGCGCTCGTGCAGCTTGCCTTCCATCAGCAGCAGCTTCTCGCGCTCGCCCTGCATCAGCTTGGACACGGGAATGCCGGTCGCGCGCGCCACCACTTCGGCGATCTCGTCGGCGCCGACCTGCGTGCGCAGCAGCTGCGGCTTGCCGCTCTTGGCCTTGCCGGTCTCGCTGTCCTGCGCTTCCTTCAGCTGCTTTTCCAGCGACGGCAGCTTGCCGTACTGCAGTTCGGCGACCTTGTTGAAGTCGCCCTTGCGGGTGAACTCGTCGATCTGGTGGCGCAGCTTGTCCATTTCCTCGCGGATCTGCGCGCTGCCCTGGGCCGAGGCCTTTTCCGACTTCCAGATCTCTTCCAGGTCGGACGTCTCCTTCTTCAGCCGGACGATTTCTTCCTCGATGAGCGACAGGCGCTTCTGGGAAGCCTCGTCCTTCTCCTTCTTCATCGCCTCGCGCTCGATCTGCAGCTGGATCATGCGGCGGTCCAGGCGATCGATCGCTTCCGGCTTGGAGTCGATCTCGATCTTCACCTTGGATGCGGCCTCGTCGATCAGGTCGATGGCCTTGTCCGGCAGGAAGCGGTCGGTGATGTAGCGGTGCGAAAGCTCCGCCGCCGCGACGATGGCGGGGTCGGTGATGTCGACGCCGTGGTGGGCTTCGTACTTGTCCTGCAGGCCCCGCAGGATGGCGATGGTCGCCTCCACCGTCGGCTCACCCACCAGGATCTTCTGGAAGCGGCGCTCCAGGGCGGCGTCCTTCTCGATGTACTTGCGGTATTCGTCCAGCGTGGTCGCTCCGACGCAGTGCAGTTCGCCGCGTGCCAGCGCCGGCTTGAGCATGTTGCCCGCGTCCATGGCGCCTTCGGCCTTGCCGGCGCCCACCATGGTGTGCAGTTCGTCGATGAAGACGATGGTCTGGCCTTCGTCCTTGGCCAGTTCGCTCAGCACGTTCTTCAGGCGCTCCTCGAATTCGCCGCGGTACTTGGCACCGGCCAGGAGGGCCGCCATGTCCAGCGACAGCACGCGCTTGTTCTTCAGCGTCTCGGGCACTTCGCCGGCGACGATGCGCTGCGCGAGACCTTCGACGATGGCAGTCTTGCCTACGCCGGGCTCGCCGATCAGCACGGGATTGTTCTTCGTGCGCCGCTGCAGCACCTGGATCGCGCGGCGAATTTCCTCGTCGCGGCCGATCACCGGGTCGAGCTTGCCCATGCGGGCGCGCTCGGTCAGGTCCAGCGTGTACTTCTTCAGCGCTTCGCGCTGGCCTTCGGATTCCGCGGAATTCACGTTCTGCCCTCCCCGCACCGCATCGACGGCCGATTCCAGCGACTTGCGCGACAGCCCGTTCTCGCGCGCGATGCGGCCGATGTCCTGCTTGGTCTCGGCGACGGCCAGCAGGAAGTTTTCGCTGGCGATGAACTGGTCGTTGCGCTTGAGGGCTTCCTTCTCGGACTGCTGCAGCAGCGCGGCGAGGTCGCGGCCGACCTGGATCTGCTCCTGTCCCTGGACCTGCGGCAACTTGTGCATCGCACCCTCGGACGCCGCGAGCAGGCCCTGCACGTTGACGCCAGCGCGCTGCAGCAGCGCACGCGGCCCGTCTTCCTGTCGCAGCATCGCCACCAGCAAGTGCGCCGGTTCGATGTACGCGTGGTCGTTGGCGAGCGCGAGGCTCTGCGCGTCGCCCAGGGCTTCCTGGAATTTGGTGGTGAGTTTGTCGAGTCGCATGAAATACTCCGTTACGGCCCAGATAGGCGTAGACCGGTACTTTTCAAGGCCGGACTGTAGGCCGCCGTCGCCCGTCGGTGGGGTGACTAGAATCAAACCTCATGCAGATCCACCAGATGTCGGTCAGCTACCTGCCGGAGCAGGACCGCATCCTCATGCGCGTCAACACCGTCGAGGGTGAGGAAATGCGCATGTGGCTCACCCGACGCCTGCTGGTGGGACTGTGGCCCCTGCTGTCCAAGTTGCTCACCGAGCACCTGCTCAAGCTGGAGTCCGCCGGGGCTTCACTTGCGGGCGCGACGCCGGAACTCAAGAAGATGCTGGCGGACTTCCGCAAGGAAGAGTTCCTGCAGCACGCCGACTTCGACACGCCGTACAAGGAGGAGCAGCAGCGCCTGCCCCTCGGCGAAGAGCCGCTGCTGGTGACCGACGTCGACGCGACGCCGCTGGCCACCGGGCCGCTGCGCCTGAATTTCAACGAACGGCCGCCCAAGGGCGACACCAAGCCTCGCAGTTTCCAGATGGAGATGCAGCCCAAGCTGATGCAGGGGCTGATGCACCTGCTGGACCAGTCGCTGCTGCAGGCCGGTTGGCGCGAGCCCTTCGTGCCGGTGGCGGCGGTGGAACCCGCCGCCGACGACGACGCGGCCCGGCCGCGGCACTTGCACTGAAGCAGAAAAGCGGCCCGCGGGCCGCTTCGTTCTTCGTGGACTCAGTTCACCTTGTCGAGCGTGAAGCCGGCGACCTGCTTGTACTCCTCGGAGATCCGGCGCAGTTCGTCCGGGCTCACGAGCTCGTCGATCGTGCCCGGGAACGGCTGGCCCCCGCTCAGCTCGTCGGCCTTCATGATGATGAAGTCCGGCGGCACGGTGCGGTTGGTCTCCACCACGCGCGCGGTCGCGGGCAGGCGTTCGGCCTCGTAGCGTTGCAGCACCTGCTGCGGGTCGCCGCCCGCGGCGAGCATTGTCGACAGCGCCGCCGCGTCGAGCAGCGCCTGCGCGCTGCCGTTGGAGCCGCGCGGATACATCGGATGCGCCGCGTCGCCCAGGAAGGTCACGCGGCCGAAGGACCAGCGATCCACCGGGTCCTTGTCGACCATGGGGTACTCCAGGATCTCGCTCGCGTTGCGAATGAGCGCGGGCACGTCCAGCCAGTCGAAGGTCCAGTCCTGGTAGATGTGCAGGAAGTCCTCGAGCCGGCCGGGCTTGTTCCAGTCGTTCATGCCCGCCTGGGGCTGGCGGATCTCGGCCGTCCAGTTGATCAACTGGTTGCCCTGCCCGTCCACGTCGTCGACGATGGGGTAGATCACGATCTTGCCCGTGTCCACCGTGCCGATGCGCATGTAGGTCTTGCCCGTGAGGATCGGCCGGCGCACCGTCACGCCGCGCCAGGTGTTGATCCCGGCAAAGGCGGGCTTCTCCAGCGGATAGAACTGGCGGCGCACCGCCGAATTGACGCCGTCGCAGGCAATGACGATGTCGGCCTGCACCGAAGGACGCAGCTGGCCGCGCGCGTCCTGGAAGGCCAGCGTGACCTCGTTGGCGTCCTGCTGAAGGCCGACGCAGCGATGGTCCAGGTGGATGCGCGCGGAGCCCAGGCGCTGCAGCGCCGCCTGGAACATCACGCCATGCAGTTTGCCGCGGTGCATGCCGAGCTCCGGCACGGCATAGCCCGCATGCCGCCCGCGCGGCTCGCGGAAGATGAACTGCCCCCAGCGGTTGAAGAACACGCTCTCCAGGTTCTCGATGCCCAGCGCCTCCAGCTGCGGCTGCAGGCCGAGCGCCGCCAGCTCGCGCATCGCGTGCGGCAGCAGCGTGATGCCGACGCCCAGTTCCTTCACTTCCGGCGCGGATTCGTAAACGTCGCAGGCGATGCCGCGCTGGTGCAGGCCAAGCGCCAGCGCGAGGCCGCCGATGCCGCCCCCGACGATTGCGATGCGCATGGTCATTCGGCCTTGATGTTCGCGGTGCGGATCAGGCCGGCCCAGCGGTCGGCGTCGCGGGAGACGAGCTTGCGGAACTCCTCCGGCGTGCTCGACGCGGGATCCATCCCCTGGGTCGAGAAAGCGGTGCGCACCTCGGGCGAAGCCAGGATGTCGCGCAGCTCGTGGTTCAGCTTCTGCACCTGCTCGGGCGGCGTGCCGGGCGGCGCGAAGATGCCGAACCACATGTCGACGTTCACGTCGCCGGCGTGCGCCTCCTTGAGCGTCGGCAGGTCGGGTAGCAGCGGATGGCGCTTGTCGCTGCCGATCCCCAGCGCGACCAGCCGCCCGGACTTCACGTGCGGCAGGGCGACGTGGATCGGCAGGAACATCGCATCGACCTGGCCGCCGAGCAGGTCCGTCACGGCCTGCGCGGTGCCGCGGTACGGAATGTGGGTGAGGTACACGCCCGCGGTCTGCTTGAGCAGCTCCATGGACATGTGGTGCGGCGTGCCGACGCCCGGGCTGGCGTAGTTGAGCTTGCCGGGCCGGGCCTTGGCGGCCTGGACCAGGTCGGCCGCGGTCTTGAAGCCGGCCGAGGGCGGCGCCACCAGGATGAGCTGGCCCCAGCTGGTGAGCGACACCGGCACGAGGTCCTTCACCGGGTCGAAGGGGAGTTGCGGGTACAGCCCCTTGTTCATCACCAGCGTGTTCACGCTGACGAGCAGTGTGTTGCCATCCGCCGGCGAGCGCACCACGGCCTCGGTGCCGATGTTGCCGGAAGCGCCAGTGCGGTTCTCCACCACCACCGGCCGGTTCAGTCGCTGCCCGAGCCGGGGCCCGACGGTGCGGGCCACGATGTCGATGCCGGTGCCCGGCGTGAACGGGACGATCAGTTTCAGGGGCACGCCCGCTGCCGGGACAGCCTGCGGCGCCTGGGCGACGGCGCCCAGGGAAAGGAAGGCGAGAGCGGCTGCGGCCGCACGTTGCAGCGGGTTCATTGCGTTTCGGGCTTGCAAGTTGGCATGCTAACGATTATGGAATGGCCGCCCACAGTGCACAATCAGCGCATACCCGGAACAATGAAACGAGACTTGCCCGCCCCGACCAAAATGCCCGCCAGCCTGTCCCGGCTGTATGCCCGCCCAGGGTTCCTGCTGCGCCGCGCGCACCAGATCTCGGCGGCCGTGTTCGAGGACGCCTGCCGCGAGCTCAGCATCACGCCCGCGCAGTTCGGCGTGCTGACGGTCCTGCAGGCCCACCCCGGAATGGGCCAGTCCAGCCTGGCGCGGGCCCTGGGCTTCGACAAGGTCACGGTGCTGAGGGTGCTGCGGGGTCTGCAGGCCCGCGGGCTGGTTTCGCGCGGCCCGGCGGAGGAGAACCGCCGCAATGTGTGCGTGACCCTCACCCCGGAAGGCGAATCGGTGCTGCAGCAGGCCCAGAAGCCGGCCGAAAAGGCCTACAAGCGGCTGATGGGCCCGCTGGACAAGCAGCAGCAGGAGCAGCTCCTGCACCTGCTGCAGCTGCTCACGGGGGAGCTGGAAGACGAAGCCCGGGCGGCCTTCGTGCCGCCGGCCACGCCAGCGCCGCGTCAGGCGGCCTGAAGCCCTGCCCGGTATGCTCGGCGGCATGCCGAACACCGAACCCCGCTTCCGCCCCCTGCGCCGGCTGTTCCTGGCCAGCATGCTCATGCTGGCCGCCGGCCTGGCCCAGGCGCAGTCCGCCACCCCCATCCGCATCCTGGTGGGTTTCCCGCCAGGCGGCGGCACCGATGCCATTGCCCGCGCCCTGGCCGACAAGCTGAAGGACCAGCTGGGCGCCCCCGTGGTGGTGGACAACCGGGCCGGGGCAGGTGGCCAGATCGCCGCGCAGGCGCTCAAGGTGGCGGCACCGGACGGGCACACCTTCTTCCTGAGCCACGACCACTCGATCTCCATCCTGCCGCTGGTCACCAGGAACGCCGGCTTCGACCCGGCGGTCGACTTCGTGCCGGTGGCTGGCTTCGCCACCTTCGCCAACGCGCTCGCCCTCTCGGGCGGCACGCCCGCGAAGTCGGTGGCGGAGTACGTGCGCTTCGTGCAGTCCCCCGGCGGCAAGGACACCATCGGCGTGCCGGCCCCCGCCTCGATCCCGGAGTTCCTGGTTGGCATGATCGGCAGCAAGTACAAGCTGGACCTGCAGGCTGCACCCTACCGCGGCAGCGCGCCCATGATGGGCGACATGCTGGGCAACCAGATCCACGCGGGCGTCGCCTCCATCCCCGACTTCATCGAGAACCACAAGGCAGGCAAGCTGCGCGTGGTGGCCGTGATCGGGGAGAAGCGCCAAGCGATCCTCCCGGACGTGCCGACCTTCGCGGAACTGGGCATCCCCGGCCTGGAAGAACTGCCCTATTACGGCATCTTCGCGCCCGCGGGCACGCCGCCGGCGGTGATCGAGCGCTTCAACCAGGCGCTGGCCAAGGTCGTGGCGATGCCGGAAGTGCGGGACCACCTGACCTCGATGGGCCTCACGGTGGCGTACCAGCCGCAGGCGGCGTTCGCCAAGCGGGTGCAGGGGTACACGCAGAGCTGGGACAAGATCATCAAGGCGAGCGGCTACCAGGCGAAATAGCGGCCACGCTCGACCATGAAGGCGGCGCGATGCGCCGCTTTTTTTTGGCGTGCCGGAAACCGTTCGGCTCCGCGCTGCGTACTGGTCTCGGCGGCACCAACGTGCGCCATCCCCAGAACCCACCAAGGAGCATCCATGTTCGAACTCAACCGGGCCCCGCGCGGCCAGGCCGGCGCTCTCCAGCGGGAGGAGCGCATGAGCCGGAAGCATCCCGTCGCCGCCCTCGCGCTGCTGCTGTGCGCGACCGGCGCCATCGCGTCCAGCCACCGCGAAGCGCCCTACATCGCCAGCCAGCCCAAGGTGGACGCCACCGACCTCTATGCGTTCCGCAGCTACGAGCCCGGGCGGCAGGACTTCGTGACCATCCTGGCGAACTACATGCCCTTCCAGGACCCGCAGGGCGGGCCCAACTTCTACATGTTCGATCCCAACGCGCTGTACGAGATCCACATCGACAACAACGGCGACGCGGTGGAAGACCTCACCTTCCAGTTCCGCTTCACCAACACGTCCAAGGACCAGGCGCTCAGCGTGGGCGGCAAGTCCACCAAGATCCCGCTGATCAACAGCGGCACCATCAGCGGCGTGAACGCCGCGGCGCTGAACGTACGCGAGACCTACAACGTCACCCTCGTGCGCGGCAACCGGCGCGGCGGCAGTTCCGGCGCCATCAGCGGACCCAGCGCCGGCAGCTTCGACAAGCCGGTGGACAACATCGGCGAGAAGACCTTCCCGGGCGGCTATGCGGCTTACGCCAACCAGCACATCCATGCCCTCAACGTGCCCGGCTGCGCCACGCCGGGACGCGTGTTCGTCGGCCAGCGCAAGGAGCCGTTCTACATCGCGGTCGGCAAGACCTTCGACCTGTTCAACCTCAATCCGCTCGGACCGGAAATCGGCGGCAACAACAACGACCTCGAAGGCAAGAACATCAGCACCATCGCCCTGGAGCTGCCGATCGCCTGCTTGACGGCTGCGGGCGACCCGGTGATCGGCGTCTTCACCACCGCGAGCCTGCGGCAGGCGCGGCTGGTCGACGGCACACCGGCCACCGGCCTGAACAACGCGACCCGCGAAGGCGGCGCATGGACGCAGGTCTCGCGCCTGGGCATGCCGCTGGTCAACGAGGTGGTGATCGGCCTGCCGGACAAGGACCGGTTCAATGCGGGCAAGCCCAAGGACGACGCGGCGCTGCTGGACTACGTCACCCATCCGGCGCTGCCGGCGCTGATCGAGTCGCTGTTCCCCTCGGCCAAGGCGCCCACCAACTTCCCGCGCACGGACCTCGTGACCGTGTTCCTGAAGGGACTGGAAGGGCTCAACCAGCCGAAGAACGTCACCCCCTCGGAGATGCTGCGGCTGAACACCTCGATCGCACCGGTCGCGGCGGCTTCGCAGAACCCGCTCGGCGTGGCTGCTGGCGACAACGCGGGCTTCCCGAACGGCAGGCGCCCGGCGGACGACGTGGTCGACCTGTCGCTGCGCGTGGCGATGGGCGCGCTGTGCGTGCTCACCGGCACGGGCGACAGCCTGAAGGTGGGATGCAAGCCTTCCGACGCGCCGGCGGGCGGCCTGCCCCTCACGGACGGCGTGCGCAAGACGGCGGCGAACTTCGGGTCGGGCTTTCCTTACCTCACGACGCCGCTGCCCGGCAACCTGAACCCCGCGCCGGCCGCCGGCACGAGCTTCCCGTGACGCGAAGGAGAACGAGCATGTTGCGAATCCAACTGCAAGGCGCGGTGGCGCTCGCGCTGACAGTGCTGGCGCTCGCGGGTTGCGGAGGCGGAGGCGGCGGCGGAGGCGGCGGTGGCGCCGATCCGGCCGGTCCCGGTGCGGCCACTGCGGGTTCGCAGGTGCCGGGCTCCGCGCAACAGTCCGTCGGCGGCCTCATGGCCTTCCTCAAGGAGCTGATCGCGCAGTCCTCCGACACCACCGAGCCGGTGGTGCTGGGCAACGCGGTGCTGCCGACGGCGGACACGTCGGGCCCCGAGCCGGTGAACTGAGTGCGCGAGACGGCGCCGGGCCCCACCCTCGCGGTGCGACCCGGCGCTTTTTCCACGAAAGCCACGAATGCTCCGCACCGCCGTCGCCCTCCTGGCCCTGTCGTGGGCGCTGTCCGTCCGCGCGCACGAATTCTGGGTCCTGCCCGATCGCTTCCAGCTGGCGGGCCCGGGCCCCGCGACCCTGTCGCTCGCCGTCGGCCAGGAGTTCACCGGCGATCGCGTCGGTTTCTCCCGTGCGCTGCTGGCGCAGTTCGAACATCTGTCCGCCGAGGGACGGGCCGACCTGCGCGCGCGCGTCCCTGCCGACGGCGCCGCGGCCTCGTGGCGCGTCGACCTCACGCGTCCGGGCACGCACGTGCTGGCGATCACGACGGAACCGAGCGAGATCGTGCTGCCCGCCGAGAAGTTCAACGACTACCTGCGCGCCGAAGGCCTGCAGGCCGTGCTGCGCGAGCGCGAGCGCACCGGTCGCAGCGAAACCGAAGGACGCGAGCGCTACCGCCGCAACATCAAGACGCTGGTCCAGGTGGGCGCGCGCGGTGACCCGACCTATGCGGTGCGCACGGGACAGCGGCTGGAGATCCTGCCGCTGTCGGATCCCGCGCGCGCGCGCAGTGGCGAGCCGCTGTCGTTCCGGTTGCTGTTCGACACGCGGTCGCTACCGGGCGCGCTGGTGAAGTTCTGGCACCGCCGCGGGGAGCAGGTGCAGCTGCTTTCGGCGACCACCGACCGCGAAGGCCGCGTCGCGTTCACGCCGCCCGAGGCGGGCACCTGGATGGCCAGCGTGGTCCACATGATCCCGGCGACCGATCCGCCAGCCCACGACTGGGACAGCTACTGGGGCAACCTGACCTTCGCGCTGCCGGAATGACCCGGGCCCGGCGCGCAGGGCACCCCGCCTCAGCCGTTGCGGCTGGCGATGCCCCAGCGCTGCAGCGCCGCGTCGTCGGCGACGCGCGCATCCACCCAGCGCTCGCCCTCCGGGGTGCTCTCCTTCTTCCAGAAGGGTGCCTGGGTCTTCAGGTAGTCCATCAGGAACTCGCAGGCGCGGAAGCTCTCGCCCCGGTGGGACGAAGTCACCACCACCAGCACGATCTGGTCCTGTACCTGCAGCGGCCCGACGCGATGGATCACGCGCGCGCCACGGATGGCGAAGCGGCGGAACGCCTCGTCGATCATTTCCTCGATCGCCTTTTCCGTCATGCCCGGGTAATGCTCCAGCTCCATCGCGCTGACGCTGCTGCCGTCGTTGCGGTCGCGCACAGTGCCGATGAAGCTGCACACCGCACCCACGCCGGGATCGCTGCCGCGAAGCGCCGCGATCTCGGCGTTCACGTCGAAGTCGCCGGCCTGGATGGTGACGCGTGCCGCGGCCATGCGCGCCTCAGCCGCCGGTGACCGGCGGGAAGAACGCGACTTCGCAGCCCTCGCGCAATCCGGCGGACTCATCGCTCATGTCCTGGTCGAGCGCCATGCGCACGGCCTTGCCGCGCGCGAGCGCCGACGCATAGGGCTCCCCGCGGGCGATCAGCTCGTCGCGCAAGGCGCCCAGGGTCGCACTGGACGTCTGCAGGCCCTCCTGGCCCTGCCCCAGCGCCTCCCGGATGGAGGCGAAGTACCGGATGCGGACGGTCACGGCGGCGCCTTCGGCCTGCGCTTGCCGTTGCTCGCCCTGGGAACGGCCGTGGGCGCTCATGCCAGCAGCTCCGCCAGCGGCAGGAAGCGCACGGAGGCTCCGCGCGCGATCGCCTGCCCCGCGGGCACGTCGACCAGCCCGTCGGCCCACACCGTCGAGGTCAGCACGCCGGAACTCTGGTTGGGAAACAGCTCGACACCGCCCTGCGCATTGCGGCGCGCGCGCAGGAATTCCCGGCGCTTGTCGGCGCGCGGCCAGTCGAAGTGCGCCGGCAACTGCACCGCCTGCGGCTCCACTTGCGTGGCGCCCTGCAACTTCAGCAGGAACGGCCGCACCAGCAGCACGAAAGTGACGAAGCTCGACACCGGATTTCCCGGCAAGCCGATGAAGTACGTGGGCGAGCCCCCCGAATGGGTGGCGGAGCCCTCCCCCGCCTGGCGGGCGAGGGTCGGGCTGGGGGTGCCGCCATCAGGACGAGCCGCCTGGCCGTGGATGGCTTGCGGAGCAATCCATCCAAAGGCAAAAGGCTTGCCCGGCTTCATCGCGATCTGCCACAGGTCCAGCGTGCCGAGCTGCTGCACGGCGGGCTTGATGTGGTCCTCCTCGCCGACCGACACGCCGCCGCTGGTGAGGATCAGGTCGTTGCCCGCCGCGGCGTCCTGCAGCGCCTGCACGGTCGCCTCGCGCTGGTCGGGCACGATGCCGAGGTCCTGCACCTCGCAGCCCAGGCGCAGCAGCAGGCTGCGCAGGAAGAAGCGGTTGGAGTTGTAGATCGCGCCCGGCTTCATCGCCTCGGGTGCAACCACACCGGGCATCACGAGTTCGTCGCCGGTGGAGAACAGCGCCACGCGAGGCCGGCGCGCCACCAACAGCCGATCACGCCCGATGCTGGCAGCGAGGCCCTGGGCGGCCGGCCCGATGCGCTCGCCACGCGACAGCACGGTGCTGCCGCGGGTGATGTCTTCGCCGCTGCGGCGAATCCACTGGCCCTGCGAGGGCACGCGCTGGATGCGCACGCGGCCGTCGGCCATCGCCTCGGTGTCTTCCTGCATCACGATCGCGTCGGCCCCCGGCGGAACCGGGGCGCCGGTGAAGATGCGCGCGGCGGTGCCGGGCTGCAGCGGCTGCGGCGAGGCGCCCGCGGGAATGCGCTGGCTGATGGACAGCGGCACGCCCTCGTCGGCGATCTCGGCGCTGCGCACCGCATAGCCATCCATGGAGCTGTTGTCCTGCGGCGGAACCTGGAGCGGCGAGACCAGGTCTTCGGCCAGCACGCGGCCGTCGGCGTCGAAGGTCGCCACCGTCTCGGCATCCCCCAGTGCGCGCGCCTGGGCCAGCAACGCCTGCAGGGCGTCGTCCAGCGCAAGCAACGGCGGGCGGGGGGCGTTCACGCGTAGATCTCCGGGACGTAATCGAAGCGATCGCCATTCTCGACCAGCCACTCGGCGATTGCATCCGGGTCGTTCAGATCCATCACGGGCCTCAGGGTGGCCTCGGGAAGCTGCTCCGGCGAGTCCGTCGCGATCGCGACGATGAAGTCATCGTCGGGATAGCGGGCCGGCTTCTGCGCCTCGGCGCGCCACACCTCGACCTTCAGAAGGTTGCTGTCCTTGAAGCCCTCCACCAGCACCCAGTCCACGCCCTCCCACAGTTCCGCCAGGAGGTGGTGGACGCTGAGCTTCGCAGGCTGCTCGAACTCGCGCATCAGGGCAAGGCGGCGGTCGGATGCGACCACCACCTCGAAGGCGCCGGCCTCGCGGTGACGATGGGTGTCCTTGCCGGGGCGGTCGATGTCGAAGTCGTGGTGCGCATGCTTCACCACGGACACCCGCAGGCCGCGCAGCTTGAGCGCGGGGATCAGGCGTTCCACCAGGTGCGTCTTCCCCGAGCCGGAATAACCGGCGAAACCGACGACCTTCATGCGCAATGGGCGGAGATGAATTGCTTCACCTTCTCCGCATCCGCAGGCAGCACGGTGACGCGCTTGGGCAGTTCCTCGATGCCGGCGAACCGGGCCGGGCGATCCGGTTCGCGGCCCAGGGCCTCGACGATCGTGCCGGCGAACTTGATCGGCAGCGCCGTCTCCAGCACCAGCATCGGAATGCCGCTCTGCAGGTGCTCGCGTGCAACCTTGAGGCCGTCGGCGGTGTGCGTGTCGATCATTGCGCCGAAGCGCTGCCAGGTGTCGCGGATGGTCGCGAGGCGATCGGCGTGCGTGCTCTTGCCCGACACGAAGCCGTACCGCTCGCGGGCGACGAGCACCTCGTGCGCCAGCTCGAAGCGGCCCTTGGCCACCAGTTCTTCCGCGAACAGGTAGCGCACCCTGGCGCCGTCGCGGCCCAGCAGGTCGAACACGAAGCGTTCGAAGTTGCTGGCCTTGGAAATGTCCATTGAGGGGCTGGAAGTCTCGTAGGTGTCCTGGCTGGCACGCACGCGGTACACCCCGGTGCGAAAGAACTCGTCGAGCACGTCGTTCTCGTTGGTGGCCAGCACCAGTTGCGCGATTGGCAGCCCCATGCTGCGGGCCACGTGGCCGGCGCAGATGTTGCCGAAGTTGCCGGATGGCACAGCGAAGCTCACCTGCTCACCGTCGCCCTGCGTGGCCTGGAAGTAGCCCGCGAAGTAGTACACGACCTGGGCCACCAGCCGGGCCCAGTTGATCGAGTTGACCGTGCCGATGCGGTGCTTGCGCTTGAAGGCGAGGTCGTTCGACACGGCCTTCACGATGTCCTGGCAGTCGTCGAACACGCCCTCGACAGCGAGGTTGTGGATGTTGGCGTCCTGCAGGCTGAACATCTGCGCCTGCTGGAAGGGGCTCATCCGCCCGTTGGGCGAGGTCATGAAGACCCGCACGCCTTTCTTGCCGCGCATGGCGTATTCGGCCGCGCTGCCGGTGTCGCCGGAGGTCGCGCCCAGGATGTTCAATTCCTCGCCGCGCCGGGCCAGTTCGTATTCGAACAGGTTGCCCAGCAACTGCATCGCCATGTCCTTGAACGCGAGCGTCGGGCCGTTGGACAGGGCTTCGAGGAAGACGCCGTCTTCCAGCTTCTTCAGCGGGACGATCTCCCGGGTGCCGAAGACCTCGGGCGTGTAGGTCTTGCGGCAAAGTGCGCGCAGGTCCGCGGGCGGGATGTCGTCGACGTAGAGCGACAGGATCTCGAACGCAAGGTCGGCATACGGCAACCCGCGCCACTTCGCGAGGGTGCCCGCGTCGACCTGCGGATACTGCTCGGGGAGGTAGAGGCCGCCATCGGGCGCGAGTCCTTCCAGCAGGATCTCGCAGAAATGCTTGCGGTCGGGATGGCCGCGGGTGGAGAGGTACAGCATCATTGCCCGCCGGGCCGCCCCAAGGGCAATGAAAGCCCCCTCGGGGGGCAGAGAACGAAGTGAACGTGGGGGTCCATGTTAGACGGCGCTCAGGCCAGTTCTTCCTTGCGGATGCGCGTGATCGGCGCCAGCACCGTGGCCAGGCCCTGCATCTGCGCGATCACCTCGTTCATGGTTCCCTCGCGCACGCTGTGCGTGAGCAGGATCAGGTCGGTCTGGGTGGATCCCTTGCCGCCGATGGCCGAGGCTTCGCGCTGCAGCATCGCGTCGATGCTGATCCCGGCGGTGGCCAGCAGGCTCGCCACCTTGGCCAGCACGCCGGCCTGGTCGGCCACGCGCAGGCGCAGGTAGTAGCTCGTGACCACCTCGCTCATCGGCAGGATGGATTCGTCGCTCATCGCATCCGGCTGGAAGGCCAGGTGCGGCACGCGGTGCGCGGCATCCACCGTGTGCAGGCGCGTCACGTCCACCAGGTCGGCGATCACCGCGCTGGCGGTCGGCTCGCTGCCCGCGCCCTTGCCGTAGTACAGCGTGGTGCCGACGGCATCGCCCTGCACCATCACGGCGTTCATGGCGCCTTCCACGTTGGCGATCAGCCGCTTGGACGGCACCAGCGTCGGATGCACGCGCAGCTCGATGCCCTTGGCCGTGCGCTTGGCGATGCCCAGCAGCTTGATGCGGTAGCCCAGCTGCTCGGCATATTCGATGTCCACCGAGGACAGCTTGGTGATGCCCTCGACGTAGGCCTTGTCGAACTGGACCGGCACGCCGAACGCGATGGCCGACATGATGGTCGCCTTGTGCGCGGCGTCCACGCCCTCGATGTCGAAGGTGGGATCCGCCTCGGCGTAGCCCAGGCGCTGCGCCTCCTTCAGCACCACGTCGAAGTCCAGGCCCTTGTCCCGCATCTCCGACAGGATGAAGTTGGTGGTGCCGTTGATGATGCCGGCGATCCACTCGATGCGGTTGGCCGTGAGGCCCTCGCGCAGTGACTTGATGATCGGGATGCCGCCGGCCACCGCGGCTTCGAACGCCACCATCACGCCCTTGGCATGCGCGGCGGCGAAGATCTCGGTGCCGTGCACCGCCAGCAGCGCCTTGTTGGCCGTCACCACGTGCTTGCCCTGCGCGATCGCTTCCATCATCAGCTGGCGGGCGATGCCGTAGCCCCCGATCAGCTCGATGACGATGTCGATGTCGGGATTGGCGATGATCTCGCGCGCGTCCTTCACGACCTTGGCGGTGTCGCCCACCACGGCCTGCGCGCGGGCGGTGTCGAGGTCGGCCACCATGGTGATGGCGATGCCCCGGCCGGCGCGGCGCTGGATCTCGGCCTGGTTGCGCTTGAGGACGTTGAAGACACCGCTGCCCACGGTGCCGATGCCCAGGAGGCCGACTTGGATCGGTTTCATCTTGCCTCCCGACGAGCCGCCTCTAGCGAGGCAAGCGCCCCCTGGGGGGGCAGCGGAGACACGAAGTGCGTAGCTTGGGGGCTCATGAACTGTGACGCTTGCGATAGTTGTCGAGGAAGCGCGCGATGCGGCCGATGGCCTCGCGCAGGTCGTCCTCGTGAGGCAGGAACACGATGCGGAAGTGATCGGGCTGCGGCCAGTTGAAGCCCGTGCCCTGCACCAGCATCACCCGCGTCTCCTGCAGGAGCTCCAGGAAGAACTGGCGGTCGTCCTGGATCGGATAGAGCTTGGGGTCCAGGCGCGGGAACATGTACAGCGCGGCCTGCGGCTTCGCGCAGGTGACGCCGGGAATGGCGGTGATCAGTTCGTAGGCCAGGTCGCGCTGGCGGCGCAGCCGGCCCCCCGGCTGGATCAGCTCGTTGATGCTCTGGTAGCCGCCCAGCGCCGTCTGGATGGCCCACTGGCCCGGCACGTTGGCGCACAGGCGCATGTTCGAGAGCATCGTGAGGCCCTCGATGTAGTCGGAGGCGTCCTTCTTGTCGCCCGAGACCACCACCCAGCCCGCGCGGTAGCCGCAGGAGCGGTAGCTCTTGGACAGGGAGTTGAAGGTGAGCGTGAGCACGTCTTCCGACAGGCTGGCGATGGCCGTGTGCTTCACGCCGTCGTACAGCACCTTGTCGTAGACCTCGTCGGCGAAGATCACCAGGCCATGTTCGCGGGCGATGGCGACGATCGCCTTCAGCAGCTCGTCGGAGTACAGCGCGCCGGTCGGGTTGTTCGGATTGATGACGACGATGCCCTTGGTGGAAGGCGTGATCTTGCGGCGGATGTCGTCCAGGTCGGGCATCCAGCCGTTGGACTCGTCGCACATGTAGTGCACGGGCGTGCCGCCGGAGAGTGCCGTGCTCGCCGTCCACAGGGGGTAATCGGGCGAGGGCAGCAGCAGCTCGTCGCCCTCGTTCAGCAGCGCGTTGGTGGCCATCGCGATCAGCTCGCTGGCACCGTTGCCCAGGTACACGTCGTCGAGCGTGACGCCCTTGATCCCCTGCTGCTGGGTGTAGTGCATCACCGCCTTGCGCGCGGCGAAAATGCCCTTGCTGTCCGAATAGCCGGCCGAATTCGGCAGGTTGCGGATCATGTCCTGCTGGATCTCTTCCGGGGCGTCGAACCCGAACACGGCGAGGTTGCCGATGTTCAGCTTGATGACTTTGTGGCCCTCTTCCTCCATCTGCCGGGCGGCGTCCATGATGGGACCCCGGATGTCGTACAGGACGTTGGCGAGCTTGGTGGATTTTTGGACGGTCTTCAAAAGCCCTCCCGGGGGCGGTGACACGAGGTGAAACCTATAATTTGACCATAAGTCCACGCGCGCTCCTCCGGGCGAGGCCATCTCCGCACCGCCCCATCCGCCTTGAAGCTCCAGCCCGATCAGTCCGACGCACCCACCATCACGGGCTATGGCCCCGGCTGGGTCGGCGTGGGGCCGGAAAAGATCACGCACAACGTGGTGCTCGGCTCGCACGGTGAGCGCCTGGCATGGGCCGGAAGCTTCGAGGAGCTGGGGCCCGCGCATTTCGCGCAGCTGGCGGAACTGAAGGTGGAGGTGGTGATCTTCGGCAGCGGCCCGAAGATCCGCTTTCCCAAGCCGGCCTGGCTGGAAGCGCTGGCCCGGCGCCGCATCGGCATCGAAACCATGGACACCCCGGCGGCCTGCAGGACCTACAACATCCTGGCGCAGGAGGGGCGCGACGTGGCAGTGGCCCTGCTGCTCGACCTGCCGTCCTGAAGCGGCCCGGCGGCGGATCGCCGTTTCGCGGTAAAATCACCTGTTGCGACGGGGCCTGCGCGCACCTCGCCGCCAACGAGCAAGACTGTCACACAGAACCACACACGCTAGGACCTTATGGCGATCGTTGTCAACAAACCCCTCCCCGAATTCGAAGCGAACGCCACCGGCGGCACCAAGGTCACCAATACATCGCACCTGGGCCAGGTCCTGGTCCTGTACTTCTATCCGAAGGACAACACCCCCGGCTGCACGACGGAAGCCATGCAGTTCCGCGACAAGTACAAGGACTTCGTCAAGGCCGGCGCCGTGGTGATGGGCGTGTCGCGCGACAACATGAAGTCGCACGACGAGTTCAAGTCGAAGCTGGAGCTTCCCTTCGAGCTCATCGCCGACACCGAGGAAAAGATGTGCCACATGTTCGGCGTCGTGAAGAACAAGATCATGTACGGCAAGAAGGTCAAGGGCATCGAGCGCAGCACCTTCCTGGTGGGCGCCGACGGCATCCTCAAGCAGGAATGGCGCGGCCTGAAGGTCCCCGGCCACGTGGACGACGTGCTGAAGGCCGTCAAGCTGCTGAAGAAGGCGGCCTGAACCCCGCACTGCCGAGCTTGACGCGTTGACACAACAGGAAGCCGGCTGACGTTGTTCCGTCATCCTGGGCGTGCATAATGAATTCATGCCGTTGATCCCGACGCGACGCGTCATCACCGTCAGCCCGAAAGAAGCCGCCCGGCCCGCCTGGCGGCTTTTTTGTTTCTCGCCAACCTCATCAGGAAGCCCAACTCCTCATGCCCCTGCCCCCCGCCCCGACCAAGCGCGCTGCCATGCTCCCGCCGGAAGCCTTCGACGCCCCGGCCCGTTCCTCGCACAAGGCGGCGCGAAAATCGGAGGCACCGTCGGCCGATAGGCCGGTGGCCGAGCACCCGCAGGCCGAAGACGAGTTCGACCCGCGCGCCGGCGGTGGCGACGTCGCCGTGGGCAGCTATGACGTCGAGGTCGAGACCTACCTGGACGAGCCCCAGCCCGGCCGCAAGAAGAAGGACCTGACGGTCCCCGCCCCCGCGCCCAAGAAGAAGAAGCCGAGCGGCCCCTCCAAGATGTTCGTGCTGGACACCAACGTCCTGATGCACGACCCGATGAGCCTGTTCCGCTTCGACGAGCACGACATCTTCCTGCCCATGGTGGTGCTGGAAGAACTGGACGGCCACAAGAAGGGCACGACCGAGGTGGCACGCAACGCCCGCCAGGCCAGCCGTTCGCTCGATGCGCTCGCCGGCGCCCCCGGCACCGACATCGCCCACGGGCTCAAGCTCGAGAGCACGGGCCACAAGGAAGCGGGCGGCTGCCTGTTCTTCCAGACCATGCCGCTGTCGCCCACGGGCCTGCCCATGGGCCTGCCGCCCGGCAAGGCGGACAACCAGATCCTGAGCGTCGTGCAGGCGCTGCAGGAAAAGCATGCGCCGCGCGAGGTGGTGCTGGTGTCCAAGGACATCAACATGCGCGTCAAGGCGCGCGCCCTCGGCCTCAAAACTGAGGACTACAAGAACGACAAGACGCTGGACGACCTGGACCTGATGTACTCGGGTTCGCTCGCCCTGCCCCCGGACTTCTGGTCCAAGCACGGCAAGACGGTCGAGAGCTGGCAATCCGGCCTGCACACCTTCTACCGCATCAGCGGGCCGATCGTGCCCAGCCTGTTCATCAACCAGTTCGTGTACTTCGAGGCGCCCGGCGAGCCCAGCCTGTATGCCCGCGTCACGGAGATCCGCGGCAAGACCGCCGTGCTCAAGACGCTCCGGGACTACGGACACCTGAAGAACTGCGTGTGGGGCGTGACCACGCGCAACCGCGAGCAGAACTTCGCGATGAACCTGCTGATGGATCCCGAAGTGGACTTCGTCACCCTCACCGGCACGGCCGGAACGGGCAAGACGCTGATGGCGCTGGCCGCGGGCCTCACGCAGGTGCTGGACGATCGCCGCTACACGGAGATCATCATGACCCGCGCCACCGTGAGCGTGGGCGAGGACATCGGCTTCCTGCCCGGCACCGAGGAAGAAAAGATGGGCCCCTGGATGGGCGCACTCGACGACAACCTGGAAGTGCTGGGCAAGACCGACAGCAACGGCACCGGGGAATGGGGACGCGCCGCCACCAACGAGCTGATCCGCAGCAAGATCAAGATCAAGAGCATGAACTTCATGCGCGGCCGCACGTTCCTGAACAAGTACGTGATCATCGACGAGGCGCAGAACCTGACGCCCAAGCAGATGAAGACGCTGATCACGCGCGCCGGCCCCGGCTCCAAGATCATCTGCATGGGCAACCTTGCGCAGATCGACACGCCCTACCTCACCGAGGGTTCGTCGGGGCTCACCTTCGCGGTCGACAAGTTCAAGGGCTGGCCGCACAGCGGGCACATCACCCTGGCACGGGGCGAGCGTTCCAGGCTGGCGGACTTCGCCAGCGAAGTGCTGTAGCGGTCCTTCGAAGGCGTCGCTCGCGGCGCTTCGAGTGGGGCAACCCCACACCAAAAAGCCGGGTCAAGCCCGGCTTTTTCTTGGAGCGCAACCGCGCCCCGGACATCGCGCGCGTCCCGCGCGACGGCAGCGGATCAGCGCCGTTGCGCGTTCTCGTCGCAGGGAGGGCAGTTGCTGATGCCGCGGCCCAGCGGCGTGTAGCGCAGGACCTTCGATAGGCCCTGGCGGCCGCTCGCCGCCCGCGCGACCAGCGTCGTCGCACCGAGCGCGCCCACCGTGCGCACCAGGTAGTTGCGGTGCGTGCGTGTCACCTGCCACAGCGCGATGCCCAGGCCCAGCACCAGCCAGTGCTCGCCGGGAAAGCCGGGCCGCGCCTCGTCGGCCGCCTTCAGTTTTGCGATGGGAGAAGGCTCCTCCAGCTCGGGAGGGATCTGCTCGACGGCCATCGGCACGTTCGCCTCGGCCAGGGTGGGCACCAGGTTGATCTCGTCCATGCAAGTCTCCAGGGATTCTGGACGAAGCATCGCGCGCGCCGGGCGCGCGCGAAGTAGGAAGAGACGCCAAACGGATGCGTCAGAAGTCGGCGTTGCCGGTCGCCAGGTTTTCGAACTTGGTCAGCTGCTTGATGAAGGCGAGCTTCACCGTGCCGGTGGGTCCGTTGCGCTGCTTGGAGATGATCACTTCGGAAACGCCGGGCTCCTTGGAGTCCTTGTTGTAGTAGTCGTCCCGGTAGATGAACATGATCACGTCCGCGTCCTGTTCGATCGCGCCCGATTCGCGCAGGTCGCTCATCATCGGGCGCTTGTCGGTGCGGGCTTCCACGCCCCGCGACAGCTGCGACAGCGCGATCAGCGGACAGCCGAGCTCCTTGGCGAGCATCTTGAGCCCGCGCGAGATCTCGCCCACCGCCGTGGCGCGGTTTTCCTCGCTCATGCTGCTGGACGTGCTCATCAGCTGGAGGTAGTCGACCACGATCAGGCCGAGCTTGCCGCCGCACGTCCGTGCCAGCCGGCGGGCGTTGGCGCGCAGCTCGCTCACCGTGAGGCCGGGCGTCTCGTCGATGTGCAGGGAGATGTTGCGCAGCTTCTCGATGGCCTCCGTCAGGCGGGGCCACTCGTCGTCGGTGAGCTTGCCGGTGCGCAGGTGGCCCTGGTCGATGCGGCCGATGGAGCCGACGATACGCACCGCCAGCTGCGAGGCGCCCATTTCCATGGAGAACACCGCCACCGGCAGGCCCTCGTTCAGCGCCACGTGCTCGGCGATGTTGATGGCCAGCGAGGTCTTGCCCATGGAGGGACGCGCCGCCAGGATGATCAGGTCGCCCGCCTGCATTCCCGAGGTCATGCGGTCGAAGTCGTAGAAGCCCGTCGGCACGCCCGTGATGTCGTTCGGGTTGTCGGCCATCTCCTGGACGCGGTCCAGCAGCTGCACCACCAGGCTGTCCATGCCCTGGAAGCCCTGCTTCATCCGGGAGCCTTCCTCCCCGATGTTGAAGATCTTCTGCTCGGCCTCGTCAAGGATCTTCTCGACCGCCTTGCCCTGCGTGTTGAAGGCGGCGGTGGCGATCTCGTCGCTGGCCGACACCAGCTTGCGCAGGATCGAGCGCTCGCGCACGATCTCCGCGTAGCGGCGGATGTTGGCCGCGCTCGGCACGTACTGCGCGAGCGAATTGAGGTACGGCAGGCCGCCGACCTCTTCCGCATGCCCCAGCCCCTGCAGTTGCTCGAACACCGTGATCACGTCCGCGGGACGGTTGCTGTTGATCAGCGCACCGATCGCCGCGTAGACCAGCTTGTGCTCGTACCGGTAGAAGTCGCCGTCGACCAGCAGGTCGCCCACGCGGTCCCAGGCCTGGTTGTCCAGCAGCAGGCCGCCCAGCACGCTGGACTCCGCCTCGATCGAATGCGGCGGAATGCGCAGCTGCGCCACCTGCCGGTCGCGGGGGAAATCGTCTTCGACGGCGGTCAGCACTGCGGACATGGGTTCACTCTCTCCTCAAGCATTGGATTGTCCCGCCCACGCTGTAAAGATGTCCAGTGATAACCATGGGGAGCTCCTCTGGGCAAGCTGTGGACAGCGGCGTCCAACGCTGTGGATCGATCGTGGACAGCCAGGGGAGAACGCGTGGTCAACGCGGGATAACTTTCATGGGCGCACGGCAAAGAAAAAGCCGCCCGGAGGCGGCTTTCCTGTGAAGGGCCGGGAGGCGCTTACGCGGTCTCGCCGTACACCGTCACGTTGACGTCGACCACCACGTCCGTGTGCAGGGCCACGGAAACGGTGCTGTCGCCGACGGTCTTGATCGGGCCGTTGGGCATGCGCACTTGCGCCTTGGCCACGGGGAAGCCCATCTTGGTCAGTTCTTCGGCGATGTCGTGGTTGGTGACGGACCCGAACAGGCGACCATCGACACCGGCCTTCTGGGTCAGCTTGACGGTCTGGCCGGCCAGCTTCTCGCCTTGTGCCTGCGCGCCGGACAGCTTGGTGGCGGCCTGCTTTTCCAGTTCGACGCGCTTGGCTTCGAATTCGGCCTTGTTGGCTTCGGTGGCGCGGCGGGCCTGGCCCTGGGGGATCAGGAAGTTGCGCGCGTAGCCGTCACGCACCTTCACGATTTCGCCCAGGTTGCCCAGGTTCACGACTTTCTCGAGCAGGATGACTTGCATGGGGACGTCCTCAGATGCGGTGCTGGTCGGAGTACGGCACCAGGGCCAGGAAGCGCGCGCGCTTGATGGCGGTGTTCAGCTGGCGCTGGTAGATCGCGCGGGTGCCGGTGAGGCGCGCCGGGATGATCTTGCCGTTCTCGGAGATGAAGTCGCGCAGGGTGTCGACGTCCTTGTAGTCGATTTCCTCGACGCCGGCGACGGTGAAGCGGCAGAAGCGCTTGCGCTTGAACAGCAGCGACTGGGTGTTGCGCTTCGGACGCTTGTCCTTGTTGAATTTCTTGAAAGTGGCCATGTGGGACCTCTACGAAAGTTGATCTTGCTGAAATGACTGGATGTGCAGGACCGGGTGCTTGCCGTGGCGGGGAGCGGCCAGGAAACCGGTGAACCGGAATCCGCTGCCGACTGCCTGCCGGGAGAGCGTTTCCGCATCCGTCCCGAACGCCACCGCCTTGATCTCCACCTTCACCTGCCGTTTCAGCCCTGCTTCCAGGGTTTCGGACTCGTGTTCGAGCCGCAGGTCGAGGGCGGGCAATCCGGCGGGGGTGTAGCGCAGGGCCGCGGCCTCCGCGATACGCGCGCTCAGGATCGTCTGGTTCACACCCGGCGAAAGCCGCCGATTACGACTGGAACTCCGCCTGCTGCGCCTTGCGGGCTTCCTCGCGCTCCACGGTCTTCATCATGGAGGACGGGCCCGTGTCGGCCTTCTTCTTCACCACGGTCAGGTGGCGCAGGACGGCATCGTTGAAGCGGAACGCATGCTCCAGCTCGCTCATCACGGGCTGGTCGGCCTCGATGTTGATGCACAGGAAGTGGGCCTTGGCGAGCTTGTTGATCTGGTAGGCCAGCTGGCGGCGGCCCCAGTCTTCGACACGGTGCACCTTGCCGTTGCCGGCGGTGATCATGCCCTTGTAGCGCTCCAGCATGGCCGGAACCTGCTCGCTCTGATCCGGGTGGATCAGCAAGACGATTTCATAGTGACGCATTGAGACTCCTTGTGGATGGCGCGCCGCGCATTCGCGGCGCCGGAAGAGCCGCCCCCGGCGTCAAGACGGGGTGCGGCAAGGGAAGCCCAAGATTATAGCCCGGGAGCGAAGGCGGTGCCCTGCCGCCCCTTCGGGCACGGCTCGGCAGGCGGGCGAACCACCGGCCACCACAGGCCTGCGCCCATGAAAAAAGCCCGCCGGAGCGGGCTTTCGGGTGCGACGTTCAGGAGGTTCAGTCGCGGGCGTAGATGTCCACGTCCTTGGTCTCCCGGATGAACAGCATGCCGATCACGAAGGTGGCGGCAGCGACGATCACCGGGTACCACAGGCCGTAGTAGATGTCGCCGGTCGCGGCCACCATGGCGAAGGCCGTGGTGGGCAGCAGGCCGCCGAACCAGCCGTTGCCGATGTGGTACGGCAGGCTCATCGAGGTGTAGCGGATGCGCGTGGGGAACAGTTCCACCAGCATGGCCGCGATCGGGCCGTAGACCATGGTCACCAGGATCACCAGGAACACCAGGATGGCCAGCACCATCGGGGTGTTCATCTTGGCCTTGTCGGCGGGCTGGGTCAGGCCGGCCGCCTTGGCCGTGTCACCGACCTGCTTCTTGAAGTCGCCGATGGCCTTGGCAGACTCGGTGGAGAAGCCGTGGCGCTCGGCGTTCAGCGTGGCCGTCGGGGCCGTGATCACCTTGTCGCCCAGCGTGATGGTGGCGGCGGAGCCGGCGGGGCCGATCTTGTTCTCGTACGGGATGTACGACTGCGTCAGCGTGCGCTTGGCGATGTCGCAGGACGAGGTGAAGTCGATGTCGCGAGCGATCGGGCTGCCCTGGAAGGAGCACTGCTTCGGATCGGCGGTGATGCTCACCTTGCTGGACTGCTGGGCGGCGACGATGCCGGGGTTGGCGGCCTTCAGCAGCATGGGGAACACCGTGAAGTAGGTGAGCGCGGCGATCAGGCAGCCCGCCATGATGATGGGCTTGCGGCCGATCTTGTCGGACAGCGCACCAAACACGATGAAGAAGGGCGTGCCGATCAGCAGCGACGCGGCGATCAGCAGGTTGGCCGTCGTGACGTCCACCTTGGCGATCGTCGTCATGAAGAACAGCGCGTAGAACTGGCCCGTGTACCAGACGACGGCCTGGCCGGCGGTCAGGCCCAGCAGCGCCAGGATCACGATCTTCAGGTTCTTCCACTCGCCGAAGGACTCGGTCAGCGGCGCCTTGGAGGTCTTGCCTTCCGACTTCATCTTCTGGAAGGCGGGCGACTCATTGAGGCTCAGGCGGATCCAGACGGACACGGCCAGCAGCAGGATGGAGACCAGGAACGGGATGCGCCAGCCCCAGTCGGCCCAGGCCTTCGGGTCCATCGATTCGCGCACGCCCAGAATCACCAGCAGCGACAGGAACAGGCCCAGCGTCGCCGTGGTCTGGATCCACGAGGTGTAGGCCCCGCGCTTGCCGTGCGGCGCGTGCTCCGCCACGTAGGTGGCCGCACCGCCGTACTCGCCGCCGAGGGCCAGGCCCTGCAGCATGCGCAGCGCGATCAGGATCACTGGCGCCGCGATGCCGATGGCCTTGTAGCTGGGCAAGAGGCCGACGATGAAGGTCGACGCGCCCATGATCAGGATGGTGACCAGGAAGGTGTACTTGCGGCCGATCATGTCGCCCAGCCGGCCGAACACGATGGCGCCGAACGGGCGCACCAGGAAGCCGGCGGCGAAGGCGAGCAGCGCGAAGATGTACGCAGAGGTCGGGTCCAGTCCCGAGAAGAACTGCGCTGCGATCACCGCCGCGAGCGAACCGTACAGGTAGAAGTCATACCACTCGAACACGGTACCGAGCGACGAGGCGAAGATGACCTTCTTTTCCTCGCGGGTCATCGGCTGGTCGACGCTGGTACGGCCTGCGGTAGCGGCAGAGGCTGTGGCCATGTTGTCTCCTTTTGTTGGATGGCGCAGTGTTTGAATACCGTCTGACGCTAGGCTGACGCGAGCACGGCAGCCTTCCTAGGAGTATCCCTAGGTTGGTGCATCCAGTCTGCGGCGAGTGAGCAGGCTCACGATCCAGGTGACCATGAAGCCCAAGGGCACGCCGAACACGGCGGCCGACAGGGGCTGGATGCCGAACCACAACGGCTGCGTGGCCGGCAGCCCGAAGAAGGCGAGCACCGCGGGCGCGTGGCCCAGCATGTAGTACACGGTGATCCCCAACCCCGCCACCATCCCGGCCGCGGCACCCTGGCGGGTCGCGCCGCTCCACAGGATGCCCAGCAACATCGCCGGGACGAAGGCCGCACCGGCGAGCGAGAAGGACGCCGACACCAGGGGCAGGATCTCGGCTGGCTTGGTCGAGGCGACGCCCGCCGCCACGAGGGCCACGGCCATGAGCGCGAACTTGGACAGGATCACGCGCTGCTCGGGACGCAGGTCCGGCTTGAAATCGTGGCAGAAGATGTCGCGCACCAGTGCATTGCTGATCGTGAGCAGCAGCCCGTCCGCCGTCGACAGCGCAGCAGCGAGCCCCCCGGCCGCGACCAGGCCGGAGATGACGTAGGGCAGCCCGCCCAGCTCGGGAGTGGCCAGCATGATGATGTCGGCGCCCAGCCGGATCTCGCCCCACTGCAGGATGCGGTCGCCGTTGACGTCGGCGATCGAGATGAGCGAGGGATCCACCCTCGCCCACTGCGCGATCCATGCGGGCAACTGGTCGAAGCTGCTGCCCACCAGGTTGTTCATCACCTCGAACTTGACGAGGGTCGCGAGCGCCGGCGCGCTCACGTACACCAGGGCGATGAAGAACAGCGACCAGGCCACGGACGTCCTCGCCGCGGCCACGCTGGGCGTCGTGTAGTAGCGCGTGAGCAGGTGCGGCAGGCCGGCGGTCCCGACCATCAGGCAGAACATCAGGGCGATGAAGTTGCGTCGCGAGTTCTCGAAAGCCTCCCGCTGCTGCGGCGTGCCGTCGGGATCGCCCGCGAACGGCTCGCTGTGGCGCGGGGTGCCGCCCAGGGGCTTGGCGCGCTCGTAGCTTTCGTTCATTGCCCGCGTCCACAGTTCGCGTGCCGTGGCCGCATCGCGCGGAAGTGCGGACAGGGCCCGGTTGGCGGCGACCACCTCGGCGGAGTCCGCGCCCTGCTGCTTCAGCTGCCGGATCCGCTGCTGCGCCGCGGTGCGTTCGCGCGCCAGCGAGTTCTCGACGTCCTGCAGGCGCACCTCGTACTCCTGCGCGCGCCGCAGGAAAATGGCGGCGACCTGCCGCTCCGCCGGGTCATTGGCGATGCGCTCCTCCAGCGTGCTGATCTTCTGCAACTGCGCGCCGTAGACGACCGGTGCCGCCGGCTGGCCCAGCTGCTTGTAGGCGAGCCACGACACGGGGATCAGGAAGGCCAGCAGCATGACGACGTACTGCACCACCTGCGTCCAGGTGATGGCCTTCATGCCGCCGAGGAAGGAGCAGAGCAGCACGCCGCCCAGTCCGAGCAGGATGCCGATCTCGAACTGCACGCCGGTGAGCCGGGACGCGATCAGGCCGATGCCGTAGATCTGCGCCACGACATAGATGAAGGAGCACAGCACCGCCGACAGGGCGGCGACGATGCGCGGCGCCCGTCCGCCGAAGCGCAGGCTGAAGTAATCGGGCACCGTGTACAGGTTGAGCTTGCGCAGGTGCGGCGCGATGAGCAGCGCCACCAGGCAGAAGCCGCCGGTCCACCCCAGCACGTAGGCCAGCCCGCCGGCCTGGCCTTCGCTGCCGCCATAGCCTTGCAGGTACAGGCCGCCGGCCAGGCTGATGAAGGAGGCGGCGCTCATCCAGTCAGCCGCGGCCGCCATGCCGTTGTACATGGCCGGGATGCGACGGCCCGCGACGTAGTACTCCTCCGGGTCGGTGGTGCGGCTGCGGATGCCGATGATGGCGTACATCATCACCGTGGAGAAGATGAAGATCGGCCCCAGCCAGAAGCGCGACAACCCCTGGTGCTCCGCCCAGGCGAGCAGCACCAGAAAGAGGATGAAGCTGGCCACGAAGGAGCCCAGCACGCGGCGGATGCGCCGCTCGTAGGGGCTCCGGGGTTCAGCCACCCACGTCCTTCGTGCCGGTAAGCGCGCCGTCCTCCGGCTGCAGCCGCTTCATCGCCCAGGCATAGACGACCACGATGAGGATGAAGGCGATCAGCGCGCCCTGCGCTGCGAACCAGTAGCCGAACGGCCAGCCCAGCACGATGAACTGCAGGTCACGCGCGAAGTAGACCGGCAGGAAGCTGACCCCAGCCCACACCGCGAGCAGCCCGAGCTTGAGGGCGAGCACGCGAGGCGGCGGCGGGGCCGTGGAGCTCTGGTCGACCATGGGGGCCGATCATCGCACTGTCGCGCTGGCCGGCCCTCAGTGTTTGCGACTAGCCTTGCGCCAGATCAGCCCGCGGCCAGCTGCTGCCAGGTCGAGATCACGCTGTCGGGGTTGAGCGAGATCGAGGTGATGCCTTCCTGCACCAGCCAGGCCGCGAAATCCGGATGGTCGCTGGGGCCCTGCCCGCAGATGCCGACGTACTTGCCCTGCGCGATGCAGGCCTTGATCGCCCGCGAGAGCAGCGCCTTGACCGCGGGATCGCGCTCGTCGAAGTCCGCCGCCAGCAACTCCAGGCCGGAGTCGCGGTCCAGGCCCAGGGTGAGCTGCGTCAGGTCGTTGGAGCCGATCGAGAAGCCGTCGAAGTATTCGAGGAACTCGTCCGCCAGGATAGCGTTGCTCGGGATCTCGCACATCATGATGACCTTGAGCTCGTCCTGCCCGCGCTTGAGGCCATGGTCGGCCAGCAGGCGGGTCACGCGCTCGGCCTGCTTGAGCGTGCGGACGAAGGGCACCATCACCTGGACGTTGGTCAGGCCCATGTCGCGGCGCACGCGCACCAGCGCCTCGCACTCCATCTCGAAGGCTTCCTTGAACTCCGCGCTGATGTAGCGCGCGGCGCCGCGGAAGCCCAGCATCGGGTTCTCCTCCTCCGGCTCGTAGCGGCTGCCGCCAATGAGCTTGCGGTACTCGTTGGACTTGAAGTCCGACAGGCGCACGATCACGGGCTTGGGCCAGAAGGCCGCGGCGATGGTCGCCACCCCTTCGGCCACCTTGTCCACGTAGAAGGCGCGCGGCGAGGCGTGGCCGCGGGCCACCGATTCCACCGCCTTCTTCAGGTCGGCATCGACGTTCGGGTAGTCGAGGATCGCCTTGGGGTGGACGCCGATGTTGTTGTTGATGATGAACTCGAGGCGGGCCAGGCCGACGCCGTCGTTGGGCAGCTGGGCGAAATCGAAGGCGAGCTGCGGGTTGCCCACGTTCATCGCGATCTTGGTCTTGATCTTGGGCATCTCCCCGCGCTGCACCTCGGTGACCTCGGTTTCCAGCAGGCCGTCGTAGATGAAGCCGGTGTCGCCTTCCGCGCAGCTCACGGTCACCAGCGTGCCGTCCTTCAGCACCTCGGTGGCGTTGCCGCAGCCCACGACCGCGGGGATGCCCAGCTCGCGGGCGATGATCGCCGCGTGGCAGGTGCGGCCGCCGCGGTTGGTGACGATGGCGCTCGCGCGCTTCATCACCGGCTCCCAGTTGGGATCGGTCATGTCGGTGACCAGCACGTCGCCGGCCTGCACGCGGTCCATCTCCGCCGTGCTGTGCACCAGCCGAACGGGGCCGGTGCCGACCTTCTGGCCGATGGCGCGGCCCTCGGCCAGCACGCTGCCCTTGCTCTTGAGCTTGTAGCGCAGCTCGGACTTGCCTTCGTTCTGGCTCTTCACGGTCTCCGGGCGCGCCTGCAGGATGTACAGGTGGCCGTCGGTGCCGTCCTTGCCCCACTCGATGTCCATGGGGCGGCCGTAGTGCTGCTCGATGATCAGCGCGTACTTGGCGAGATCCTCGACGTCTTCGTCAGTCAGCGAATAGCGGTTGCGCTGCTCCAGCGGCACGTCCACCGTCTTCACGAGCTTGCCGCCCGCGGCCTTCTCGGCGTCGCTGGTGAACACCATCTGGATCAGCTTGGAGCCCAGGTTGCGCCGGATCACGGCCCGCTTGCCCGCCTTCAGCATGGGCTTGTGCACGTAGAACTCGTCGGGATTCACCGCGCCCTGCACCACCGTTTCGCCCAGGCCGTAGCTGGAGGTGATGAACACCACATCCTTGAAGCCGGACTCGGTGTCGATCGTGAACATGACGCCGGCGGCGCCGAGATCCGAACGCACCATCCGCTGCACGCCGGCCGACAGGGCCACGTGCTCGTGCGCGAAGCCCTTGTGCACGCGGTAGCTGATCGCGCGATCGTTGTAGAGGGAGGCGAACACCTCCTTCATCTTGTGCAGGATCGTCTCGATGCCGTGGACGTTGAGGAAGGTCTCCTGCTGGCCTGCGAAGGACGCGTCAGGAAGGTCTTCGGCGGTGGCGGAAGAGCGCACCGCGAAACTGGCGTCCGGGTTGCCCGCGGACAGCTTGTCGAATTCGGCGCGGATCTCGCGCTCCAGTTCCGGCGGGAAGGGTTGCGCCTCCAGCCAGCCGCGGATCTCGGCGCCGGCCGCGGCCAGGGCCCGCACGTCGTCGGTGTTGAGCGTTTCCAGGCGCTGGCGGATCCGCGCGTCCAGTCCGCCGTGCTTCAGGAACTCGCGAAACGCATGCGCGGTGGTGGCGAAGCCCGTGGGCACGCGCACGCCGTGCGGCAGCTGCGAGATCATTTCGCCGAGGCTGGCGTTCTTGCCGCCGACCACCTCGACGTCGGACATTCTCAGGTTTTCAAACGGTACGACCAGGGCGGTCGCGCTGAAACGAGCAGACATGGGAAGACTCCGGAAGTTGAAACTGGGTCTGCGCGGAGGCGCATTGCGCGAAGGCCGGCCGCTCGGCTTTGTGCTTGTTCGAATGGGCTGCGGCGGGTCATGGCGCGGGAATTCGGATAATGAGCGGGATTGTAGGCGTGGCATGCTGAGCGTGGCCCCGCCTGGAGATTACGGATCCCATGTCCCCCCTGCACACCCGCACCGTCTTTTTCGTCTCCGATGGCACCGGCATCACCGCCGAGACCTTCGGCAACGCCATCCTGGCGCAGTTCGAGTTCAAGCCCCGGCACGTGCGCCTGCCGTTCGTCGATACGGTCGACAAGGCGCACCAGGTCGTCCGCCAGGTGAACCACACCGCGGAGGTCGAGGGCCGCCGCCCCGTGGTCTTCACCACGCTGGTCAACGTGGAGGTGCTGCAGGTGATCGAGGAAGGCTGCAAGGCGATGGTGCTGGACATGTTCGGCACCTTCGTGCGGCCGCTGGAGATCGAGCTGGGCATGAAGTCGAGCCACCGGGTGGGCCGCTTTTCGGACGTGAGCAAGAGCAAGGAGTACCACGATCGCATCGAGGCGATCAACTTCAGCCTCGCGCACGACGACGGCCAGTCCAACCGCGACCTCGAGCAGGCGGACGTGATCCTGGTCGGCGTCAGCCGCAGCGGCAAGACGCCCACTTCGCTGTACCTGGCGATGCAGCACGGCCTGAAGGCGGCCAACTACCCGCTGATTCCGGAAGACTTCGACCGCCGCCAGTTGCCCGGCGCGCTGGCGAACCACCGCAAGAAGATCTTCGGGCTGACGATCGCGCCCGAGCGGCTCAGCGAAATCCGCAACGAGCGCCGGCCAAACTCGCGCTACGCCGCGCTGGAGAACTGCCGCACCGAAGTGGCGGAGGCCGAGGCCATGATGCGCCGCGAGGGCATCCGCTGGCTCTCCACGACCACCAAGTCGATCGAAGAGATCGCCACCACCATCCTCCAGGAGATCCGGCCCGAGCGGCTGGAGTACTGACGCACTGCTGACGCCGCGCAAGGCGGCCATAGCCGGTTCCTAAGATCGCGATGCCCCCTTTCAATGGGGAAGCTGTCCGGGAGGCCTTACTATTCATAGGCGCGATTCATCGATGCATTCTCATCAATAGAGGAAAACAATGTCTCTCATCAACACCGAAATCACCGCCTTCAGCGCCACCGCCTTTCACAACGGCAAGTTCGTGCCGGTGACCGAGCAGAACTTCAAGGGCAAGTGGTCCGTCGTCGTGTTCTACCCGGCCGACTTCACCTTCGTGTGCCCGACCGAACTCGGTGACATCGCGGACAACTACGCCGAATTCCAGAAGCTGGGCGCCGAGGTGTATGGCGTGTCGACCGACACCCACTTCACCCACAAGGCCTGGCACGACACCTCCGACACCATCAGGAAGGTGCAGTACCCATTGGTGGGCGACCCCAGCCACCAGCTCGCCCGTTTCTTCCAGGTGCTGATCACCGAGGGCGAGGACACCGGCCTCGCGCTGCGCGGCACCTTCATCGTCGACCCGGAAGGCCGCATCAAGACCATCGAGGTCCACGACAACGGCATCGGCCGCGACGCCAAGGAAACGCTGCGCCGCCTGAAGGCCGCCCAGTACGTCGCCAGCCACCCGGGCGAAGTCTGCCCCGCCAAGTGGGAAGAAGGCGCGCAGACGCTCAAGCCCAGCCTGGACCTGGTCGGCAAGATCTAAATTGTTCACTCTGAAAAGTCGCAAGCGACTTTTCAGAGTGGCTTGATCGGTGCGAGGACGACCGGCGAAGCCGGATCCTCCTCGCAAGCGGGACTGCGCTTCATGCTATTGCGCGCAGTCCGTGAGGCCCCGTGCGCGGGGCTTTTTCGTTCAAGAACAGAACCTTCGAAGGGAACCCCATGCTCGACGCCAACCTGAAAGCCCAGCTCGCCGCCTACCTGGAGCGCATGACGCAGCCGGTGGAAATCCTCGCTTCGCTCGACGACACGCAGGCTTCGCGCGACATGCAGGCCCTGTTGAAGGACATCACGGACGCCTCCAGCCGCATCACCGTCACGGAGACCCGCGACGGTCCGCACCGCACGCCCTCCTTCCAGCTCAACCGCCCTGGCCAGAACAACGGCCCGCGCTTTGCCGGCCTGCCCATGGGCCACGAGTTCACCTCGCTGGTGCTTGCGCTGCTGCAGGTCGGCGGTTACCCGCCCAAGGTGGAACAGGCGCTGCTGGAACAGATCCGCGGCCTGGACGCCGACCTCGACTTCGAGGTGTACGTTTCGCTCACCTGCCACAACTGCCCGGACGTCGTGCAGGCGCTCAACCTGATGGCGGTGCAGAACCCACGCATCAACGCCACCATGATCGAAGGCGGCCTGTTCCAGAATGAGATCGAGGAACGCAAGATCATGGGCGTGCCCACGGTGTTCCTGAACGGCACCTTCTTCGGCTCCGGCCGGATGAGCCTCGAGGAGATCGTCGCCAAGGTCGACACCTCCGGCGCCGAGCGCGAAGCGCAGAAGATCTCCGCCAAGGAGCCGTTCGACGTGCTGATCGTGGGCGGTGGGCCGGCGGGCGCCGCCGCCGCGGTGTACGCCGCGCGCAAGGGCATCCGCACCGGCATCGCCTCCGAGCGCTTCGGCGGGCAGGTGCTGGACACGCTGGGCATCGAGAACTTCGTCTCGGTCAAGGAAACCGAGGGGCCCAAGTTCGCCCTGGCGCTGGAGGAGCACGTGCGCCACTACGACGTGGACATCATGAACCTGCAGCGCGCCAAGTCGCTGAAGCCCGGCGCGCTGGTGGAACTGGAGCTGGAAAGCGGCGCCAGGCTCAAGGCGAAGACCGTCATCCTCACCACCGGCGCGCGCTGGCGCAACATCGAAGTCCCCGGCGAGAAGGAGCTGAAGAACAAGGGCGTGGCCTACTGCCCGCATTGCGACGGGCCGCTGTACAAGGGCAAGCGGGTCGCAGTGATCGGCGGCGGCAACTCCGGCGTCGAGGCGGCGATCGACCTGGCCGGAATCGTGGCGCACGTCACGCTGATCGAGTTCGACAGCAAGCTGCGGGCGGATGCGGTGCTGCAGAACAAGCTGCGCAGCCTGCCCAACGTGGACGTCGTCCTGAACGCGCAGACCACCCGCATCACCGGGACCGACAAGGTGGACGGCCTCACCTACAAGGACCGCGCCACCGGTGCAGACCAGCGCGTGGACCTCGAAGGCGTCTTCGTTCAGATCGGCCTGGTGCCCAACACCGAATGGCTGAAGGGCACGCTGGAGCTTTCCAGGCACGGCGAGGTCATCGTCGACGCGCGGGGCCAGACTTCCATGCCCGGCGTGTTCGCGGCCGGCGACTGCACGACGGTGCCGTTCAAGCAGATCATCATCGCCGCCGGCGACGGTGCGAAGGCGGCGCTCGCCGCCTTCGACCACCTGATCCGCCACTGAGAGAAGGGGCGCCTGCCGCGCCCCTTCTTCTTGGGCCACAATCGCCGCAACAAGACCAACCGGAGCAACCGGCATGCAAGGCGATCCCCAAGTCATCCAGCACCTCCAGGCGCAGCTCAAGAACGAACTGACGGCGACCAACCAGTACTTCCTGCACTACCGCATCCTGAAGCACTGGGGGTTCGATCGCCTGGCGAAGAAGGAGTACGAGGAGTCGATCGGCGAGATGAAGCACGCCGACCGCCTGATGGAACGCATCCTGCTGCTGGACGCCCTGCCCAACCTGCAGGACCTGGGCAAGCTGATGATCGGCGAGGACGTTCCCGAGATCCTGAATTGCGACCTGCAAAGCGAGCGCGGCGCCCAGGCGACGGTCAAGGTCGGCATCGCCCACTGCGAAACCGTGCGCGACTACGTCTCGCGCGAGATCCTCGAACGCATCCTCGAGGACACCGAGGAGCACATCGACTACCTCGAGACGCAGCTCGACCTGCTCAACAAGGTGGGCCTGCAGAACTACCTGCAGTCCGCGATGGGCGAAGGCGCTTCCTCCTAGGCTTCGCGGGCCGGGGCCGCCTCGACGCGCCGGCGGTCCTTCCAGAAGGCGCCCACCATCCAGACGGAAGGCAGCGCCACCATCAGCAGCGAAATCACCTGCGCGATCGATCCTTCGGCCAGGTCTTCCGTGGCCGCGTGCCAGTACGCGTTGTCGACGCCGGGGATCAGCCCGCCTTCAGTGAATTCGTGGAAGCCGTAAACCACGAGCTGCAGCGAGAACACCACCATGAACACGGCCGTGACCTGGAAGAAGCGGCTCAGGTTCACCTTGCTGCCGTGGCGGGTCCACAGCCAGGCGATCCACGCCGCCAGCGCGAAGCCGATCGCCCCGCCCCAGGCCATGTGCGCCAGGTCACCGTTGACCGCCAGCGAGGCGATCATCGTGGCTGTCTCCACGCCTTCGCGTCCCACCATGAACACGGCGAACACGAAGACGGCCCACCAGCCGGCGGACCCTTCCTTCTGCGTCGCCGCGCCGAGCTGGCCATCGATCTGCTTCTTCATGTGCTTGCCCATGCGCAGCATGTGCACGGTGCAGCTCATCACGGCCGCCGCCGCGATCCAGGCCATCAGCCCCTCCCAGGCCGGCGACATGGCGCCCACGCGCGACAGCACCATGCCCAGCAGCGCTGACAGCACCAGGGCAGTGGCGACGCCGGCGCGGATGGCACTCACCAGCGCTTCGCGCCCGGTGCGGCGCAGGTAGAGCGCGGCGATCGCGACGATGAGCAGGGCCTCCAGCCCTTCGCGAAAAGAGATCAGCAGGGTTTGCAGCATTCGGGGGACCTCCAGAGCCTCCACGGCTCAGCATGCGCTTCATTCTAAATGAGATGGATTCGCATTTGTATGTAGAATTGGCCGCACGTCACTCAATCCGGCCAGCCAGCGCCAGCGCCAGCCAGCCTTCCGAACACCCGTGCCCGCTAGCCGCGGGCCACTCCGGAGGCCCCCTTGGCGCAAGACCGCCCTGCGAACGAATCCACCCTGCTCCCGCTGGGAGCCCTCATGTTGGCCGCCTCCACCGGCGCCTGGTCGCAGACCGCGCCGGCGGCGGCACCGACGCTGTCCACCGTCATCGTGCAGGAGCAGGCCGAACCCACCCAGGGCAAGGACACGCTGCGGGCAACGACGACGTCGATCGGCAAGGGCAAGCAGGAGCTGCGCGACATCCCGCAATCGATCACCGTGATCACCGAGAAGTTGATGGACGACCGCAACCTCGACACCGTGAAGGACGCCTTGCGCAACACCGCGGGCATCACCTTCCAGGCGGCCGAAGGCGGCGAGGAGGACATCCGGCTGCGCGGCTTTTCGCTCGCCGCCACGGGCGACATCTTCCTGGACGGCATGCGCGACCCGGCCTTCTACGACCGCGACACCTTCAACCAGGACCGCATCGAGGTGCTGCGCGGTTCGGCCTCCATGTTGTTCGGCCGCGGATCCACCGGCGGCGCGGTGAACCAGGTCAGCAAGATCCCGCGCCTCGTGACGGAGCATGAAGTCACCGCCACCGTCGGCAGCCATTCCTACGGGCGGCTCACGGGCGACTTCAACTTCCACACCTCGGAGAACGCCGCCCTGCGGCTGAACGTCATGCGCACGCGGGCCGACGACAACGGGTCGGGCAGCAGCGTCGACAAGGAAGGCATCGCGGGCGCCTACCGCTGGGGCATCGGCACGGCCGACGAATTCATCGCCACCCTCTTTTCCCTGAACAACAACAATGGCATCAACTACGGCATCCCGTGGATCAAGCCACGGGCGAGCGACACGACCGCCGCCAACACGCTGGTGCCCGGCCTCGCACCCACCAACTACTACGGCATGGCCAGCGACTACAACGCGGGGCTGGCGAAGATGGCCGGCTTCGCCCACCTGCACCGCTTCCAGGACGGCAGCGAACTGCGCACGCAGGTGCGCCGCGGCTGGTTCGAGCGGGACCAGCGCGCCAGCGCCATCCGCTTCGCGGACCCGGCCATTTCGATCGCGACGCTGAGCGCCGCCACCGTGCTGCGCCGTGGCACCAATCTCAAGATCCAGGACGTGGACACGCTGCACGCACAGAGCGACCTGAGCACCAGGTTCGACGCCCTCGGCGCGCGGCACGAGATCCAGACCGGCGTCGACTTCGCGCACGAGCGCAAGACGCTATACGCCGCGCGCTCGGCCGCGCAGGGCGGGGTCGACCTGGTCAAGCCCAACACCACCATCGGTACGCCCGACGACGGGGCTTTCGTGAACGAAGGCGCACGCGTTCTGCGCACCGCCAGCGGCTTCGATGCGAAGGCCTGGGGCGCCTATGCGCAGGACCTGGTGCAGTTGACCCCGGCCTGGAAGCTGCTGGCCGGCTTGCGCTACGACAACATGGACGGCCAGTACGACCAGTTCAACATCCCGGCGGCTGCGGCGGGGCCGACCAGCACGGTCCACTTCCAGCAGAAGATCTCCAACTGGAGCCGGCGCTTCGGCCTGCTGTACCAGCCGGACGCGCGCCACTCCTACCACCTGTCCTACGGCACCTCCTTCAACACCTCGGGCGACACCTACTCGTACAACGCCCAGAGCGCCAACACGCCGCCAGAGCAGAGCGAGAACATCGAGCTCGGGGCCAAGATCGATTCCGAGGACAAGCGCTACTCGATGCGCTGGGCGCTGTTCCGCGCCAGCAAGACGAACGAGCGCAACACCGACCCGGACACGGCGGCGACCCGCCTGCTGCTCTCCGGCAAGCGCCACACGGCCGGCATCGAGTTCGACCTGGTGGGCCGCCTCGGCGCGAAGTGGGAGATCTTCGGCTCCTACATGTGGATGCCGATCGCGCGCGTCGACGAGGCCGCCTCCACCTCCACCACCGTGGGCAATCGCGAGGGCGACCGCCCCGGCCTGAGCCCGCGCCACAGCGGCACGGTGTGGACCACCTACCAGCTCACGCCCAAGTGGCGCGTCGGCGGCGGCATCAACTTCCGCAGCAAGCAGGCGCCGGCCGACGTGACGGCACCGGTCTGGGAGGCTCCCGGCTTCGCCACCGTGGACCTGATGGCCGAATACCTGATCAACGACCAGTTCAGCATCAAGGGCAACATCAGCAACCTGGGCGACAAGTACTACGCCGAGGCCTTGTACCGTGGCCACTATGTGCCCGGGGCCGGCCGCCTGGTGCAGGTGAGCCTGTCCACCCGCTTCTGAACCCATGCTGCTCTCCTTCCCGCTGCTGGACGATGCGCAACTGCGCGAAGCGCGCCGGCTGCTGCACGAGGCCCCCTGGTCGAACGGAAAGGCCACGGCCGGTCGCCAGGCCGTACTGGCCAAGAACAACGAGCAACTGCCGCCCGAAAGCGACGCTGCGCGCGCGCTCCAGGCGCTGCTGACCGGCGCGCTGGAGCGCTCGCCGCGCTTCCTGGCCGCCGCGCTTCCGAAGAAGCTGTTCCCGCCGCAGTTCAACCGCTACGGCGGCGAACACAACGCGTACGGCGCGCACGTGGACAACGCGATGCGCTTCGCCGGCAGCCTGCGCGTGCGCACCGACCTGTCCTGCACCGTGTTCCTGTCGGCGCCCGGCGACTACGACGGGGGCGAACTCGTGATTGGGGGCACCGGCGAGCCGCAGCGCGTGAAGCTGCCGGCAGGCCATGCCGTGCTCTATCCCGGTACGAGCGTGCACGAGGTGACCCCCGTCACGCGCGGCGCCCGGCTCGCATCCTTCTTCTGGATCGAGAGCATGGTGCGCAGCGATGAACAGCGCCAGCTGCTGCTGCAGATGGACGATGCGATCACGGCTCTGCGAACGAGCCAGGGCGAAAACCCCTCCACGATCGCGCTCACCGGCACGTACCACAACCTGCTGCGCATGTGGGCCGACACGTGAGCGCGACGCCGCGACTGGAAGCCATGCCCGCGGGCATCCGCACGCCTTCCGACTACGAAGCGCTGGCACGCGCCCGCCTGGCATCGGAAGCCCGCGACTACATCGAGAGCCACGCCGGCCATGGCGTGACGCGGCGCGCCAACCGGGCGGCCTGGGAGGCGCTGTCGCTGTGGCCCCGTGTGCTGCGCACCACCGGGGCGGCGGATCTCTCCATCGAATTGCTCGGACGGCGCTGGCCCACGCCCCTGCTGATCGCACCCATGGCCTTGCAGCGGCTGGCGCACCCCGACGGCGAACTGGCCACCGCGCTGGCTGCCGCCATGCAGGGGGTGGGCATGGTCCTCAGCCAGCAGACCAGCGTCGCGCTGTCGACCGTCGCGGCCGCCGTGCGAGACGAGCCGGGCCGCGGCCCCTTGTGGTTCCAGCTGTCGCTGCTGCAGGACCGCGGCGCCCTACTCGAACTCGTGCGGCGCATCGAGGCCGCGGGCTACGAGGCGCTCGTGCTCACCGTGGACGCGACCCTGCGCGCACCCCGGCCGCTGGCGCTTCCCGCGGATGTGCGGGCGGTGGAACTGCCGGCCGACGCCGCGTTCCATCCCGCTCCCGGCTGGGACGACGTCGGCTGGCTGCGCGGGCAGACGCGGCTGCCTTTGCTGCTCAAGGGCATCCTGCATCCCGCGGATGCGCGCGAAGCCGAACAATCGGGCGTCGCGGGATTGATCGTGTCCAACCACGGTGGGCGCATCCTGGACGGCGCACCGGCCACGGCGGCGGCACTGCCCCGGGTGGCCGATGCGCTCGGTGGACGGTTGCCCCTGCTCGTCGACGGCGGCCTTCGCTGCGGGGCCGACGTGCTCAAGGCGCTGGCGCTCGGTGCGAACGCCGTGCTGCTGGGCCGGCCGGTGCTGCACGGCCTCGCCACCGCGGGGGCGGCCGGAACAGCGCATGTGCTGCGCCTGGTCCAGGACGAGCTGGCCCTGGCCTTGGGCCAATGCGGGGTCTCGACCGCCGCCGGAGTTACTGCAGAGCTGGTCGATCCTTCACATGCTTGATCTTCCGCAAGGACATTCGCCCAAACGCATTGCAAATGCGAAGGATTCGCATTTATACTCACCCCAGTCCAACGTTTTGCCCGCAGTGAAACCATGATCGTCTGTGTCTGCCGCCGCGTCTCCGATCGCGAAATCGCCCGCCACGCCCGAGCCGGCATGAGCTTCGACGAGATCCAGTTCGAGCTGGGCGTCGCGACGCAATGCGGCCAATGCGAGGGCTGTGCCCGCGACGTCGTGGCCCAGTGCTGCGGCAGCCACCCGGTCGCCGCCCTGCACCGGGAGACCACGGTCCAGCTGGACAGCGCGATCACGGAGAACCGCGCATGGCAGAACTCGCCCTCGCCGGCGGCCTGATCCTGGCCCTGGGCGCTGCTTGGTGGGTGTGCCGCGCCCACTAAGGCCGCACTGCCCGACAATGTCTCCCTCGTTGACTTCCCGCGATCCCATGTCGCAGACCGCGCGCAATGCGCTGATCGCCGGCGGTGTCGTGCTGCTGCACGTCGCCGCGCTGTGGGCCCTGCAGGCCGGGCTGCTGCGCCGCGCGGCCGAAATCATCGTGCCGGTGGAGTTGATCAGCGCCATCTTCACCCCGCCGGCAGCGCCTGCTCCGCCCGTGCCGCAACCCGCGACCGCCGAGCCGGTGCAACAGCCCGTCCCGCGCAAGGCGCAGCCCGTGCCGGCGCCCGCGCCGCGCCCGGTCGCGGCGCCGGACCCCACGCCCTCGCCCGTTGCACCCACCGCCACCAGCGAGCCGCAGCCCGCACCGCCGTCGGTGACCACGCCCATGAGCGCCGCACCCATGGCCGCCCCGGCGCCCGCACCCGCAGCCCGCGTGGAAATGCCGATCACCGACGCCGACTACCTGCAGAACCCGCCGCCCGCGTATCCGCGCATGAGTTTCCGGCTGGGCGAGGAGGGCACCAGCGTCATCCGCGTGCTGATCGGCCCGGACGGGCGCGCCCTCGACGCGCAGGTCGCCAGGTCCAGCGGTTATGCGCGGCTGGACCAGGCCGCCGAAGCCACCGCCCGCAGCTGGCGCTACGTGCCCGGCAAGCGCGGCGGGGTGCCGGAAGCGATGTGGGTCAATGTCCCCATCAAGTGGGAAATCAAGAAGAGCTGAGAAAGACACATGAACGTCAACACCGACTTCGGACTGGCCCACCTCTGGGCGCAGGGGGACATCGTGGCGCGCGGCGTCGCCCTCCTGCTGCTCGGCATGTCGCTCGCCTCCTGGATGGTGATCATCATCAAGGCCCTGGACCTGCGCAGGCACCTGTCGCAGGCCGGCAAGCTCGAAGGCTTCTGGCATTCCGCGGACTTCGCGGATGGCCTCAACAAGCTGGGGACCGATCCCTCCAACCCGTTCCGCGCGCTGGCGCTCGAAGGCCGCGAGGCCGCCGCGCACCACAACGCGCAGCCACAGCTGCACGACTCGCTGGGCGCCAGCGAATGGCTCACGCGCACGCTGCGCAATTCGATCGACGACTCCACCGCGCGCATGCAGTCCGGCCTGGCGGTGCTGGCTTCCGTCGGTTCGACCGCCCCCTTCGTGGGCCTGTTCGGGACCGTCTGGGGCATCTACCACGCGCTGCTGTCGATCAGCGCGGCCGGCCAGGCCACCATCGACAAGGTGGCCGGCCCGATCGGCGAGGCACTGATCATGACGGCGCTGGGACTGGCTGTCGCCATCCCGGCCGTGCTCGGCTACAACGCGCTGGTGCGCGGCAACAAAGGCGTGATCAACAAGCTGAACCGCTTCGCGCACGACCTGCATGCCTACCTCGTCACCGGCTCGCGCGTGGCGGGCGCCGACCCCAGCAAGGTGGTGCCCATGAAGAAGGGGGTCTGACCATGGCCTTCGGCACCCAGGACGACACGGACGACGTGATGAACGAGATCAACATGACGCCGCTGGTCGACGTCATGCTGGTCCTGCTGATCATCTTCATCATCACCGTGCCGGTGATGAAGCACTCCGTCAACGTCGACCTGCCGCGCGCCACCAGCACGCCGCAGGACGCGAAACCGGACACCATCCGGCTGTCGGTGGATGCGCAGGGCCGCTACTTCTGGAACGAGGCCCCGATCGCCGAGGACGACCTGCTGCCCCGGCTGCAGGCCGAGGCGCGGCGCGAACCGCAGCCGGAACTGCACCTGCGCGGCGATCGCGACGCGCGCTACGAGCGCGTGGCGCAGGCGCTCGCCGCGGCACAGCGGTCGGGCCTGCGCAAGATCGGATTCGTCACGGAGCCGAAGGCGCCATGACCGGCCGTACCGTGCCCCGCACCGGCGGCGAAGCCTCCCCGCAGCCCGCCGGGGATGCCGGCGAGGAACTGCGCCCGGCGCCGCTGCCCAGCGAAGCGCTGCTGCGCGGCCGCCGCCTGGTGGAGATCACGCACAACGGCGAGGTCTACCGGCTGCAGGCGACGCGCCTGGGCAAGCTGATCCTCACCAAATAAGGTCGTTCAGAGCTGGAGCGCGGCGATGCCGGCGCGCGCGATCTGCGCATCCTCGGTGGACTTCACGCCGCTCACGCCGACGGCGCCGATGCACTGCCCGTCCTTGACGATCGGCACGCCACCCTCGAGCAGGCCTTGCAGGCCCGGCGCGCTCAGGAAGGACACCCGGCCGCCGTTGATCATCTCCTCGTAGATACGGCTCTCGCGCCGCCCCAGGGCTGCGGTGTTGGCCTTCGCGGGCGCGATCTGCGCGGACACCGGCGCGGCGCCGTCCAGGCGCTGCAGCCACAGGAGATGGCCTCCCGCGTCCACGATCGCGATGCTGACGGCCCACTGGTTGGCCAGGGCTTCGGCTTCGGCAGCGGCGGCAATGGCCTTGACATCGGCAAGTTCGAGCGCAGATTGGGTCTTCATGGGTGCATTCGCTACGGCAAAGCGGCGAGCATAGCCGCTGGACGGCGCGTGCTTGCGGTCCATCCGGGGAACCCCCCTAGAATGCGCCCATCTAATGGCCATCAAGGCACAGGAGAGCCCTCATGAGCGAACCCTTCCAGAACGTTGCGACCTACGACCTGGGCGCCACCACCACCCTGGAACAGCGCAACCGGGTGGTCCGCAATACCTATTGGCTGCTCGCCCTCAGCCTGATTCCGACCGTGCTCGGCGCCTGGCTGGGCGTGTCCACGGGGATCACGCGCTCCCTCACCGGCGGACTCGGCCTGATCGTGTTCCTGGGCGGCGCGTTCGGCTTCATGTACGCCATCCAGAAGACCAAGGACTCGGCCGCGGGCGTCGGGGTGCTGCTCGCCTTCACCTTCTTCATGGGACTGATGCTGTCGCGGCTGATCGCGCTGGTGCTGGGGTTCAAGAACGGCACCGGCCTCGTGATGACGGCCTTCGGCGGCACGGCGGGCGTGTTCTTCGTGATGGCCACGCTGTCGACGGTGATCAAGCGCGACCTGTCCGGCATGGGCAAGTGGCTGTTCGCCGGCGCGCTGGTGATCGTGGTGGGCGCCATCATCAACGTGTTCGTCGGCTCCACGATGGGCATGATGGTGATCAGCACGCTGGCCATCGCGGTCTTCAGCCTGTACATGCTGTACGACCTCAAGCAGATCGTCGACGGCGGCGAGACCAACTACATCAACGCCACGCTGATGCTCTACCTCGACATCTTCAACGTGTTCCAGAGCCTCCTGGCCCTGCTGGGGATGACGGCCGGCGACGAATGACGGCTGCGTCCGCACACGAAAAAGGGGCCCGCGGGCCCCTTTCCTTTTGCGCGCGGCCGACGGCCACTTCGCGCTTCAGAGTTCGAACACGGCGATCGACTCCACGTGCGCCGTGTGCGGGAACATGTTCACCACCCCGGCGGCCGTGCAGCGGTAGCCCGCCTGGTGCACCAGCAGCCCCGCATCGCGCGCCAGCGTCGCCGGGTTGCAGCTCACGTAGACGATGCGCCGCGGCGGCTTCCAGCCGCCCTCGCGCAGCGCGTGGTCCTGGTGCAGGTCGGCCAGCGCCTTGGACAGCGCAAAGGCGCCTTCACGCGGCGGGTCGACCAGCCAGCGGTCGGCCTGGCCATCGGCCACCAGCTGCTGCGGCGTGATCTCGAACAGGTTGCGCGCCTCGAAGCGGGTCGGCGCCAGCGGAACGGCGCGGTCGCGCTGGTTGCGCTCGAAGTTCTCGCGCGAGCGCGCCACCAGCGCCTCGCTGCCTTCGATGCCCAGCACCTCTCCCGCGCGTGTGCCCAGCGGCAAGGTGAAGTTGCCCAGGCCGCAGAACCAGTCGATCACCCGTGCTGCGGGCTGCACGTCCAGCAGCCGCACGGCGCGTTCCACCAGCACGCGGTTGATGTGCGGGTTGACCTGCGTGAAGTCGGTCGGCTTGAACGGCATGGTGATGCCGAACTCCGGCAGCGCATACGCCAGCTCGGGGCCTCCTTCATCGAGCAGGCGCACGGTGTCGGGCCCCTTGGGCTGCAGCCACCACTGGACGCCGGCCTCCGCATGGTCCGACGCGAAGGCGCGCAGCTTGGCCAGGTCGCCCGGCGACAGCGGCTCCAGGTGGCGCAGCACCAGCGCAGTCACGGTGTCGCCGCAGGCCAGTTCGATCTGCGGACAGGTCTCGATCGCGTCCATGGACCCGATCAGCGCGCGCAGCGGCAGCAGCAGGTCGCTGACGTGCCTGGGCACCACGTGGCACTCGCGGATGTCGGCCACGTAGCGGCTCTTGCGCTCGTGGAAGCCGACCAGCACCGCTTCCTTCTTGCGCACGTGCCGCACCGAGAAGCGGGCGCGCCAGCGGTAGCCCCAGTCCGGGCCCTGGATGGCGGGCAGCATGGTTTCGGACTTCACCTTGGCCAGGTGCCACAGGTTGTCTTCCAGCACCCGCTGCTTGATCGCCACCTGCGCGCCCACGTGCAGGTGCTGCATCTTGCAGCCGCCGCAGGCGCCTTCGTGCAGGCCGAAATGCGGACAGCGCGGTCGCACGCGCTGCGCCGATTCGCGGTGCACTTCGACCAGCGAGGCCTGTTCCCAGTTGTTCTTCCTGCGGTGCACCTTGGCTGTCACCAGCTCGCCGGGCAAGGCGCCCTCGACGAACACCACCTTGCCGTCGGCACGTCGGGCCACGCCCTGTGCTTCGATGTCGAGCGATTCGATTTCCAGCCAGCCCTCGGGATGCGGGGCGGGCGCCTGCTTCTCTGTCATCCGCCGATTGTCTCAGGGGCGGCGTTCAGGCCCAGGCGGCGAGGTATTCCTGCCAGTGCGGCTCGTTGGGCGCCAGGCTGTCCAGCGACTGCTTGACGAAGGCGATCTCCTGGTCGTACTCGGCTTCCGTGAAGCCGCAGCGCATCTTCTGGAAGCGGCAGTACAGCAGGTAGGTGTTCATCACGTCGGTCTCGCAATAGCGGCGGATGTCCTCCAGCTTGCCTCCCAGGTAGGCCTCGTACACCTTGGAGCCGTCCATGCCCAGCTTGCCGGGGAATCCGCAGAGTTTCGCCATCGCGTCCAGCGGCGCGCTGGCGCGCGGCTGGTACATCGCCAGCACGTCCATCAGGTCCATGTGCCGCATGTGGTAGCGGTTGATGTAGTTGTTGTACTTGAACTCGCGGTCATCGGGCGCGCCGCCCTCGCCCAGGCACCAGTAGCGGTCCGCGGTGACGCCGTGGCGCAGCCCGCGGTAGTGCAGCACCGGCAGGTCGAAGCCGCCGCCGTTCCAGCTCACCAGCTGCGGCACGTGCTTGTCCACCGCGTTGAAGAAATTCTGGATCACCTTGCCTTCGCCGGCGTTGTCGCGGTCAACGAAGGAGTGCACCCGCAGGCCCTCGGCGTTGCGGAAGACGCAGCTGATCACCAGGATGCGCTGCAGGTGCAGCGGCATGAAGTCGCTCTGGCCGGCCTCCTTGCGGTCGTGCAGCCAGCCGGCGTAGACCTCGGCGTCCGATGCGTCCGGGGACACGTCGCGCAGCAGGCGCAGTCCCTGCACGTCGGGAATGGATTCGATGTCGAAGACGAGTACGGGCCAGGGCATGGGAGGCGACTTTACCAGTCGCCTCCCATGCCCTGGCCCTCTGGGCCGTCTCAGGAGCCCCCCATCCCGGCCTTCCCCCCGACGGGGGAAGGAGCATGGTCGGGGCAAGAACTAGAAGAGGGAGTCGCGGTCGACGCCGCTGCGCGCCATCTGGCGCTTCAGCTTGGTGAGCGCCTCGTTCTGGATCTGCCGCACGCGTTCGCGGGTCAGCCCGAGCCGGTCGCTCAGCACCTCCAGCGTTTCTGGCTCGCGCTGGTGCAGGCCGAAGCGACCTTCCAGCACTTCCTTCTCGCGGTGCGTGAGCGTCCCGATCCAGCCGGCCAGCAGGCGTTCGACCTCGTGTTCCTGCGTCACGCCGGTCGGATCGAGGGCGAGCTCGTCGGCGGTGAAGTCGCCCAGCGTGTGCTCGTCTTCCGAGCGATCGACCACCGCATCCAGCGACTTGGGGGTCTCCGCCATCGCGAGCAGCTGCGCGACCTCCTGCACGTCCCGGCCGAGCAGCGCGGCGACGTCCTCGACGCGCACGCCCTCGCCATCGCCGTTGCGCCGGGCGGCGAAGGCAGGATCGTTCTCCAGCGTGCGGCGGGCCCGCAGCACCTGGTGCAGTTCGCGCACCACGTGCACGGGCAGCCGGATCACGCGTCCCTGGTTCATCACGGCGCGCTCGACGGCCTGCCGGATCCACCACGTCGCGTAGGTGGAGAAGCGGAAGCCCCGCTCCGGCTCGAACTTGTCGATCGCGTGCATGAGCCCGAGGTTGCCTTCCTCGATCAGGTCCGACAGCGGCACGCCGCGTCCCAGGTAGCCCTTGGCGATGCTGACCACCAGCCGCAGGTTGTGCTCGATCATCGACTGGCGCGCGGCGAAATCGCCCGCGCGGGCCCGGGTCGCGGTCTGGTATTCCTCTTCGGCGGTGAACAGGGTCGTGCGGCGCACGTCACGCAGGTACAGCGTCAGCGTGTCGCTGCTTTCGCCGGAGAAGTCGGCGGCACTGGCGCGTAGCGGGACGTCGGCCAGGGCTTCCGGCGGCACCGCCCGCTCATCCGTGGCAGCGTCGTCCGCGTCGGGGCGGGCGCCTCCAGGCGTCGGTTCACCGTGCCCGTTGCGCCGCTTCATGGCTACCTCGCTGGCAAGTACCTTGTGGGGTCGACCGGCTTGCCCTGCCGGCGGATTTCGAAATGCAGCTTCACGCGGTCGGTGTCCGTGGACCCCATCTCCGCGATCTTCTGGCCCTTGCGGACCGACTGGTCTTCCTTCACCAGCAGCGCCTGATTGTGCGCGTACGCGGTGAGGTAGGTGTTGTTGTGTTTCAGGATGATCAGGTTGCCGTAGCCACGCAGGCCCGCGCCGGCGTACACCACGCGGCCGTCGGCGGCAGCGGTCACCGGGTCGCCGGCGCGGCCCGCGAGATCGATGCCCTTGTTCTTCTGTTCGTCGAAGCCCGCCAGCATGGTGGCCGCCCCCGTGGTGGGCCAGGCCCAGCCGAGTTCTTCGTCCGGGCCCACGTGCTGCGCGGGCGCAGCGGGAGCCGGTGCGACTGCCACGGGCGCGGCCGCGGTGGCCGTGCCGCGCGCGACGCTGCTG
>NZ_JBFUKP010000026.1:0-55721 GCF_056400765.1 Ramlibacter sp. P4_H7
AGCGCCGGGTCGCGCCGCTCGCGCTCACCCGGCCGCCCGAGCCGATGGCGCCGGCCGTGGCGCCGGTGCGGCCCGCCCTGCTGTTCGACAACGGCATCGGCGGCTTCGCGCCCGACGGCCGTGAGTACGTGGTGGCGCCGCCGCCCGGCCAGCGGCCGCCCGCGCCCTGGGTCAACGTGATCGCCAACCCGCGCTTCGGCACCGTCGTGTCCGATGGCGGCAGCAGCTACACGTGGTGCGAGAACGCGCACGAGCTGCGCCTGACCCCGTGGAACAACGACGCCGTCATCGATGGCTGCGGCGAGGTGCTGTACCTGCGCGACGAGGACACCGGGAAGGTCTGGCACCCCACGTCGCTGCCGACGGCCGAGGGCACGGATGCCGGCGGCCTGAGCTCACCCTACATCACGCGGCACGGCTTCGGCTACAGCGTGTTCGAGCACGATGAAGGCGGCATCCACAGCGAACTCACGGTGTTCGTCGCCACCGACGCGGCGGTGAAGTTCTCGCGGCTGGTGCTGCGCAACGACAGCGGCCGCAGCTGCCAGCTCTCGGTGACCGCCTACGTGGAGTGGGTGCTGGGCGACATGCGCGCCAAGACCGCGCCGCACATCCACACCGAGGTGGCGACCGACAGCGGCGCCGTGCTGGCGCGCAACCCCTACAGCAACCATTTCGGCGACTGGGTGGGCTTCCTGGACGTCGACGAGGCCGACCGGCTGGCCGGGACGATGACCTGCGACCGCACCGAGTTCATCGGCCGCAACGGCTCGCTGCGTCGTCCCGCCGCGATGCGCCGCGCGCACCTGTCGGGCCGCAGCGGCGTCGCGCTGGATCCGTGCGCCGCGATCCAGGTGCCGGTGCGGCTGGCGCCGGGCGAGTCGCGCGAGGTGACGTTCCGGCTCGGCATGGGCCGCAGCGTGGACGAGGTGCAGCAGCTGGTGCGGCGCTTCCGTGGCAGCGCCGTCGTGCAGCAGTCGCTGGCGGACGTGCACGCGCACTGGCGGCAGGTGCTGGGGGCGGTGCAGGTGCGCACGCCCGATCCGGCGCTGGACCTGCTGGCCAACGGCTGGCTGGTGTACCAGACGCTGGGCTGCCGCGTGATGGCGCGCAGCGGCCATTACCAGTCGGGTGGCGCCTTCGGCTTCCGCGACCAGCTGCAGGATGCGATGGCGCTGGTGCACGCGCGCCCGCAGGCGCTGCGCGAACAGCTCCTGACCTGCGCGGGCCGCCAGTTCCAGGAAGGGGACGTGCAGCACTGGTGGCATCCGCCCTGGGGGCACGGCGTGCGCACGCACATCTCCGACGACTACCTCTGGCTGCCGCTGGCGCTGTGCCGCTACGTCGAGGCCACCAACGACACCGGCGTGCTGGACGAGAACGTGTTCTTCCTGGAAGGCCGCGCGCTGGCGCCGGAGCAGGAGTCCTACTACGACCAGCCGGGCCGCTCCGGCCGCGCCGCCAGCCTCTATGGCCACGCGGCGCTCGCCCTGGAGCACGGCCTGCGCTTCGGCGCGCACGGACTGCCGCTGATGGGCGGCGGCGACTGGAACGACGGCATGAACCGGGTGGGCCACGCCGGCCGCGGCGAGAGCGTGTGGCTCGGCTTCTTCCTGTGCGAGGTGCTGCGCCAGTTCGCGCCGCTCGCGCGCCGCCGCGGCGACGACGCCCTGGCGCAGCGTTGCGACAGCGAGCGGCAGGCACTGCGCGAGCGGCTGGAGGTGTCGGCCTGGGACGGCCAGTGGTACCGCCGCGCCTGGTTCGACGACGGCACGCCGCTCGGCTCGCACGACAGCCCGGAATGCAGCATCGATGCGGTGGCGCAGAGCTGGTCGGTGCTGGACGGCCCGACCGACACGGCGCGCACGCGCGAGGCGATGGATGCGCTGGCGGCGCGGCTGGTGCGCCCGGAGGCGATGCTGGTGCAGCTGCTGGACCCGCCGTTCGACCGCAAGGGGCCGGACCCGGGCTACATCGCCGGCTACCTGCCGGGCGTGCGCGAGAACGGCGGCCAGTACACGCATGCGGCGGTCTGGGCGGCCATGGCGTTCGCGGCGCTGGGCGACGGCCGCCGGGCGTGGCAGCTGATGGACATCATCAACCCGTTGAATCACGGCCGCACCGCGCAGGAGGTCGCCGTGTACCAGGTGGAACCGTACGTGGTGGCCGCGGACATCTACAGCATGCCGCCGCACACGGGGCGCGGAGGCTGGAGCTGGTACACAGGGTCGGCGGGCTGGATGTACCGCCTGGTGCTCGAATCGCTGCTGGGACTGCGGCTGCGCACGGACGACCAGGGCGCGTGGCTGGCGATCGCGCCGTGCCTGCCGGCGCATTGGGAGTCGTTCGCGGTCGACTACCGGTTCCGCGACACCGCCTACCGGATCGAGATCGAAGTGTCAGGGGAAGAGGGCGCGCCTCCGGCGATCGAGCTCGACGGCCGGCTGGTGGCCGGGGAGGCGCTGGCGCTGGTCGACGACGGCACCGCGCACGCCGTGCGGGTGCGCATCGCGCGCCGCTGAAGCAAAACGGCCGGCCGCGGGGGCCGGCCGGCGAGGCTCAACGCGAGGTCGCGCGCCGAAGCAGGGTGACCCCGGCCAGCAGGATCACGGCACCCAGCAGCGACACGACCAGGCTGGCCATGCTGAAGTCGCCCTGGTTGATGGTGCCGGCCCCCAGCATCGGGCCGAGCAGCCAGCCCCCGAGGAAGGCGCCGACGATGCCGACGACGACGTTCATGACGACGCCGCTCGTTCCCCCGACCAGGCGGCCGGCGACCCAGCCGACCAGGCCACCGACGACGAGCCAGACGATGATGTTCATATGCTTCTCCTTGAAAAAACGGGGTCCTCGCGCCGGAGCTACAGCTTGAGGAAGTGGTCGCGCGTCTGCTGCAGGCACAGCTCGCGCAGCTTGTCGACGTAGCCGTCGCACTGCAGCCTGGCTGCGGCGTAGCGCACCGCGAAGGTATCGCTCGCCGCTTCTTCGCGATCCTCGGCGGACTGTTCGGCCGCCATCGCGTTCGCTTCGAACGTCTTCAGCCGCGCCGTCGCATCGGCGCGGGCGGATGTATGGAGTTGGAGTGCTTGCGCCAGGCATCCGTTCCTCGCGTTGCCGGGCCGGTCGTCGCAGCGCACCTTCGCCAGCACCAGGCGGCTGTCCGCCGCCACGACGAGGGCGCGGTGGCGCGCCTTCGCCGAGGGCCGGTACTGCGCGGCGAGATCGGCCCGCGCGATGCTGTCCTCGGCGTCGGCTTCCGCGAAGCAGACGGTTCTGGACTGGCCGGCCAGCCGCGCGCAGGCGGCCTGCGCCGACCGGTCGCGCAGCGCGATCGCTTCCTGGCGGGCCTGGTGGTCGCTGCGGGCGAAGACCTGGGCCGAAACCCCCGTGCAGACCGCCAGGCCGGCGGCCAGCGTCACCAGGGAGATCCTGAAGTTGTTCAATGCGTTTCCTTGCATCCGGTGGCGACGTTCGCACCGCCGGTCCATGCACGATGCAGCATCGCCGCGCCGGCGTCTGTGCGCTTGCGCACGGATGAGCCTGCCGCCCTATACTGGAAAAAAGCGCCTGCAGCTCGCAGTGCTGCCACCCTGGCGGCATGCGGCTGCCGACGATGTCGAAGGGCGTCATGAGCAAGCCGGATCCGCTGAACAACCACCTCCTGGCCGCGTTGCCGCCCGAGGAGCGGGCGCGCTGGCTGCCCCAGCTCGAAGCGGTGACCATGCCGCTGGGGCAGGTCCTCTCCGAGTCCGGCGTGGCCATGAGCCACGTCTACTTTCCCACCACGTCCATCGTGTCGCTGCTGTACGTGATGGAAGACGGCGCATCGGCGGAGATCGCGGTGGTCGGCAACGAAGGGATGCTGGGCATCTCGCTGTTCATGGGCGGCGAGACCACCTTGAGCCGCTCGGTGGTGCAAAGCGCCGGCGAGGGCTTCCGCATGCGGGCCCAGTTCCTGAAGGACGAGTTCACCCGCTCCGGCGCCGTGCTGCACCTGCTGCTGCGCTACACGCAGGCCCTCATCACCCAGATGGTGCAGACCGCGGCGTGCAACCGGCATCACTCCCTGGACCAGCAACTGTGCCGCTGGCTGCTGTTGAGCCTGGACCGGCTTCAGGGCAACGAACTCGTGATGACGCAGGAACTGATCGCCAACATGCTGGGCGTGCGCCGGGAGGGGGTCACCGAGGCGGCCCTGAACGTGCAGCGCGCCGGGCTGATCCAGTACCAGCGCGGCCGCATCACGGTGCTGGATCGCCCGGGCCTGGAACTGCGCACCTGCGAGTGCTATGCCGTCGTGCGCAAGGAATACGAACGCCTTCTTGCGGTGCGGACGGAGTTGTAAGCGTCGTCAGCACTTGCCTCGACGGTGCGGCCGCGTACAGACGCGCAGCCGGCCAGCGCCGACATTGCGGGCTGTACCGAAGGAGCTCTCCATGAGCAACCAGCACCGCCGTTCCAGAGACCTCCCCCAGCAGTCCGCCGCCGCCGACCCCCCGTCCCAAGCAGGGGGCCCGCCGCCGGGCGAGGACGAGCGCCAGGGGGCGGAGAGCGGCGCGCGCCGCGAAGGTGGCGATGCGGGCTACCGCTACGAACAAATGGGCGATGCGCTGGCGCATGCGCGCCGGACGCGACCCGGTGCGAACGAAGGGGATGACGGTGGCCAGCCCGCGCCGGCCCCGGTTGGCGCGCCACCGACCGATGCGGAACAGGTGTTGATGGCGTCGCTGGGCATCCAGTTCGACGGCCGCGCCTACAGCTTTGCCGGCTTCCGCTACCACCGCCTCGCGGACGCGGTGCTCTACGCGCGCCAGGCCGACGGCCCGACCTGACCCGTTCCCACGGCATTGCGCATGCCGCCCTGGCCGTCCCGGCCTGTCAGGCAGCAGGCCTCCCGGCGCGATGCAACCGGCGACGCAGGAACATCACGACCACGGCAACCCCGAGGATCGCGAGCTCATCCGCCAGCTGGCCTTCGCCGCCGAATCCGAACGCGTCGGGCACGGCCGATCTGCGGGGGTCGTTCGGTGAGAGCGATCGGACGACCTGCGCCCAAAAGGCTTCGCACTTGGAGAAGTTCTTGGGCATGGTTGCGTTCCATTGGCAAGCGACGGAGTCACTGTCCGCATTTGCGCGGCACGCCCGTGACGGTTAGCTGCGCTGATCGCCTTGTTGTGCCCCCACGCTGCGCTACTTGCCTGCCACGGCGAGCAATGCCTTTGGATTCGTGCGTGCAATGGTGAGCAGCGTTCTCGCCGCTCCACTGGGTTGCTTGCGCCCCTGCTCCCAGCCTTGCAGGGTGCGCACGGAAACGCCCAGGAGGGCCGCAAACTGGGATTGGGACAGACCCGTGCGCTCGCGGGCTTCGACGGCTGGCGAAGAGACGACCTGGGTCTTTCCGGCCTTCATCTGTTGCACGGACTCGAGCAATTCGGCCGCCAGATCGCGCTTCGATTCATACGCGCGCAGTTTCGCTTCAGTGAGGGGCTTGGTCTTCGAGGGCACGGCGGATCTCCTTCAACTTCGCGCGACCGTGAGCATGGGTGGACTATACGCCTAAGGCGCATAGCTGCCCAGACGGCCTGTTGAGGCGCACCTGGCTGTCAGCAGCAGGGAAAGTTACAGCCGCGTCGTCAGGCTCCAGACGATCGCGACCAGCTGGGCGATGTTGATCGCGATGGCGGTGAGGTGGGTCTTGCGGAAGCCCGGGATCGCATCCATGGGGCTGGACTCGATCCGGGCGCCGAGCGCGTCCATCTTGGGAATGACGCTCTTGCGCAGGGCGAGGGCGATCAACGCGAGCACGGCGGCGCCCATCGCGAGCGCCGCGCGACCAGCCAGCGCATAGCTGATCGCCGTTGCACTGGCCGTGATGACGGCGGCGCGGTAGTAGATGTTGAAGAAGCCACGGACGAAGCGCGCGTCCAGCGGTGTGTCGTGCTTCAGGACGAGCAGCGGGATCGAGCCCAGGATGAAGTACGTCGTCGTGACCAGCAAGGCCACGGTGAAGAACAGGGCGGCGATCATGGCTCCGGGCATGTCCCTGGTCTCCTCGGCAGGTGCTGGCTGCGGGCTGGGTGCGGCAGTGTCGCACGCGTCACGGCGCCTTGGTAGGCTCCGCTGTCGCCTGCGCCGCCTGCATGGAAGCGCCGCGCCCCTGTCCGATCCTACGGAGTCCCTCGTGCCCCACCCGCAGACCCTTTCCACCGACCACTTGCGCGGCCTGCCCAAGGCGGAGGTCCACGCCCATCTCGAAGGCTGCTTCGAGCCCGTCGTCCTGGAGCAATGGGCGGCGCAAGCCGGCGTGCCCATGCCCCGGCCGCGGGACCACCTGTTCGAGTTCGATGGCCTGGCCGACTTCCTGCACTTCCTCGACTGGGCCTGCGGCCTGGCGTCGACCCGCGACCGGCTGGCCGAATTGAGCTATGGCTATGCCCGGCGGCTGGCGGACAACGGCGCGGGCTATGCGGACGTGATCGTCAACCCGACCCACTGGAATGCGTGGCACGGTCGCCTCCCCGCCATGATCGATGCGATCGACGCCGGCTTCACGGCCGCGGAAGAGGACGGGCTGCCGCCGGTGGGCCTGTGCATCAGCCTGCTGCGCACGCAGTCGGCGGACGCCGCGTCCGAACTGGTGGACACCCTGGTGGCCCTGCGGCATCCGCGCGTGGTGGCGCTCTCGATCGACGGCAACGAGGCCGCGGCCGGGCGCACCGGCGCCCGGTTCGCAGAGGCATTCCGGCGCGCGGGTGCAGCCGGACTGCGCCGCACCGTACATGCCGGCGAGTCCAGCGGACCCGAAGGCGTGCGCGACGCCATCGAATTGCTGGGCGCCGACCGCATCGACCACGGGGTGCGGGCGATCGAAGACCCGGACCTCGTGCGCCTGTTGGTGGACCGGCAGATCCCGCTGGGCATCTGCCCGACCTCGAACTTGCGGCTGAATGTCTACCCCCGCATCGAGGAGCATCCGATCGACCGCCTGCGCCGCGCCGGCGTCAAGGTGTCGATCAACACCGACGATCCGGTGCTGCTGGGCGCCAGCCTGGTCGGCGAGTACGCCTTGTGCAGCCAGGCGTTCGGCTGGACCGATGACACTCTGCGCACGCTGGCGCGGAATTCGATCGAGGCGAGCTTTGCGCATGCCGACGTGAAGGCGAGACTGGGCGAAGCGCTGTCGCGGTGGACCGGGACGCCGTCAAGCGCCCAGTGAAGCCGCTGCCGACTTGATCCCGCTCTACAGCCACCGCCGCACCTGGGCGGCGTACGCATCGAACTCCCTGCCGAAACGCTCGGACAGCGCGCGCTCCTCCGGGCCGATCTGGAAGCGGTCCATGTAGAACAGGAAGAGCGGCGCGAGCACCAGCGCCAGCAGGCTCGCCAGGTACGCGGCCCAGCCCAGCAGGATGAGCAGCAATCCGAGGTACATGGGATTGCGTGTGAAGCGGAAGATGCCGTCGCGCACCAGGGACGAGGCGGCTTCGGGATGCAAGGGGTTGGTGGTGGTTTGCGCGCGCCGGAATTGAACGACGCCCGTGATGGCCATCCCCAGGCCGGCGCAGGCCAGCGCAACCGCCAGGGCCACGCGCACGCCGAAGGGGAGGGGAACGGACTCGGTGAAGTGCGCCGCGACCCACATCAGGAACCCCACGCACAGCGCCACCAGCGGTGGCGGCAGCTTGTGCTCGAGGCGGGTGAAGGGCATGGTCAAGCGCTCGCCTGGGCGTAAGCCTGGATCAGCGTGAAGGTCGTGCCCCACGTGCCGGGGCGTGCCAGCTCCGCCTCTGCGCGCTGGAGCAGCGTGGCCAGTTCCGCCGGCGGCACGATGGCTTCGAGGCGCGGACGCAGCGAGGTCGCGAACTGCAGGGGCAGGCGCAGGTAGGGGTGTCCGGGCTCCAGCGCAACGACGTGGGCCCTGAGCTTGGCCTTCATGCCCACGCTGCGCAGCAGCTCCGGCAATTCGCGCCCCGCGTTGAAGTTGCCGCCCGCCGGCCGAAAGCCCTGGTCGATCAGCGCGATCAGTTCCTGCACGGCCGGCGCATCGGGGTTGACGCGCCACGACGCCATGTCGGGATCCTCCAGCACCAGGGTGCCGCCGGGGCGCAGCAAGCCGCGGTAGCTGCGCACCTGGGCATCGGCGCGGCCCAGCGGCGCGATCTGGAAGCGCGCGTGGACCAGGTCGAAGGTCGCGGGCGCCAGCTTGCTGTCGAAGAGGTTGTCCTCGACCAGCCGCACGTTGGCGAGCCGCTCGCTGCGCACCAGCTCCTGCGCGCGCCCCAGCATCTGCGGGTCGACGTCCGAGCCCACGACTTCGCCCGTGGGCCCCACCCATTCACTGAGCAGGCGCAGCCATCCCATCACGCCGCAGCCGGCTTCGAGCACGCGGCTGCCGGTGCCGTCCGGAAGTTCGGCCAGCAATGCCTTGCCGGCGGGCTCCCACACGCGCGACTGCAACTGCAGGCGTTCCAGTTCGCTGGTCTGGCCCGCGAGCAGATAGGAGGTCGGCTTGTCCGGCATGTGCGTGGATCGTCAAGTTCGCGATGTCAGGCGAACAGCGCCTTCACGCGGTCCCGCGTGAACGGCACCGAGCGCAGCCGAACGCCCGTCGCATCGAACACCGCATTGGCCAGCGCCGCGGGCACCGGAGCGGAGGCTGCCTCGCCGGCGCCCAGCGGTGGCTGGTCCAGCCGCTGCACCAGCTCGATGTCCAGGCGCGGCACTTCGGGAAAGCGCAGCAGCGGGTAGGCCTCCCAATTCACGCTGGTCACCTTGCTGCGGTCGAAGGTGGTTTCCTCGTGCAGCGTGCGCGAGAGGGTCTGCAGGATGTTGCCTTCGACCTGCGCGCGCACCGTGTCGGGGTTGATCATCAGCCCGCAGTCGTGCACGCAGGCCACGCGCAGCACGCGGACCGCGCCGCTGCGGCGGTCCACCTCCACGTCCATGCCCATGGCGACGAAGGTCTCGTTGTGCTTGTAGTGGATGTAGGCCATGCCGCGGCCGCGCGCGAGCGGTGCGTTGGAGCCGGACGCGGGCGACGGCCGCGGCGCCCACTTCATCAGCTTCGCGAGCCGCTCGACGGCCTCACGCCCCCTCGGCTGCGCCAGGTCGCGCAGGCGGAACTCCAGCGCGTCCACGCGCGCCTGCGCCGCCAGTTCGTCGACCATGCTTTCGACCGCGAAGCAGTTGGCCACCTTGCCCGGTGCGCGGATGTTGGACGGGCGCAGCGGCGCGTTGTCCAGCCAGTGCGCGTGCACCCGCACCGCCTTGGCGGCATAGGGCGGATCGCCGTTTTGCGAGACCAGCCCGGTGGCCTGGCCCTTGGGCTGCGGCAGGCCGGCCGCCTGCGGCGACAGCAGCGGGATCCAGGCCAGGTTGGCCGTCGCGCGCGGCACCCACATCTCCGTGTTCCAGCCATCGATGCGGCCTTCGGGCGTGAGCGTGGCGCTGATCTCCAGCAGCTGCGGTGGGCCCTTGGGGTCCCAGCCCAGTTCGTCCTCGCGGCTCCATTGCACGCGCACCGGCTTGCCCAGCGCCTTCGACAGCATGGCCGCCTCGACGCTCGCGTCGTCGTGGCCGTTCATGCCGTAGCAGCCGGCGCCGTCCAGGTAGATCGTGCGCACCCTGGCCTGCTCCAGTCCCAGGGCGGCGGCGCAGGAGACGGCCAGCCGGTGGCTCGCCTGCGAGGCGGTCCACACGGTGGCGCCGTCCGCGCGCACGTCGGCCACCGAGCAGGAGGGTCCCATGGAGCCGTGCGACTGCATGGGCCAGTAGTAGGCGGAGCGCACGTGCTGCGGCGCGCCCGCGATCGCACCGATGCGGCTGGCGTCGCCTTTCTGGACGATCGTCTCCTCGGACCCGAACGGGCCGGCCTTGGCCCAGGCCAGCACGCCTTCGTGCGAGGTGAGGGTGGCGCTGTCGCTCCACTGCACCTTCAGCTCGCGCGCGGCGCGGATCGCAGCCCATTCGTCCGGGCTGGCGACGGCGACGAAGTCCTGGATGCGCACCACGCGCACGCCGGGCAGCTTGGCCACCGAAGACTCGTCGACAGCCAGCACGCGCGCGCCCACCGCCGGCGGACGCACCACCCGCGCGTGCAGCATGCCCGGCAGGGTGAAGTCGTGCATGTAGACGTGGCGGCCGGTGATCTTGTCCGGCATGTCGGGCCGCGGCAGCGGCTTGCCGATCAGCTGGAAGTCCGCCGGCTTCTTCAGCGGCACGTTGGCGTTCATCGGGATCTTGAACGGTGCGCCGCCGGCCAGGTCCGCCACCGCGATCGCGCGGCCGTCGGAGGCCAGCACGCGGCCGTCCTGCAGCTTGAGCGTGGCGGCTTCGACGCCCAGCCTGGGCGCGGCCAGCGCCAGCAGGCCCTCGCGCAGGCTGGCGGCGGCACGGCGCAGCTCCACGCCGCCGCGCATCACGCCGGTGCTTCCCGCGGTGGGCCCCTGGTTGGGCGTGAGCGCGCTGTCGCCTTCGACGAGATCGATGCGCGCGACCGGCAGCGAGAGTTCCTCGCCCACCATCTGGCGCATCGCGATGCGGTGGCCGGTGCCCAGGTCCACCTTGCCGGAATAGACGACGACCGTGCCGTCCGGGCGCAGCGCCAGGAAGGCATCGACCTGGTCCAGCGGCAGCGGGCCGCGTGCGGCCTGCGCCTGCGCGGCGGCAGGGAGGGCGTGCCCCAGCAGCGAGAAGCCGACGAAGCAGACGCTGCCCTGCAGCAGTTGGCGGCGGCGCAGGTCCATCATGCTTCTCCCTGGCCCGAGGCGCGGGCGATGGCGCGCAGCACGCGGTCGTGCGACCCGCAGCGGCACAGGTTGCCGGCCAGCGCGGCCTGCGCCTGTTCGCGCGTCGGCTTCGGGTTGCGCGCCAGCAGGGCCGCCGCCGACATCACCATGCCGTTGGTGCAGTAGCCGCACTGCGCAGCCTGCTCGGCGATGAAGGCGGCCTGCACGGGATGGGGCTTCTCCGGCGTGCCCAGGCCTTCGTTGGTGGTGATGCGCTTGCCCACCGCGTCCGACAGCTTCACCAGGCAGGAGCGGACCGGCTGGCCTTCGACGTGCACGGTGCAGGCGCCGCACTGGCCGAGCCCGCAGCCGAACTTGGGCGCATGCAGGCCCAGGCTGTTGCGCAAGGCATAGAGCAGCGGCATGTCGCCGTCCCACGCTTCCACGTCCTGGGGTCGGTCGTTGACCGTCAGCCGGTATTGCGCCATGCGGGGCCTCCTGGGGGTGGGGGGGAGGATAGGACAGGGGGCGGGCGGGGGCAATCGGGGAAGCGCAAGGGCCGTCGCCCTGGGCCGGGACGCGTTCAGCGCAACGGGTCCCCAGGCATTGCGATGCGGGCCAAGCCCCTCACCTCAATGGCCCGCTGCACGCTGCCATCGTGCCCGGGCCGGCCACCGCTCGACCAGATCGAGAAACAGGGGATCGATCCGGTCCGGCCGCGTGGCCGCTTCCTCGGCCAGCGCACCGGGCGCCTCGTTGAAGGCGAGCAGCGACAAGTCTTCCATCCGCATCGGGTACAGCACGCCGTCCAGGTGATCGCATTCGTGCTGCAGCAGCGCCGCCCAACTGCTGTGGGCCTCCTGCTCGACGTTGGCGCCTTCCAGGGTTTGATAGCGGATCGAGATCCTCGGGTAGCGCGGCACTCTTCCGTGCAATCCGGGAATCGACAGGCAGCGCTCCCACACGTCGACTTTCTCGTAGGTCAGGGGCGTGATCACGGGGTTGACCATCACCGTCCATGGAACCGGCTGCAGACCCGAGCCGGCCGGAATCCTCGAGGCGCCAACGCGGTAGACCACGACGCGCTGGTCGACGAACACCTGGGTCGCCGCGAGGCCGCTCGCGCCAATGTCCTCGAGGGTTTCGCGCATGTCCGCGCAGAGGCGCGCGAGGGCAGGGTCCGTGGGATCGCCCACTTTCGCCGCGATCCGCTTCAGCATCGGATGCCCCATCTTCGCGATCGCAAGAATCGACATGGCTTGCTCCTTGAGTGGATCGGCCTTCAGAGGTCAGCGCGAGTATCGCGCAATGGAATGGGCGAATCCACGGGGACAGCCGAGGCGTCAGGGCTTGACGCCCGCCGCCACCACCGCCGGCATGGGCACTTCGCACCCGCTGTCCCGCCGGTACGCGGACAGGGCCTGCCGCATCGATGCGCGGATGGCCTGCTGCGCCTGCGGGCTCTGCGCCCGCAGGGCCGCAGCCGCGCGCACCGTGCCGGTCGACACCACCGCGAAGAATTCGTCCGGATCCGAGGCGCGCCAGACTTGCGGAACCTGCCGGAACGTGGGGCTCTCGAATCCGGCGTTGCGCAGCGCCAGGAGGCTGTCCTCCGCATTGCTGAAGAAAAAGAAGTTCGGTCCGGCGGGCAGCCCGACATCCATGGAGCCATGCGCACGAATGGCGGAATAGAACGCGTCGAACACGAGAGTGCGCCCCGGCAGGTCCCAGACCGAGAAAGCCATCCGGCCACCGGGCTTGAGCACCCGGAACGCCTCCTTCAGCGCCAGGTCCGGGTGGGGCAGGTGACAGAAACCGAAGGCGTTGACGACGGCGTCGAACGATGCCGGTTCGAAGGGCAGCGCTTCGGCATCGGCTTGTTCGAAGCGAAGGTCCGGGTACCGCTGTCGTGCCAGGCGGACCTGGGTCGCCGAGAAGTCGATGCCAAGCGGCTGCGCGCCGCGTCGAGCGGCGGCGGCTGCGACGTAGCCCGCGCCCGTGGCGACATCCAGTACCTTGTGTCCCGTGCCGACGCCGGCATCGTCCAGCAGGGCCTCGGCCGACTGGGTGGTCACCAGGGAGAGATGCCGGTCGTACTCTGCGGCCGTGGCCTCGTCCTGCCAGCCGGCCAGCTCGAAGTCACCGAAGGATGGGGTTGAGGCCATGGCGGTCTCCTTGATCGCTTGCGGTTGCAAGCCCCATTCTCACGCTTGACAGCGACCCCGCTACTCGCCGCTTCGACCGTAGGCCTTGACCGTCATGAAGAGAGCCACGACCAGCAAACAGGCTTCGAGCAGGACAAACACCCAGGAGTTTGCGGCAGCGGAGAGCTGGCGGTACTGGCCGGCGCCAAACATCCGGACCAAGCCCAGGAGCAGGAAGAACCAGCCGGAGAGGGTGACCAGCACCGTCCAATTCCACGCCCAGACGTTGTGGGCACGAACGATCGCCAGGCCGGCGACGAACATCAGGACGCCAGTGAGGAAGACGACCGGTGGAATCTGCGCGTCGTACAGGTGGGGGTGCACCAGCGGAAATTCGGCAACGAGCGTCGCCACCATGGTGGGGCCGAGGAGCGCCGCGATCTGCCTGGCGGATGTCACGCCCACTTCTTGCCGATCTCCTCCAGGCCGGCCTTTTGCAGGTCCTGCGGGCTCATCAGGATGCGGAATTTGCAGTCCGCCTGGAAGTTGAGGAAGAAGGGCTCTGCAAGTGCGGGCACGTCCCACGGGTTCTGCACGTCCACGACGAAGATTCCGCCGCGTCTTCCGTCCTGCTCCGTGAAGTAGGCCGTCTCGGGCTTGATCGTTTCGAGGATGCGCCCAAGGATCTCGCCCACCTTGCCGTTCCTGACGAGGGAGTTGAAGGGCTCATGGGGCATCGCGACTGTCAGCAGCATCTTCATGGGATCACCTCTGTCGGTTGCGAGGCTGAGCATAGGACAAGGCCCCGGGCGCAGCAATGCGAAGCGGCGCTCTGGCAAGTCGCCGCACGCTTTCCCGACCTGCGGCATCCGCGGCCTGTCGAGCTGCAGCCTGCAGCAGCCCAGGGCCCGTCGAGCCCGCGTGTGCGCACTACTCGACCGTGATGCCGGCGGACGCCGCAATCCTGGAAAACCGGGCCACCTCGCTGGCGATGAGGCTGCCGAACTGCTCGGAGGAGGAGGAGGTCGGCTCCACCCCCGCATCCAGCAGCCGCTGGCGCGTGTCGGGCGACTCCAGGGCACGGCGCACGTCGGCGTTGATCTGTTCGACGATGCCGCGGGGCGTGCCCGCCGGTGCGCAGAGACCGGTCCAGGTGGTCAACTCGTAGCCGGCCAGGCCGGCCTGCGCCATCGTGGGCAGGTCGGGCACATGCCGGGACCGCTCCGCCGATGTGATGGCCAGCGCGCGCACCTTGCCGGCCTTGATCGCCGACACCGCGGTGGGGAGGCCGGTGATGGCAGCGGGCACCTGGTTGCCCATCACGTCGGCGAGCGCTAGCGAACCACCCTTGTACGGGACATGCACGATGTCGGTGCCCGACATCGCCTTCAGCATCTCCAGCGAGAAGTGCTGCGTCGAGCCGTTGCCCGCGGTCGCGACCGACAACTTGCCGGGGTTGGCTTTCGCGTAGGCGAGGAACTCCTGCGCCGTCTTGATCGGCGAGTTCGGCGGCACGATCAGCACATTGGGCGCGGAGCCGATCAGCGAGATGGCCGAGAAGTTCTTGACCGCGTCGTACGGCAGCTTCCTGTTCAACGCCGGGTTGACGCCGTGCGTGGCGCTGGCGCAGGCCACCAGGGTGTACCCGTCCGCGGGTGCCTTGGCCACGAAGTCGGTGCCGATGGTGCCGCCGGCGCCCGCACGGTTGTCCACGAGGACCGCCACCTTCCAGAATTCGCTCAGCTTGGCCGCGACGATGCGAACCGGCGTGTCGATGTTGCCACCGGGTGCGAACGCCACCACGAACTTCACCGGCCGATCGGGGAAGCGCGACGTCTGCGCGTGCGCAGGGGCGGCAAGCAGTGCGAGAGCGACCAGGGAAGCGAGGGCGTGGACCGGAGCGTTCATCGAGCATCTCCTTGCGGTGGGCCGGCATGACGGGGCGAGCCATGGCGTTCCCACCACGTCTTGCCCGACTGCGTGGGGGCGACTATAAAGCTGCGATCTGCTGCCGCTGATCGTGTGTTCCCGCAGCCGATCCATGCAATCGCGAGGCGACTTCGATGCGGCCCACTTTCCTCTTCCCGTTCCTGGACCCTGCCGTGTTTCGGCGCGGCACTGCCGGCGCGCTCGCAAGACCCATCGTCCGGACGCTCGCTGTCTCCCTCCTGGGACTCGCCTTGTTCGCATCACCCATGACCCAGGTGCAGGCCGCCGAACTGCAAGTCCTGGCGGGTGGCGCCATGACCGCGCCGATGAAGGAGCTCGCCGCGCAGTTCGAGCGTGCCTCCGGTCATACGGTGGTCATGCGTTTCGGCACCACGCCCGAATTGATCAAGATGGCGTCAACGGGTGGCCCGTTCGACCTCGGAGTCGTGCCGCGCGAGGTTTTCAAGGACTCCACTGCGCAAGCTCAGTTCGCGGCGGGGCCGACCATCGACATTGCGCGGGTGGGGCTCGGCGTGGCCGTGCGATCGGGCGCGCCCAAGCCCGACATCAGCAGCCCCGAAGCGCTGAAGCAGACGCTGCTGAACGCGCGATCCATCGCCACCATCCCCGCGAGCGCAGCCGGTGCTCAGGTCTTGCGCGTGTTCGAAAGCCTGGGCGTCGGCGAAGCCATGAAGGCCAAGACGAAGGCACAGCCCGGGCCGGCGCAGGTCGTGGAAGCGGTTGCCAGCGGCGAGGCCGAACTGGGCGTCTTCCTGATCAACGTGCTGACCGCGCCGGGTCTCGACGTGGTCGGCCCCGTTCCGCCACCGCTCCAGCAGGAGGTCGTGTTCACGGCGGGTGTCGCTGCGAACACCAAGGCAGCCGAAGCCGCCAAGGCGTTCATCGCGTACTTGCAGACGCCCGCGGCGAGCGCGGTGCTCAAGGCAAAGGGCATGACGCCGGGCGCACCCTAGCGCCGGACGGCGTTCCACGACCCCTGGCAGCCTCTCGCGGCCGGTCGCCGCCGTCGGCTTCGGCACAGCAGGCTCAACGGCACGGATGCGCTGCGGCCTTGCACCCTGGCCCCAATCGGCGCAGCATGGTCCCGCTCCAGGGAGGCAAGAGATGCCACACACCCAGCTGTTCCCTTTCCTGACGGCCTGCACCCTCGCAACCTGCCTGGTCACCAGTTGCGGCGGCGGAACAGGCAGCCAGGCGCAAGCCCAGGCCCAAGCCGCGCAGGTGACCACCCTTGCCGGCTCCGGTGAATTCGGCACCATGGACGGCCCCGCCCAAACCGCGCAGTTCTTCATGCCGCATGCGGTCGCGGTGGACGACTCCTCTCGCGTGCATGTCGCCGACTTCGGCGGCAACAACCAGACCCGTCTCATCGCCGACGGCCAGGTCTCCACGATCGCGGAAGACCCCATCGACTTCCCGCATCCGAGCGACGTCGCCACCGATGCGTCCGGCAACAAGTTCGTCGCCGACACCTTCGGCAACCGCATCCTCAAGATCGGGCCCGACGGCGAAACGTCGGTGGTAGCCGGCGCCGGCCAAGCCGGCGATCAGGACGGCGACGGCGCTTCCGCGAGCTTCAGTCTGCCCTCGGGCCTGGCCTTCGACCGGGCGGGCGTGCTGTTCGTTGCCGACATGGGAAACCGCAAGATCCGCAAGATCACTTTTGCCGGCGCCGGCGGCGCATGACGGCGGCCCCTCGCGCCGCCGCGGCTGGGGTGAGCGCGCAGCCGAACCCCAGCGAGCTGGCGAGCCTGGCGGGTCCACAGATGGCGTGCAATCTCACGCGTCATCCTCGGGCTCACCCACCAACTGGTCCTCGACCCCCTTGATCCGCGCATTGGCATCCGTCAACGTCAGCAGGATGTCCGCGTACCAGGCGCAGTTCAGGCCCAACGACTCGTCCAGCCGCAGGTCCCGGCTGCCCATGTCCATGCCAGCCGAGTGCACGCCGAGCAGCTTCCAGGGCAGGCGGCCGGCACCATCGGCGCTGCGCATCACCACGGGCGCGCCGCTGGTGCCGCGGTGCGTACGGGCGTCGGTCAGGAAATAGCCGTGGCCCTGGAACCGCAGTCCGAACGACGAGGCAATCACCGCCTGGCGCACCACCGGCAGGTGGTGCAGCGTGTCATGGAAACCGAGCGGGAAGCCGACGACCAGCAAGGAGCTGCCGACCTCCACCTCGTCCAGCGTGCGTTGCAGGTGGTCGGCGGTGAAACACTCGATCGCCACCGACGCCGGCATGGCCGAGCGATCGAGCTCGATCACCGCCACGTCGATCTCGCCGGTGGCGTCCCGGCCCTGGCGCCACACGCTCTTGCCGTCCTTGTACAGCAGCACAGACAGCCCGGTCGAGCGAGTGAGGTTCTGCGCATCGGTATGCAGCTCGATCTCGATGCGGTTGGGGAAGTGCTTGCTCGGCTTGTCGATCACGACATGCCTGCTCGTGACGAGGAACAGCCGTTCGTCGCGTTGGAAGAAGAAACCGCTGGCGGCGGTGAGCGGCCTCTTGTTGTCGAAGGTCGAGACGCGGGTGGTGGTCAACAGCAGGGGTTCGATCAAGGGCTTGCTCCGGCATTGAATGCCCCGAATGTCGCACGAGAAGTGCACACGGGCTTGGCGCCATGAGCCAAGGCTAGGAGTCTGCGCGGCAGAACGACTTCGGCCCAAACCGCCGAGAAATCGGTAGCCTTCCGCGCTCCGGCCTGCGCCAATAGCTACGGCTATTGGCTGGTCCGTATCACGAAACGCTCCTCGGTTTTCGACGGTTTTGGCTCGAAGCCTTCTACCGCGCAGACTCCTAGCCGTCCCTCGGCATTTGCGGCGTGTCGAGCAGCAGTTCGTAGAAGCCCAGGTCCAGCCAGCGACCGAACTTGAAGCCGGCGTGCCGGATGGTGCCCGCGTGCGCGAAGCCGAGCGACTGGTGCATCGCGATGCTGGCGGCGTTCTCCATGTCGATGCCCGCCACGATCACGTGGAGGTCCTGCGCGCGGGCGCGCGCGATCAGCTCGCGCAGGAGCAGGCGGCCCAGTCCCTTGCCGCGATGGTCCTTGTGGATGTAGATGGCGTTCTCGACGGTGTACTTGTAGGCCGGCCACGCGCGGAAGGGACCATAGCTGGCGAAGCCGAGCAGCTCACCGTCGTCGGACTCCGCACCGATCACGGGAAAGTTGCGATCCTCCTTGCCACGGAACCAGCCGGCCATGGACTCGGGCGCGCGCGGCACGTAGTCGTACAGCGCCGTGGAGTTGACGATCGCCTCGTTGAGGATCGCCAGGATGGCGGGCGCGTGCGCGCTGTAGGAGCAGTCGACCAGTCGTGTCGTCATAGCGTTGGGGGCGCAATGCGCCATGGGGGAGCCTGCTGGCGGATAGGGCGCAGCATAGGACGGCACAGCGGGTGGGGCAATCGGCAGGAGAGAGCCTCCCAGGTGGCCGGCGTCAGGCCGGCGCCTGCTGGAGCGCACGCCGCACGCGGGCGTGCGCGTGGTGCAGCTGTCGCTGGAGGACCTGGAGCAGCTGCTGGCCATGCGCGAGGCGCTGGAAGGCATGGCCTGCCGCCAGGCCGCCGAGCACATGACCGCCCCGGAGATCCGCCGCCTGCGCGAGACGGCCACCCGCATCGAGGAGTTGCTGGAGCAGGGGCCGCAGTCCATCTTCGCGAGCCAGGCCGACACCGACTTCCACCGCCAGATCGCGGTGGGCAGCCGCAACAAGTGGATCGAGCGCGAGCTGTGCGGCGACCTCTATTCGCTGCTGCGCCTGTACCGCCTGCACGCCGTGCGCTGCCCCGGCGGCAGCGCCCGCGTCACGGCCAAGGAGCACCACGCCATCATCGACCGCATCCACGCACGCAATGCGGACGGCGCGGAGCAGGTGATGCGCGCGCATGTGCGGCACAGCCGGGATCGGCTGCTGGCGCAGATCAGGGCGCAGGGGGTCAGGGCGGGTTGAGGGCGAGTGCCATGCACATGCAGAACGCAGCTAGAAACGTTTCTTCATGTTGGGGCGGCCCACTCGGCACGACGCCGTGCCGTTTGTTTTGCGAAAAGCGAGGTTAGGGCGGGGATGCGGTAGGTGATTTACACCTCACCTATATGTGGCGTTGGCAAACGACCGGTTAGGTGGGTGTCGCCGCCGTAGGTGTCCACAAAGCCGGTGCTGCGCATGCCTCGAAGCTGCGCAAACGCGCCCGTTTCGCTGTTGCATGCTCGGATGTCGCCATGATCGGCCACGCCTCCAATGGAAAACAGCACCTTGTCGCTGCGCGGCGAAAACATTCGAAGTGCTTGATCCTCAAACTGTCCCTGCATCTCCAAACGCTGCCCGCTTTGGCAGTGAATGAGGATGCCGGCACTCAGGCCCCGTGGACCGATTTGGAGTAGTTCGGTTCCATGATCATTTTGGAGTGAGAGTGACTTGCAGACCAAGTGGTCGCGGTCCGTCTGCATTTGCTGCCTAAGCTCACTTAACTCAATCCGCAATTGTTCAAGCTCCCGCCGCATTTGTTCGATGTCAGCTTTCATCGGATCCTCCTTGAAAGTAGGGGATGAGCCCAACGATCCGTGATCGCGGGCATCAAGACCTGCTGCGGGTGCCACTTGCACCGCCTGCGCTAATTCAAATGACCTGGCCTAGTTTGAGACCGTGTGAATCGGGTCGGCCAGGAGAGCAGAGCGAGTGCGACCGGCTCCTTCGACTTGATTCCCTGGTGCATGTTGTCGAGTCCGCGAACAAATAGGTACACGCCAGCAGTTAGGAAGGCAAAGTAAAACGATGTGTCGCTCGGAATGCCAACGGCCGGCTCGAGACTCATTCGATGAGCAGCGACCACAATGCCCGCTGCAGCTTCCGTGGCGCCGTATAGAAAGCGTTGCTTCAGCCGGAAAAAGTAGAACACGGCACCCACTCCCATCGTTGCGGCCGCCGTGAGCGCGACCATTACGGACTTGGCCGTCGCATGACTCTGTACCAGCGTGACGAACTCAACTAGAACCTTGCCCACCACGAGAACGCCCACGCCAAGACCTGTGAGCGCTGCGCTGAAGGCAAGAGACGCCGCCGTAACTCCTGAAACTACAGCCACCCAGTCTCCCGGAAACGACGCACCTTGCCTCTTTCGGTAATCGACGAGCGCGGGTCGAACTAGGTATGTGAAGAAGAGAAGTGCGGAGCCAAACACCCACCCCAGATACATTAAGAGGTTTCCTGTTGCATAGGCGCCCACGCCGAGCATCGCTTGGGTGAATACGGTCGCCAGGAAAAACTTTAGTATTTTCAAATACTCTGCCTGGCAAAATTTGAGTCATTCAATTGAGCGTTGGAATGACCGGCAGGCATAGGGGGGCGACGACCGCCGCGAAAACGTTCCGCGTCGGGCCAAAAATTCACGGGCACTTCGGACACGATTCACCTCGTGGAAACGGGATGCCGTGTTCCGAGCAATAAACATACATGCCGATCGCGCGTCCATAGCTCTCGCCAGAATCAGGCTTCCTAGCGGCCTTCTTGGCTGTTGCCCGCTTAGCAGCAGCCTTCTTGGCTGTTGGCCGCTTAGCAGCAGCCTTCTTGGCTGTTGGCCGCTTAGCAGCAGCCTTCTTGGCCACCGGCCGCTTGGCGGTGGCCCTCTTCATGGCAGACTTAGCTAACCCTTTCGCCGCAATCGTCTTACCGGAGGTCTTCTTTGTGGCCACGGACTCTCTCCTCTTCGTTGGCGTTCATCGAGAGCACTCAGATACTGCCAGTCCATCGACAGGCGAATTGTGTGATCAAGTGACCACGGAATCAACGCGATGAAGATTGATGCATAGACAAATTGCTCCTCCAACTTTGCGCCGAATAGGAGCGTGATTAACGTTAGAACAAGTGCCAGCGATGCCATTTCCGTCAGCGCGGACTCAAGCTGGTTGTGCCATCGCCGGGACTTGTACGACTGAAGGCTTGACGCGCCTACGTAGCTCAAGAAACTAACAAGCGAGAACCAAATTGACACTTGCAGACCCAGCCGGCTGGTCGCGTCCAAAGCTGCCAAGGCGCCTACCGCAGTAAAGCTGAACCCAGCGAGCGACAGAATGGTTTCACGGCGCAAATCGCGCTCCTGCGCACCTTCGGGCATTCGTGGCGTCATCAGCCAGTCCCAGTACACCCCCAAGAGGAGCCGTGTGAGTACCGGCAGTGCCGGCAGAACGTACAGAAGGTCGAGGTCCACCCCTTTCGGCCTAACTCAAAGATGACCGGCGACCTCAGGAGCGAGCGCAGCGCTCGGACGCCGTTGGTTATCCGCGTCGACCGACTTATCAGAACTCTCAGCGCATCCAAGCATCAGGAGACTTCCTTCTGATCTTCCCGAGCGGTTTGTAAGTACGCTGGACGTTAAGTCCATTGGCACTCGCGTCCTTGCGATACAAGTGCCTAAACAGACCCTCCAGTTCCTCAATCTGCTCCTTCCTAATGTTGTCCCAGACTTCGAAGACTGAGAAGTGCGTCCAAAGATTTCTCTTCCCCTCGCTCTTCACGTGCGCCTTAAGTCGCGCCCGAGCCCCCGAATTTTCGCCTCTGGCCATCCCGATATACACCACGTTCATTTGTCCGTGTTTGTCCTGGTGGTACAGCACATACAACCCCCTCGTTCGAGGAGGCACTAGGTCAACCTCTCCCAAAGGTCTGAACTCGAATGAGTTCTTGAACATGTTGCAAACGGCGATGGCCATAGATTCTATGAGCGCTCTCGTTCGACATCACCGGCAGGGCGGTTGGCGAACGAAGTTCGCCGGGGCGGGACCTTGTGCATTCGTGATCTTTGCCTTCAGCTCTTCGATAGGCATTGGAGGGTTCTTCTGGTGCAGCATCGCGTGGCAGTTGGGGCAGACGGGACGCAAATCGGCAATTGGGTCGACCTGATACTCTCCGTCACTTAGTGCGAGTGGCCGGATGTGATGAACGTGAATGAAGCCTTTCCCGAGAATTCCGTACCAGTCCTTGAAGGAGAAGTGGCAGACGCTGCACACAGCGCCGTAGTGCGCGATACAGGCCTTTCTTGCTTTAGCGTCGCGCTCGTAGGCGTTCACACGTACGTGTTTCCTTGCACCTTCCACATACTGCTGTCCCGGAGGAAGCTCGTCGGGAAATGGACTAGGCCCCTTCGTCTTTATGGCACTGAGCTTCTTCGCGTACTCGCCCAATCGGTCGGCCGCTGTTTGCAACTCGGTGGTCGAAAAAAGAGGCCTGAAACGCTCTTGGAGAATAATGGCCTCAACCGTGAGCTCCGGGTGACCAGCTTCTAGAAGGGCGTCGAGACCCTTGCGCTGCTGCTCATTGCGTGGCAGCAGCATCCGTTGAACTGTGGGCAACCCACCGTTGCGCTTAACGGCCTGCAGAAAGCGGTGACCCCAGTAGCCGGCCTTTTTTCCGGCGTCGTAGTAACCCTGAACCAGAGCTTCAGTGAGTTCCTGTTTGACTGGCACAGACTCTCCTTCTGCTTACCAGCACGGTTCGCGAATGCCCCTGCGTGCGCCGTGCGAACGATCTGTTAGGGCTCACGGGCGCCACATTGCGGCAAGAGCCGGTGCAGAAGCCAGAGCGAGCGTGAACGCTTGATTCGCGAGATCGCTGACTTGCTCTGAGCCTGCATCTTTTAACCCTTTCCCCGCAACCGCCAGGATCTTCGACACCAATGTTTCCTTTTTCTCGAGCGAGTTCGGGACACTCCCGAGGATGGCGAGCCCTTTCATAGTTAAGCGCACCTGATGATACTCAGTGCCGTCCAGGAGATTTCCCTTGTAGGTAAGGAAGCCTTCAGCCGCCAGGAACTGTATTGCCTCGCCCGCTGGAGCGATTGCGTGGAACGTAGCCTCGAAGGTCTCGCCGGTTGGAACAACGTACATCATCAGCGAGCTCACATCCACGTTCGTCGGCAGCGGAAAGCTCAGATACAGCTGCTTGAAGAGAATGAGCGTGAACCGATTGAACCGGTCGATGTTTGCAGGAATGGTCATGTGCCTAAGTCCTAACGAAATGTAGGGCGCAGCGCCCAAGCTCCAATCCCGTACACGCCAGATAAGGTCGCCGCAGCACAGTACGCAGGCCGTTGATTTAGCGTCATTCTTCCCCTTTGGCTGGATATCAGTGGCCGATAAAGCCGCACCTGAAAACCCGCAACCATCCCATGAAGCAGCTGCTGGATAAGTTGCCGAACCAGATTACCCGACACGTCTTTCCAGCCCGCACTGGCGCCATCGTAATCTCACCTCTACCATTCCACCCATCTCCCGAATAGGTAGATTGACTAGAACCAACAAATCACCCCCAAAAGAAAAGCGCCGCATTCGCGGCGCTTTTCAACTGAAGTCCAAAGTTCCAGTTAAACCAGACTCTCCTGGATCTTCCTCAGAATCTGCCCCCCACCAAAACTAACCTGCTCGGGCGGCGTCCCACCCGCAGTGACTCGAATCGCGCAGTACTTCAGCTCCGGAATCTTCGCCACAGGGTCCAGCTTGTCGTTGGTCACGCGGTTGATCGCGGCTTCGTAGTAGCAGAAGGGCACGAAGACGGCGCCGCGCGGCGAGCCTTCGTCGGCGCGGCCGTACAGGCTGACCTTGCCGCGGCGCGACTCGATGGTCAGCAGCTCGCCGGGCTTCACGCCCATGGCGGCCAGGTCCAGTGGGTGCACCAGGGCCACGGGATCGGGCTCGATCGCGTCCAGCACCGTCGCCCGGCGCGTCATGCTGCCGGTGTGCCAGTGTTCCAGCTGGCGGCCGGTGATCAGCACCATGGGGTACTCGGCATCGGGGCGCTCGGCCGCGGGGATGATGTCCGCGGGCACGAAGCGGGCCTTGCCGTCGGCGCGCGGGAAGTCCTCGACGAACACCACGGACTCGCCGGGGTCGCCCTCGTGGGTGCAGGGGTAGGTGACGGCGCCCTGGCGCTCCAGGCGGTCCCAGGTGATGCCGGAGATGCTGGGCATGGTGTGCCGCATCTCGTCGAAGGCCTCGGACACGTGGCCGTAGTTCCAGTCCAGGCCCATGCGGCGCGCCATCTCCTGGATGATCCACAGGTCCTGCTTCGCATCGCCGGGCGGGTTGATGGCCTGGCGCCCCAGCTGCACGAGGCGGTCGGTGTTGGTGAAGGTGCCGGTCTTCTCGGGGAAGGCGCTGGCAGGCAGCACCACGTCCGCCAGGGCGGCCGTCTCCGTCAGGAAGATGTCCTGCACCACCAGGTGGTCCAGCGCGGCCAGCATCTCGCGGGCGTGGTTGGCGTCGGGGTCGGACATCGCGGGGTTCTCGCCCATGATGTACATGCCCTTCACCTTGCCTTCGCCGATGGCGTGCATCACTTCGACCACGGTCAGGCCGGGCTGCGCATCGAGCGTCCCGGGCTTGAGCTTCCAGTGCTTCTCGAAGCGCGCGCGCACCTCCGGCTCCACCACCTTCTGGTAGTCGGGCAGCATCATCGGGATCAGGCCCGCATCGGACGCGCCCTGCACGTTGTTCTGGCCGCGCAGCGGATGCAGCCCGGTGCCGGGGCGGCCGATCTGGCCCGTCATCAGCGACAGCGCGATCAGGCAGCGTGCGTTGTCGGTGCCGTGCACGTGCTGCGACACGCCCATGCCCCACAGGATCATCGAGCCCCTGGAGGTGGCGTAGGTGCGCGCCACTTCCTTCAGCATCTCGGCGGGGACGCCGCACACCGGCGCCATTTCCTCGGGGCTGTAGCCCACCAGGTTCTTCTTCAGCTCGTCGTAGCCGATGGTGCGCGCTTCGATGAAGGCCTGGTCCACCAGGCCCTCGTGCACGATGACGTGCATGATCGCGTTGAGCATCGCCACGTCGGTGTCGGGCTTGAACTGCACGTGGCGCCAAGCCAGCCGCGTCAGGTCCGACTGGCGCGGGTCCATGATGATCAGCTTGGCGCCGTTCTTCGCCGCGTTCTTCATCCAGGTGGCGGCCACCGGATGGTTCACCGTGGGGTTGGCGCCGATGACGACGATCACCTCGGCCTTGGTCACGTCCATCACCGGGTTGGACACCGCGCCGGAGCCGATGCCTTCCAGCAGCGCCGCCACCGACGATGCGTGGCACAGGCGCGTGCAGTGGTCGACGTTGTTGGTCTTGAAGCCGGTGCGCACCAGCTTCTGGAACAGGTAGGCCTCTTCGTTGCTGCCCTTGGCGGAGCCGAAGCCCACCAGCGCCTTGGGACCCACGTTGTCGCGGATGTCCTTCAGCTTGCCGGCGGCCAGCGCCAGCGCTTCTTCCCAGGTCGCCTCGCGGAAGATGTCCATCACGCGATCGGGATCGAAGGTGGCGTTGGGCACCTTGGGCGCGTCGGCGCGGCGGATCAGCGGCTTGGTCAGGCGCTGCGGGTGGTTGGCGTAGTCGAAGCCGTAGCGGCCCTTCACGCACAGGCGGCCATGGTTGGCGGGGCCATCACGGCCCTCGACGAACAGGATCTTGTCGTCCTTGACGTTGTAGGTGAGCTGGCAGCCGACACCGCAGTACGGGCACACCGAGTCGACCTGCTTGTCGGGGACGGGCAGGGCGGCATCGCGCGCGGGCATCAGCGCGCCGGTGGGGCAGGCCTGCACGCATTCGCCGCAGGCCACGCAGGTGGACACGCCCATCGGGTCGTCCATGTCGAACACGATCTTGGCGTGCTCGCCGCGGAAGGCCAGGCCGATCACGTCGTTGACCTGTTCGTCGCGGCAGGCGCGCAGGCACCGTGTGCACTGGATGCAGGCGTCCAGGTTGACCGCGATGGCGGGGTGCGACACGTCGGCCGTCACCTGGCCACGCGCGGGGAAGCGCGGCTTGCCGACACCCAGCTTGGCGGACCACTCGTCCACCTCGTTGTGGCGGGTGTAGTCCTTCTCGGGCATGTCGGACTGCAGCAGTTCCAGCACCATCTTCTGCGACTTGACGGCGCGCTCGCTGTCGCTGGTGACTTCCATGCCGGCGGTGACGTTGCGGCAGCAGCTGGGGGCCAGCACGCGCTCGCCCTTGATTTCCACCATGCACGCGCGGCAGTTTCCGACGGTGTCCAGGCCCGGCTTGTAGCAAAGGCGCGGAATCTCCACGCCCTCGCGGTCGGCGACCTGGATCACCGTCTCGTCGGCGCGTGCCTCCACCTCTTTGCCGTTGAGCTTGAAGCGCACGACGGGGGATTCGAGTTGCGCCAGTTCGGCGCGGGTGACGGCGTTCATTGTTTTCTCCCGGGCCCTTGCGGGCATCGCTGGGGTTCGGCTACGCGCTCACCCCAGCCTACGAGGGCGAGCTGGGGTTCGGCTGCGCGCTCACCCCAGCCTACGGGGGCGAGCTGGGGTTCGGCTGCGCGCTCACCCCAGCCTACGCGGCGGCGCGGTCCTGCCTTGCATTCGTAGGCTGGGGTGAGCCCGAAGGCGAACCCCAGCTTTGGCTGTTCAACCCAACTCATGCGGAAAGTACTTCACCACGCAATCCACCGGATTCGGCGCCGCCTGGCCCAGCCCGCAGATGGACGCATCGCGCATCACCTGCGACAACTCCGCCAGCAGCGGCACGTCCCACTTGGACGACTGGATCAAGGCATGGGCCTTGGCGGTGCCCGCCCGGCAGGGCGTGCACTGGCCGCAGGACTCGTCGCGGAAGAAGCGCATCAGGTTGCGCGCCGCGCCGATCGCGGAATCCTTGTCCGACAGCACGATCACCGCGGCCGATCCGATGAAGCAGCCGTAGGGCTGCAGCGTGTCGAAGTCCAGCGGGATGTCGTTCATCGTCGCCGGCAGGATGCCGCCCGAGGCGCCACCCGGCAGGTAGGCATAGAACTTGTGCCCGCTCGCCATGCCGCCGCAGTACTCGTCGATCAGTTCCTGGATCGTCACGCCGGCCGGCGCCACCTTGACGCCCGGGTTCTTCACGCGGCCCGACACGGAGAAGGAGCGCAGCCCCTTGCGGCCATTGGCGCCCTGCGAGGCGAACCATTCGGGGCCGCGGTCCAGCAAGTCGCGCACCCAGTACAGCGTCTCGAAGTTGTGCTCCAGCGTCGGCCGGCCGAAGAGGCCCACCTGCGCCACGTAGGGCGGGCGCAGGCGCGGCATGCCGCGCTTGCCTTCGATGGATTCGATCATCGCGGACTCTTCGCCGCAGATGTAGGCGCCGGCGCCGCGGCGCAGCTCGATCTTCGGCAGGCCCTTGCCCAGCGGGTCGTCCTGCAGGCGCGCGAGCTCCTGTTCCAGCAGCGTGCGGCACCCGTGGTACTCGTCGCGCAGGTAGATGTAGATCCGGTCAATGCCGACCGCCCAGGCGGCGATCAGCATGCCTTCGAGGAAGCGGTGCGGGTCGCGTTCGAGGTAGACGCGGTCCTTGAAGGTGCCGGGCTCGCCCTCGTCGATGTTCACCGCCATCAGGCGCGGTGCCGGTTCGTTGCGCACGATGCGCCACTTGCGGCCGGCCGGAAAGCCTGCGCCGCCCAGGCCGCGCAGGCCCGAGTCTTCCATCACCTTGATGACGGACTCGACATCGCGCTTCCCGGACAAACATTCTTCCAGCAGCTGGTAGCCGCCGGCGGCACGGTACTGCGACAGGCCCATGTAGCCTTCCGGCTCGTGGGTGGTCGCCTTTTCCTTGACGCACTCCTTCACTTTCTCGGTGGTGGCGCAAGGCACGGGCTTCTGGCCGACCACGGCGGCCGGCGCCTGTTCGCAGCGGCCGATGCACGGCGCGGCGATCACGCGGACTTCCTTGCCCAGGATGGAAGGCAGCTTCTGCAGCAGCTGCTGCGCGCCCGCCATCTCGCAGGACAGGCCGTCGCACACGCGCACGGTGAGCGCCTGCGGTGCGTCCTCGCCTTCCTTGACGATGTCGAAGTGATGGTAGAAGGACGCGACCTCGTACACCTCGCTCTGGGCCAGGCGCATCTCCTGCGCCAGGGCAGAGAGGTGCGCCGCCGAGAGGTGGCCGAAACGGTCCTGCAGCTTGTGCAGGTGCTCGATCAGCAGGTCGCTCTGGCGCGACGCGTCACCGAGAACCTGCCGCACTTCGGCCAGGGCCTGGTCCGTGGGCCTGCGCCCCTTGGGACCCTGCCGCTTGCGCTCCCGCAGGGGGAGCGCGCTGGCCGCGGCGATCGGAATGACGCGATGACCCGCCATCTTGCGTCGCTTACTTCAGCAGGCCGGCGGAGCGGGCCCACTTGAACTTGGCGCCCAGCACTTCCACCGGCAGTTCGGTGGAGTACGCGTACGCCGGGATGCCGTTCTCGTACAGGTACTGCGCGGCTTCCTCGACTTCGACGTCGCCGGCCAGCGAGGCGACCACGGGCTTGGACTTGCCCTTGGCCTTCATCTCGTTGACGATCTGCACCATGTTCTTCGCGAACACCATGGGCGGCGTCACGATGGTGTGCCAGTAGCCCAGGATCAGCGCGTGGATGCGGTCGTCTTCCAGGCCCAGCTTGACCGTGTTGACGTAGGTGATGGGCGGCTCGCCACCGGTGATGTCCACCGGGTTGCCGGCCGCGCCGAACGGCGGGATGAACTTGCGGAAGGCGGCGTCCAGGTCGTCCGGCATCGGCTTGAGCAGCTTCAGGCCGTTGTCCACGCAGGCGTCGGACAGCAGCACGCCCGAGCCGCCGGCGCCGGTGATGATCACGACGTTCTCGCCCTTGGGCGTGGGAAGGATCGGCACGCCACGGGACAGCTCCAGCATCTGGCGCAGGCTGTTGGCGCGGATCACGCCGGACTGGCGCAGCACGTCGTCATAGATCTTGTCGGTGCCGGCGACGGCGCCGGTGTGCGAGCTGGCAGCGGCGGCGCCCATTTCGGTGCGGCCGGCCTTCAGCACGATCACGGGCTTCTTCTTGGAGACGCGCTTGGCGACTTCCGCGAAGGCGCGGCCGTCCTTCAGGTCTTCGCAGTGCTGGGCGATCACCTTGGTGTTGTCGTCCTGCTCGAAGAACAGCAGCAGGTCGTCCTCGTCGATGTCCGACTTGTTGCCGAGACCCACGATCGCGGACACGCCCATCTTGGCGGAACGCGAGAAGCCGATAATGGCCATGCCGATGCCGCCGGACTGCGAGGACAGGGCGGTGGAGCCCTTGACGTCGTAGGCCGTGCAGAAGGTGGCGCACAGGTTGGCGGGCGTGTAGTAGAAGCCGTAGATGTTCGGCCCCATCAGGCGGATGTTGTACTCGCGGCCGATGCGCTGCAGTTCTTCCTGGCCTTCGATGTTGCCGGTCTCGCCGAAGCCCGAGGGGATCAGCACCGCGCCGGCGATCTTCTTCTCGCCGCATTCCTTGAGGGCCCCGGCGACCAGGGCCGCGGGAATCGCGAACACCGCGGTGTCCACTTCGCCCGGGATGTCCTTGACGCTCTTGTACGCCGCGAGGCCCATGACCTCGCCGCCCTTGGGGGTGACGGGGTAGATCTTGCCCTTGTAGCCGCCGTTGATGAGGTTCTTCATCACCGAGTTGCCGATCTTGCCGGCCTCGTTGGAAGCGCCGATCACCGCCACCGCCTTGGGTTGCATGATCCGCTTCATGGACGCGACGACGTCCTTTTCTTCGGGGCGGAAGCGCGCGGGCTTCTGGTTGAAGTTCAGCACGATGCGCACGTCGGCGGCGATCGCGCCTTCTTCAGAGGCGAACACCGGGTTCAGGTCCATCTCGGAGATTTCCGGGAAGTCCGAGACCAGCTGCGACACGCGCACGACGGTGTTTTCCAGCGCCTCGCGGTTGACCGGCTTGGCGCCGCGCACGCCCTTCAGGATCTCGGCGGCCTGGATGCCGTCGAGCATCGAGGCGGCGTCTTCACGCGTGGCCGGGGCCAGGCGGAAGGTGACGTCCTTGAGCACTTCCACCAGCACGCCGCCCATGCCGAAGGCAACGAGCTTGCCGAAGCTGTCGTCGGTCATTGCGCCGACGATGACTTCCTGGCCGCCCTTGATCATCTGCTGCACCTGCACGCCGACGATCTTCGCGTCGGCCTTGTACTTCTTGGCGTTGGCGATGATGGTGTCGTACGCGGTGGCGGCGTCATCGGCGCTCTTGACGCCGACGATCACGCCGCCGGCTTCGGTCTTGTGCAGGATGTCCGGCGAGACGATCTTCATCACGACCGGGAAGCCCATGGAGCCGGCCAGGGTGGAGGCTTCCTTGGCGCTCGACACCACGCCTTCCTTGGGCACGTTGATGCCGTAGGCGTCGCAGATCAGCTTGCCTTCGGGCGCCGTCAGCGAGTCGCGTCCGTCCTTCTTCACCGCGTCCAGGATTGCGCGGACCTTTGCCTTGTCGACTTGGGAATTGGCCATGTGGTGCCCCTTGAAAATTTAGGTTTGTCTTTGGATGCAGGCGTCGGTCAGATGACCTTGGCCTCGCGCAGTTCTGCGATCTGGTCCTTGCTGTAGCCCAGCTGCGCCAGCACTTCCTCGGTGTGCTCGCCCAGCAGGGGGGAGCGCGTCACTTCGGTTTCGCTGTCGGACATCTTGATCGGGTTGCCCACGGACAGGTACTTGCCGCGGGTGGGATGGTCCACTTCGACGACGGTGCCGGTGGCGCGCAGCGCGGGCTCCTCGGCGATTTCCTTCATCGACAGGATCGGCCCGCAGGGGATGTCGTACTTGTTGAGGATCTCCATCGCCTCGAACTTGGTCTTGGTCTTGGTCCACTCCTCGATGCGCGAGAAGATGGTCTTCAGGTGCGGCAGGCGCGCCTTGGGCGTCGCGTAGCTCGGGTCGGTGATCCAGGTCTCCTCGCCGATCACCTTGCAGATGGCCGCCCACACCGGCGCCTGCGTGATGAAGTAGATGTAGGCATTGGGATCGTGCTGCCAGCCCTTGCACTTCAGGATCCAGCCCGGCTGGCCGCCGCCCGAGGCGTTGCCGGCACGCGGCACGGCTTCGCCGAATTCGCCTTCGGGGTACTGCGGGTACTCTTCCATCACGCCCTTGCGCGCCAAGCGCTGCTGGTCGCGCAGCTTGACGCGGCACAGGTTCAGCACGGCGTCCTGCATGGCAGCCAGCACCTTCTGGCCGCGGCCGGTCTTTTCGCGCTGGAACAGGGCGGTCACGATGCCCAGGCACAGATGCAGGCCGGTGCCGGAGTCGCCGATCTGGGCGCCCGTCACCAGCGGCGGGCCGTCGTCGAAGCCGGTGGTGGAGGCGGCGCCGCCCGCGCACTGGGCGACGTTCTCGTACACCTTGCAGTCCTCGTACGGGCCGGGGCCGAAGCCCTTGACCGACGCCATGATCATGCGCGGGTTGATCTGCTGGATGCGTTCCCAGCTGAAGCCCATGCGGTCGAGCGCGCCGGGAGCGAAGTTCTCGACCAGCACGTCGCACTGCTTGATCAGCTCGATCAGCACTTCCTTGCCCTTGGGGTTCTTGGTGTCCAGAGTGATGGAGCGCTTGTTGTGGTTCAGCATGGTGAAGTACAGGCTGTCCACGCCGTCGATGTCGCGCAGTTGCCCGCGCGTGGCATCGCCTTCGCCCGCCTTCTCCACCTTGATCACGTCGGCGCCGAACCACGCCAGCAGCTGCGTGCAGGTGGGACCCGATTGCACGTGCGTGAAATCGAGGATCTTGATGCCGTCGAGTGCTTTACCCATGTTGCTTGTCCTATCGAGTTTTCAGAATCAGTGCGGGTCCGCCCGGACGGGGCCGGGCGGACATGCGGTGCCTTACGCGGTCTTCTTCTTGGCCGCGGCGGGGTTCAGGCTGGTGATGCGGCCGGACTCGGTGCCGGCGCTCTCGTCGATCAGTGCGTTGATCAGGGTGGGCATGCGCGAAGCCACGGCCTCGTCGAGGGCCTTCTTCAGTTCCTCGGGGTTCTTGGCCGTGACGCCGACGCCGCCGAAGGCCTGCATCATCATGTCGTAGCGCGCGTTCTTGACGAACTGGGTGGGGGCCATCGCGTCGCCGCGCGGGTTGACGTCGGTGCCCTTGTAGATGCCGTTGTTGTTCATCACGACGATGCACACGGGCAGGTTGTAGCGGCAGATCGTCTCGACCTCCATGCCGCTAAAGCCGAAGGCGCTGTCGCCTTCCACCGCGATCACCTGTTCGTTGGTGACGGCGGCGGCCGCGACGGCGAAGCCCATGCCGATGCCCATGATCCCCCAGGTACCCACGTCGAGGCGGCGGCGCGGCTCGTACATGTCGACGATGGAGCGGGTGAAGTCGAGCGCGTTGGCGCCTTCGTTCACCACGTAGGCCTTCGGGTTCTCCTTGACCGTGTTCTTGATGACGTTGAGGGCGCTGTGGAAGTTCATCACCGGCGGGTTCTTCGCCAGCGTCTCGGCCATCTTGGTGAGGTTCTTGTCCTTGCGCTCGGCGATCGCGCCGGTCCAGTCGGACGGCGGCTTGGCCCAGCCCGAACCCATGGCCTGGTTGAACGCGGAGATGCAGGAGCCGATGTCGCCGATCACGGGGGCGGCGATCGCGACGTTGCTGTCGGCTTCGGTCGGCGAGATGTCGACCTGGATGAACTGCTGCTTGCCCGCCGCCTTGGAGCCGTCGGCACCCCAGGTCTTGCCCTTGCCGTGCGACAGCAGCCAGTTCAGGCGCGCGCCCACCAGCATCACCACGTCGGCTTCGGCCAACACGTAGGAACGCGCGGCGGAGGCGGACTGGTTGTGGTTGTCGGGCAGCAGGCCCTTGGCCATGGACATCGGCAGGTAGGGGATGCCGCTCTTCTCGACGAAGGCCTTGATCTCCGCATCGGCCTGCGCATAGGCGGCGCCCTTGCCCAGGATCACCAGCGGCTTCTTCGCGGACTTGAGCAGGTCGACCGCGCGCTTGACGGCGTCGGGAGCGGGGAGCTGCTTGGGTGCGGGGTCGACCACCTTGATCAGCGACTTCTTGCCGGCTTCCTTGTCCATGCTTTGCGCGAACAGCTTGGCGGGCAGGTCCAGGTAGACGCCACCGGGGCGGCCGGACACGGCGGCGCGGATCGCACGCGCGATGCCGACGCCGATGTCTTCGGCGTGCAGCACGCGGAAGGCGGCCTTGCACAGCGGCTTGGCGATGGCCAGCTGGTCCATCTCCTCGTAGTCGCCCTGCTGCAGGTCGACGATCTCGCGCTCGCTGGATCCGGAGACCAGGATCATGGGGAAGCAGTTGGTGGTGGCGTTCGCCAGTGCCGTCAGGCCGTTGAGGAAGCCCGGGGCTGAGACGGTGAAGCAGATGCCGGGCTTGCCGGTGATGAAGCCGGCGGCGGCGGCGGCGTTGCCTGCGTGCTGCTCGTGGCGGAAGGAAATGACCTTCATGCCCTCGGCCTGCGAGATGCGCAGGAAGTCGGTGATCGGAATGCCGGGCAGGGCGAAGATCGTGTCGATGTCGTTCAGCTTGAGCGCATCGATGACGAGATGAAAGCCGTCGGTGGTTTCGCGATCCTGCGTTTCGGTGGTCATGGTCTCGGAGTCCTGGTTTGGGAGTGCGAGAATGGTAGAAGTCGCCTTTGGGAAACCCTCTTGACCGCAGTCAATTTTCGAAAAATTGCGCGGCTTTAAAGGGAATCCCCTCCCCTGGAATCCATGTCCTCGATCGACAAACACCCCGAACGCAACGTCATTCGCGTCCAGCTGGCCCACAACGTGGTGCTGAAAACCATGTCCGCTGCCCAGATGGCGGAGCTGGAACCCCTGCTGGTGGTGGTGGATTGCCAGAAAGGCGAGGCGCTCCTCAACCAGGGCGTGCACGAGATGGAGCAGTACTTCATCCTCGACGGCATCCTGAAGCGCGTGGTGAGCAACCAGGAAGCCAAGGAGATGATCCTGCGCTTCGCCGAGGAGGGGCAGATGGAAACCAGCTACGCCGCCTGGCGCCTTGGCACCCCCGCCCCCTACAGCATCGTGTGCGTCACGCGTGCCCGCGTCGCCAAGCTGCCCTTGCGCGACTGGGTCACCTTCATCGAGCGGCATCCCGGGCTGAAGCAGGCTTTCGAGTACGAGGTGATGCACCACATGAGCGAGATCCTGGCGCACACCATCACGCTGCACCTGCTCGATGCGCCCGGCCGGGTGAAGCGCTTCCTGCGCAAGCATCCGGAGCTGGAGGAGCGCCTGCCGAAGAAGGAACTCGCGTCCTATCTCAACCTTTCTGCCGAGACGCTCAGCCGGCTGAAGTCCCGGGGCAAGATCTAGCCACGGATGGGCAGGAACGAAAAACGGGCGCCGCGGCGCCCGTTTTGCATTCACGGCGAGAAGCTCAGGCCGCGACTTCGCGCGCCGAGGCTTCGATCTGCGCGCGCCGCATCGGCCGCAACGCGAACCACGCCAGCAAGGCGGCGATGGCGTTCATCACGCTCGCCACGATGAACACCGCGTGCCAGCTGCCGGTGGCGGCCGTCAGCAGGCTGGAGAGCGGCACCAGCAAGGCGGCGGTTCCCTTCGCGGTGTACAGCACGCCCGCGTTGGCGGCGGCGTACTTGGAGCCGAAGGTGTCGGCGCAGGTGGAGGGGAACAGGCTGTAGATCTCGCCCCAGGCGAAGAACACCAGGCCGGTCAGGATCACGAACAGCACCGGATCGCTGCCGAACTTGTACAGCGCGAGGATGCCGAACGCTTCCAGGCCGAAGGCGATGAACATCGTCAGCTCGCGGCCGATCTGGTCGGACACCCAGCCGAAGAAGGGACGGGTGAGGCCGTTCAGCACGCGGTCGATCGTCAGTGCGAAGGTCAGCGCCGGCAGCGCGAGCCCGAGGATGCTCACCGGAACGCCGTCGATCTTGAAGTCCTTGGCGATGGGCGCGAGCTGCGCGGTGGCCATCAGGCCGCCGGCGGCCACCATCACGAACATCACGTACATGACCCAGAACACCGGCTTGCGCATCATCTCGCCCGGGGTGTATTCCCTGCGGGTCTGCTGCACGTTCGCCGTGCCGCCGGTGGACTTCTTGTGCTCCGGCGCACGCGCGAGGAACCAGGACAGCAGGAAGATGATCGCGCCCTGGCCGATGCCGAAGTACAGGAAGGCCGCTTCGTAGCCGTGGTTGTGGATGTAGGCCGAGATCGGAACGACGGTGAGCGCCGAACCCGCGCCGAAACCGGCGGCGGTCAGGCCCGCGGCGAGGCCGCGGCGGTCCGGGAACCACTTGAGCGCATTGCCGACGCAGGTGCCGTACACCGCGCCCGCGCCGATGCCGCCGACCGCGGCGCCGATGTACAGCAGCGTGAGCGTGTCGGCGTAGGCGTTGATCATCCAGCCGAGGCCGGCCAGGATGCCGCCGCCCATGACGACCACGCGCGGGCCGTACTTGTCGACGAGGTAACCCTCGATCGGCACCAGCCAGGTTTCGGTGAGCACGAAGATGGTGAAGGCGACCTGGATGGCCGCCCGCGTCCAGCCGTGCTTGTCGGCGATCGGGTTGACGAACAGCGTCCAGCCGTACTGCAGGTTGGCGATCATCGCCATGCAGATGATGCCCATGACGAGCTGGCCCCAGCGGAAGGCCGCCCCACGATCGGCGCCGGTGACGGCGCCGCGCGACGCGCCTGCAAAGGCAGGAATGGCGTCTACTGTCTTTTCCATCCGAGGTCTCCTGTTGTATGGGTGTGAGGAGTGAGGGGAGATTTGCGGCGATGTCGCCGCGAGGTTTGCGATGACGACGGCGAATTCTGGGAGCGCGCGCGCTCTGGAAAATTGACCGCGGTCATGAACTCGGGTAAGCCCTTAAGCCGCAATTGAAAGCATAAAAAAGAAAGGCGGCCGGATGGCCGCCTTCATTGATTCGGGTCAGGTTCTATTCAGGTTTTCGCGTGCGTGAATTTGCGCGTGACCGCCATCAGGTGCAGGCGGCTGTCGACCTTGCCGATGCCGGCGACGGCCGCCGCGATGCGTTCGGTCTCCGCCTTCTCGTGGTCGTTGACGACGATGCCGTTGAGGACCACGCGGCCTTCGCGGCCGTCGATCTGCACGTCGACGTTGCTGGTGGAATCGTTGGCCTTGAGCGCGGCACGCACGCGCGCGCTCAGTGCGAGGCCGTCGAGGATCGCGCGCGATTCCGTGGTCTCCTGGAACTCGGGGCGGCGCGACAGGTGCAGGATCTGGTCGACGCAGCTGTCGATGGACACGCGTTCGGTGTTGAGCACCAGGTCGTAGAGCAGGGGATCGCCCCAGGTGACGCCGAACTGCGTGTTCATGCGCGAGGCATGCGCCGTGTCGCTGCGCCGCACCTCGGCCTCGGCCGCTTCGCGGTTGTCCGTGCCCAGGTGCTCCATGAGCCAGGCCACGCGCTGTTCCAGCGGACGCGTGACGCGCACGCGCACCACGTGGCGCACCGGGCGCAGCAGGCAGGTGGCGCCCCAGCCGCGCAGGATCACGTTGCCGCGCACCGCCTGCGCCAGCACTTCCTCGGCGGTGTACAGCGCCACGCGCTCCTTGTCGGTGGACAGCCGTTCCACCAGTCCGGCCTTGCCTTCGCGCAGGCGCCGGATCAGGCTGGCCGGCACGTGCATGCGGCCCGCGACGTTCTCCACCACTTCGTTGCGCATCACGGCCAGGCCGCCGGATTCGGCGAGGCGCAGCGCCACGTCCTTGGCCAGCGAGCCCATTTCCTGGGTCAGTGCGATCACGGGCATGGCGTTCCTCCTCGTTCTTGTCGGGACATCAATCCACCGGTTGTTCGGCGGCGAAGCTGCTCGCCTTGGGCGGCCGCACCTTGGCGATCACGCGCGAGATCAGCGGCCATGCCAGCAGCAGCAGCGCCAGGCCGGTGATGGTGCCCACCAGCGGGTTGGACACCATGATCGACAGGTCGCCCTGCGACACCAGCATGGCCTGGCGGAACGAGTCCTCCGCCTTGTCGCCCAGCACCAGCGCCAGCACCAGCGGCGCGAGCGGGTAGTCGAGCTTCTTGAAGACGTAGCCGACCACGCCGAACAGCATCATCAGCCACACGTCCAGCATGGCGTTGTGCACGGTGTAGGCTCCGATCGCGCAGATCACCACGATCACCGGGGCGATGATGGAGAACGGAATGCGCAGGATCGATGCGAACAGCGGCACGGTGGTCAGCACGACGATCAGGCCGGCCAGGTTGCCCAGGTACATGGAGGCGATCAGGCCCCACACGAAGTCCTTCTGCTCGACGAAGAGCAGGGGACCGGGCTGCAGGCCCCAGATCAGCAGGCCGCCCAGCAGCACGGCCGCGGTCGGCGAGCCGGGAATGCCCAGCGCGAGCATCGGCAGCAGGGCGCTGGTGCCGGCCGCGTGCGCCGCGGTTTCGGGAGCGATCACGCCTTCGATCTGGCCGGTGCCGAACTTGGCGCCGTCCTTGGACATCTTCTTGGCCAGGCCGTAGCTCATGAACGAGGCCGGCGTGGCGCCGCCGGGGGTGATGCCCATCCAGATGCCCACGAGCGAGCTGCGGATCGACGTCATCCAGTAGCGCGGCAGCTGCTTCCAGGTCTCGAACACCACCTTGGGGTTGATGCGCGCCGACTTGCCGGAGAAGGCCAGGCCTTCTTCCATCGACAGCAGGATCTCGCCGATGCCGAACAGGCCGATCACCGCGATCAGGAAGTCGAAGCCGCGCATCAGCTCCTCGATGCCGAAGGTGAGGCGCAGCTGGCCGGTGACCGTGTCCATGCCCACCGCGGCGAGCGCGAAGCCGATCGCCATGGAAGCCAGGATCTTGAACGGGGAGCCCTTGCCCATGCCCACGAAGCTGCAGAAGGTGAGCAGGTAGACCGCGAAGAATTCGGGCGGGCCGAACTTCAGCGCGAACTTGGCCACCAGCGGCGCCAGGAAGGTGATCATCACCACCGCGACGAAGGCGCCCACGAAGGACGAGGTGAAGGCCGCCGTCAGGGCCTGGCCCGCCTGGCCCTTTTGCGCCATCGGGTAGCCGTCGAAGGTGGTGGCCACCGACCAGGGCTCGCCGGGGATGTTGAACAGCACCGAGGTGATCGCGCCGCCGAACAGCGCGCCCCAGTAGATGCAGGACAGCATAATGATCGCCGAGGTGGGCGACATCGTGAAGGTCAGGGGCAGCAGGATCGCGACGCCGTTGGCGCCGCCGAGTCCGGGCAGCACGCCGATGAGCACGCCGAGCGTGATGCCCACCAGCATGAGGAGCAGGTTCATCGGCGTCAGGATGACGCTGAAGCCGTGGAACAGTGCGCTGAGTTCGGTCATGGCTGAGAGTGGCTTTCGAAGCGGCTTAGTAGCCGAGGAAGGCGAGGGGGTCCAGCCAGCCCTTGGCGAGCGGCACCTTGAACCAGACTTCGAACATCAGGAAGAACACGACCGAGATGGTGATCGCCAGCGCGACGCTCTTAGCCTTGTTGTACTTGCCCAGGATGATCATGAAGCCGGCGATGTAGACCGCGGACGCGATGTACATGCCCAGCACCTGGATCGCGCCGACGAACACGATGGCGGGCAGCAGCACCGCCAGCACGCGGCGGATCTGCTCGCCGTCCACGAAGATGTCGTGGTTGCGCTTCTTGCCCAGCAGCGACTGGTACAGCACGCCCGCGCCGGAGATGCACAGGATGATGCCGATGTAGAAGGGGAAGTAGCCCGCGCCGGGACCGTCGCTGGTCCAGCCGGAGCCGAGCTTGCGGCTGCCAAACAGCACCAGCGCGCCCATCAGGAGCACCAGGGCGGCGACGGCGGCCTCGACGGCGAAGGTGGGAACGCCCGTGCGCTCTTCGGCCCCGGGCTCTTGGGTGGTATCCATCTGGGGAGGTCTCCTGCCGGTGCGGCCGGCACTGTTGGAATGGGAAGCGGAGAAGAACGAGCCGGAGAAGGCAACACGCCCCGCGAGGGGGGCGTGTCCGGTCGATTTACTTGGCCAGGAAGCCGGCGTCCTTCATCAGCTCGCGGTGCTGCATCTCCGCCTTGCCGAGCCAGCCGGTGAAGGCTTCACCGTCCATGTAGGTCTGGTTGAACGCGCCCTTCTCCATGTAGTCCTTCCACTCGGGGGTGGCGCGCACCTTCTTCAGCAGGTCCGTGTAGAAGGCGACCTGGTCCTTGCTCACGCCCGGGGGCATGAAGATGCCGCGCAGCATCGTGTACTCGGTGGGGATGCCCGATTCCTTGCACGTCGGGATGTCCTGCCAGGACTGCTTGTCCGTGATCTTGTTCGGGTAGGGCATGCGCTTCTCGTCGAACACGCACAGCGCCCGCAGCTGGCCGGCGCGCCATTGCGCCACCGCCTCGATCGGGTTGTTCACCGTGGAGTCCACGTGCTTGCCCACCAGCTGCACGGCCACTTCGCCGCCGCCTTTGAACGGGATGTAGATGAACTTGGCGCCGGTCGCCTTCTCGATGCCGACGGTGAGGATCTGGTCTTCCTGCTTGGAGCCGGTGCCGCCCATCTTCATCTTGCTCGGGCCCGCGGCCTTGACCGCGTCGACGTACTGCTTGGCGTTCTGGTAGGGCGTCTCGGCGTTGACCCACAGCACGAAGTTGTCCAGCGCCATCATCGACACCGGGGTCATGTCGCGCCAGTTGAAGGGCACGCCCGTGGCAAGCGGCGTGGTGAACAGGTTGGACAGGGTCACGACGATCTTGTGCGGATCGGCCTTGGCGTTCTTGACGTCGAGGAAGCCCTCGGCGCCCGCGCCGCCGGACTTGTTGACCACCACCAGCGGCTGCTTCATCAGGCTGTGCTTGACGACCACGCCCTGGATCAGGCGGGCCATCTGGTCGGCGCCGCCGCCGGTGCCGGCGGGCACGACGAACTCGACGGGCTTGGTGGGTTCCCACGCCGCGTGGGCGAGCGGGGCGGCCAGCATGGCGGCCGTCGAAAGCACGGTCGCGGCGGCGACCGACATCCGGGTTTTCAGGGTGGTGAGTCTCACGCGTTGTCTCCTGTTGTGTCGCCTCGCCCGCGCCATCTGTCCGTCGATGGCGTTCATCGCGAGACCGCAGCGGATGGTCCAACCAACGGGGCCTGATCTCTCTTGACTGCGGTCAATTTTTCGGAAGTCCGAACCGCTTCTAGGGTTAATCCCGACCGGTACGTACGCCTGCTGCAGACGAGGGCTGAACGTTCACATCGAGGGGGGGATTGCGCATCCGTAGCAGTACGTACGAACGTGAGAACGCGTCCCGTGGGCGCACGGGACGCGTGATGTGCTTGCGGATCAGCGCCGGCCCTGCACGGGCTCGCGCGCATGCTCGACGGCGTTCACCAGGAAGTCCGCGTCGTAGGCGCGCAGCAGGTGCGGCTGTTCCCGTTCCAGCCAGGCGCGCAGGTCGTCGCGATTACCGCCCACCTCGTGCCAGGCGCGGCTGAGGTCGAGCTCTTCGTCGGCGGAATAGGTGTCCTTGCCCATGCTTGTCTCCTTGTCGATGGGAGTCACTGTAGGCAGCCGGTACGATTAATGATAGTGAAAGTATTTGATGGTTTCCATCAGTCATCCACTATGATCGGCGCGCCATGAAAAACGCCACCCTGCGCCAGCTCAAGGTCTTCGAGGCGGTCGCGCGCCATCGCAGCTTTTCGAGGGCGGCCGAAGAGCTGCACCTCACGCAACCCGCCGTGTCCACGCAGGTCGCCAAGCTCGAGGAGCACGCGGGCCTGCCGCTGTTCGAGCAGCTGGGCAAGAAGATCCACCTCACCCCGGCGGGCGTCCAGATGCTGACGTCGAGCCGCGAGATCATCCAGAAGTTCCAGGAAGCCGAAGAGGTCATGGCCCAGTTCAAGGGCGTGTCGGGCGGCCGCCTGAATGTCTCGGTGATCAGCGCCGGCGACTACTTCTTCCCGCGCCTGCTGGTGGACTTCGCGCAGCGCCATGCCGGCGTGACGCTCAACTTCGGCGTGTGCAACCGCGAGGAGCTGCTCACGCAGATGAAGGAGAACGTGACCGACCTGGCGGTGATGGTGCGCCCGCCCGAGGACGAGGACACGGTGGCGGAGCCGTTCGCGCCCCACCCTTACGTGATCGTCGCGGCGCCCACGCACCCGCTCGCGCGCACGGCGCGCATCCCGGTGTACCGCATCATCCGCGAGCCGTTCGTCGTGCGCGAGAAGGGATCGGACACCTGGAACTCGATGGTCGACGCCTTCGGCACCAACCTGCCGGGGCTGAACATCGCGATGCAGATCCGCAGCACCGAGACGATCAAGCAGGCGGTGATCGCCGGCATGGGCGTGAGCTTCCTGTCCGCCCACACCATCAGCCGCGAGCTGCAGTCCGGCGCGCTCACGGTGCTGGACGTGCAGGGCTTCCCGCTGATGCTGAACTGGTACGTGGTGCACCGGCGCACCAAGCGCCTGCCGCCGGTGGCGCAGGCCTTCAAGAACTTCCTGCTGGCCGACGGCGCCCGGCTGATCGACCAGGCGCTGGGCATGCGCAGCGCTACGCGGGCCGCACCCAGGACTGCCAGTCGGTCGAAATAGCCCAGCCGCGCTGGCGCGCGAACTCGCCGGCGCCCAGCTTGCCGGCGCCCTCGGGTCGCAGCTTCAGGATCTCGATCAGGCCGCCCTGCGCCCAGATCACGATGGCGTCCTCCGTCACCCCCGCGACGTCGCCGGGCCGGTGGCCGCGCGAGACGAAGCGGCCGACCACGTGCTTGCGGCAGTCGTACACGCGCACCTTCACGCCGTCGAGGAACATCCACGCGCCCGGCGCCGGGTTGCAGGCGCGAATGAGGTTGTAGATCGTGTCCACGTGACCGGGCCAGTGGATCTCGCACTCCTCGTCGTGCATCCAGCCCTCGTAGGTGGCTTCGTGCTCGTCCTGCACGCGCTCACGGTGCGCCCCCGCCATCACGATGTCCGTGGCTTCCAGCAGCGCCTGCACGCCCAGCGGGAACAGCTTGTTGAAGTACACCTCGCCCAGCGTGTCGTCGGGCGCGATGGGGCAGGTCTTCTGCAGGATCACCGGTCCTTCGTCCAGGCCGTCGGTGGGCCGGAAGATCGTGAGGCCCGTCTCCCGGCGCCCGAGCGCGATCGGCCAGCTGATCGACGAAGGGCCGCGGTGCAGCGGCAGCAGCGACGGGTGGTACTGGATCGTGCCGTGCCGGGGAATGTTCACGAACGACTGCGGCGCGAACTGCAGCACGTAGGCCATGATGCCGATGTCCGCGTCCAGCGATCGCATCGCGGCCTCGGCTTCGGGGGCGCGCAGGCTGGCGAAGGTGAACACCTGCAGGCCCAGCGCCTGCGCGCCGGCCTTCAGTGCGTCCGGCTTGGTGCCGGGCTTGTCCGGCACGCAGAACACGCCGGCGATGGTGTCGCCGCGGGCGATGAAGGCTTCCAGGACGGCCTTGCCGAATTCCTGTTGGCCGATAAAGGCGATGCGGGCCATGTTGCTCCTTAACTTTGAAAAGTCGCCCAGGGGCGACTTTTCAAAGTTGTTCAATCAGTGCGAAGAGGACCGGCGAAGCCGGATCCTCTTCCCAAGCGGGACTGCGCTGCATGATATTCCGCGCAGTCCACGCGGCGTGCGCCGGAGCGCCCGCCTCCAGAAATCTCCTCAGCGCAGCAGGAAGTACGCCGCGAGCCCATACAGCACCAGCGCGAACACCTTCTTCAGCGGCTGGATGTCCATGCGGTGCGCCGTGCGCGCGCCCAGCGGCGCCATCAGCATGCTGGCCGCGGAGATGAACACCAGCCCGGGCAGGTACAGGTAGCCGACGGATCCGGGCGGCATCCGTGGCAGCCCGAGGCCCGCGTAGATGTAGCCCGCTGTGCCTGCCACGGCAATGGGGAATCCCAGCGCGGAGGACGTGCCGACGGCGTCGTGGATCTTGATGTTGCACCAGGTCATGAAGGGCACCGAGACGAAGGCGCCGCCCGCGCCCACCAGGGACGACAGCAGGCCGATGACGCCGCCCACGCCGAAGGTGGCGAGCGGCCCGGGCAGGGTGCGGCTCGGCTCCGGCTTGCGGTTCAGGAACATCTGCGTGGCGGAGAAAGCCACGAACACCGCGAACAGCACGCCCAGCACTTTCCCCGGCAACACGTGCGCGATCTGCGCTCCGAGCAGCGAGCCGACCAGGATCCCCGGCGCCAGCACCTTCACCACCGGCCACAGCACCGCGCCGCGCCGGTCGTGGGCGCGCACGGAAGCGAGCGAGGTGAAGCAGATCGTGGCGAGCGAGGTCGCCACCGCCATCTTGACGGTGTAGTCCGGCGGGTAGCCCTTGGACGTGAGGATCATGGTCACGAAGGGCACCATGATCATGCCGCCGCCGATGCCCAGCAGGCCGGCGAGGAAGCCGGTGCAGGTGCCGATCAGGAGGAGTTCGAGAACCAGCTGGGGGTCCAGGAAGGACGACATCGTTGGAGTTGTTGGCCGGGGGCCGGAGCGCGGGCCCGCATTGTCGCAGGCCGCGCAAAAGGAACGGGCTGCCATGGGCAGCCCGTGCAAGAGGTGTCTACAGCGCCACCGAGCCGCATCCTGAACCGGGGTTCAGGTGGGCGAGGTCAGCTTCGGCGTTGGGATCATCTGACGCGAGATGTTCACGCTCGCCGGGCGATGTTCCAAGCCCTTGCTCAATGAGCATTGGTTCAAGGAAATATAAAGCCCGATACGCACTGCAGACGAATCCATTCTAGGCCGCAAAACGGCGCGTTGTGCAAGGAAGATGTGAAGTCATCGATGATTTTGCGGGCTTGACAAAACCGCGCGAAACTGAACCGTGGAATGCGTCGCGCGCGAACGCGCGGTGCATGCTCAGAGCAGGCGGCCGTCGTCCCCGAGCGCCTGGTCCAGGCGGACCATCAGTTGCGCGAGGCGCACGTCGTCGGCGAGGTTGCGCACGCCGGTGAGCGTGGGGTCGCCGTTGACGAAGCTCGCTGCCTGCAGCTGCTGCGTGGCGTTGCGTTCGGCGTCGAACGCGAGATTGAGCGCGGCGAGCACGGCGATGCGGTCGCGCGCCTTCACCTTGCCGGCATCGCGGATGCGGCACATGGCGGTGTCGACCTTTTCCACGGCTTCGAGCAGGCGCTGTTCGCCGCCTTCGGGGCAGCCGAGCAGGTAGCTCTGGCCCATGATCTGGACTTCCAGCTGCTTCATGCGGGCGTATTGAGGTCGGGCAGGCGTTCGAGCAAGGCGTCGACACGCGAACGGGCCGCGGACAGGCGCGACTTGAGCGAGTCGCGTTCCTGCGTGAGCTGCTCCACCTGCGCGACCAGCAGCGCGTTGGTGCGCTGCAGTTCCTCGTAGCGCACGAGCAGTCGCTCGACGCGTTCGACGAGGGGGTCGATGGGGGAGCCGCTGGCCATGGCGCGAATTGTAGGGTTTTGTTAATCCGGCAGCTTTAGAATCGGCGCGTTGGTGCTCGCGGTGTGGTTCACATGCCGCAGTTCAACGGGAAGCAGGAGGCCCTGCGCGCACCAGCGCGCAAGCCAACCTGCGCTGCCCCCGCAACGGTAAGCGGAGGTGCATCGCGCCAGAGGCGCAGCGGTCTCGAAGGGTGCATTGCGCGCATGCGCAGCACCAGAGAACCGCTGCACCTCCGGCGCGATGCATCACTTCCATCCTCGCACAGCCACTGGGGCCGCCTGAAACAGCGGCCCTGGGAAGGCGATGGAAGTTCTTCCGCCAGCCCGGATACCGGCCAACGAGGTGGCCGTGCGCTCGCAAGGCGCGCGGCCGTGATCGCCCAATTTCGCCGGCGGGGAAGCCGGTGCGGGCAAATCTGTTTCCGGCTCCATTCATGACTTCCAACGTGCCCTCGCTGCGCGCGCCCGCCTGCCTCCTGGCAGCCGTCGCCACGCTGTCCGCCACTTCCGCCCTCGCGCAATCCCCCACGCTGAAGGAGACCGTCGTCCGCGCGACGCGCTTCGCCGAACCGGCGGCCTCGCTGCCGCTGGGCGTCAGCGTGATCACCGCCGACGAGATCCGCGCCAGTGGCGCCACCACCGTCAACGACGCGCTCGTGCGCCTGCTGGGCGTGCCCGGCCGGCAGGACCTGTTCAACGGCGGCGACACCAGCGTCGACCTGCGCGGCTTCGGCGTCACCGCCGACAACAACCAGGTCGTCATCCTCGACGGCCTGCGCCTGACCGAGGCCGACCTGGGCGGCACGCGCATGGCCGGCATCCCGATCGATTCGATCGAGCGCATCGAGGTGCTGCGCGGCAGCGGCGCCGTGCTGTACGGCGAGGGCGCCACCGGCGGCGTCATCGTGATCACCACCAGGTCGGGCTCCGGCAAGCAGCAGGCGAGCGGCGCCACTCTCTACGGCGGGGTGGGCAGCGACGGCCTGCGCGACCTGCGCGCCAGCGGCGTCGTCAGCACCCCTGGCGGCTTCACGCTGGACGCGCACGCGCAGCAGCGCAAGAGCGACGGTTACCGCGCCAACCAGGCCTCGGAGCTGAACGCGGGTGACGTGTCGGGCCAATGGTCCAACGGCTCGGTGCGGCTGGGCGCCCGCGTCGCGCAGGACGACCTGGACGCACGCCTGCCGGGAGCGCTGAGCACGGCGCAGTACCAGGCCGATCCGTCGCAGGCAAGCCGTCCCAACGACTTCGCCAGCATCCGCAACGAACGCGCCTCCGTGTTCGCGCAGGCGGAAGTGGGCAGCTGGCAGCTGGCCTTCGATGCCGGGCAGCGCGACAAGAAGCTGCGCAGCATGAACAGCGGCTTCCCCTTCGACTACGACGTGGACGCCACGTCGTACGCGCTGCGGGCACGCGAGGAGGTGGCCGTCGGCACGGCGAAGAACATCCTGGTGCTGGGCACCGACTACAACGACTGGCGCCGCAACGTGCTGGGCGCCTTCGGCTCCGTGGCCAACCAGCAGTCGCGCGCCTGGTACGCGAAGGATGACATCGTGCTGCAGGGCGGAACGCGCTTCTCGCTGGGCGCGCGCACCGAGCGCATCGAGAAGGACGAGAGCTCGTCGGGCACGGCGCTGGACGACCGCGAGCACGCCTGGGAGCTCGGCGTGAGCCATCCGTTCGCGGCCGGCTGGACCGGCTATGCGCGCGTGGGCCGCAGCTTCCGGCTGGCGAACGTGGACGAGTTCAGCTTCACGCAGCCGGGCGTCATCCTGCAGCCACAGGTCTCGCGCGACACCGAGTTCGGTACGCGCTGGGACTACGCCAGCGGCAACGTGCAGGCGCGGCTGTACCGCAGCGCGCTGACCAACGAGATCGGCTTCGATCCCAACGCGGTCGGCTCCTTCGGCTTCTTCGGCGCCAACGTCAATTTCGACCCGACGCGCCGGCAGGGGCTGGAGCTGGACTGGAGCCACGCGGTCAGCGCCAGCGTCACCACGCGGGTGAACGCGGTCGTGCGCAAGGCGACCTTCCGCTCCGGCCCGTACGACGGCAAGGACGTGCCGCTGGTGCCGCGCCAGACGCTGGCGCTGCGGGGCGACTGGGTGCCGGTCGCCGGCCACCGCATCAACGCCGGCCTGAACTGGGTATCGTCGCAGCATCCGGATTTCAACAATGCCTGCAAGATCCCCTCGTACACCACGGCCGACGCCCGCTACGCCTGGCAGTTCCACCGCAACGCGGAGCTGGGGGTCGGCGTGACCAACCTGTTCGACCGCAACTACTACACGCAGGCCTTCGGCTGCGCGGGCACGCAGACCACCGCGATCTATCCGGAAGCAGGGCGCCAGTTCAACGCCTCGCTGCGCGTGCAGTTCTAGGAGCGCCGCCAGTGATCGCCATTCCGCGCGGACCGCGCCGCATCGTCTGCCTCACCGAGGAGACGACGGAATGGCTGTACCTGCTGGGCGAGGAGGCGCGCATCGTCGGCATCTCCGGCTACACGGTGCGGCCGCGCCGCGCCCGCGAGGAGAAACCCAAGGTGAGCGCCTTCCTCAGCGCGAAGATCGACCGGATCCTCGCGCTGCGGCCGGACTGCGTGTTCGGCTTTTCCGACCTGCAGGCGGACATCGCCGCCCAGCTGGTCAGGCAGGGCGTGCAGGTGACCATCTTCAACCAGCGCAGCGTGGAGGAGATCTTCGCCATGCTGTACCAGGTGGCGGCCATGGTGGGCCGTGCCGACGAAGGCCTGCGGCTGCTGGAAGGCATGCGCGAGCGCCTGCTGGCGATCGAGGCCGCGGCGCGCGCGCTGCCGCGGCGGCCGCGCGTGTTCTTCGAGGAGTGGGACGAGCCGCACATCAGCGGCATCCGCTGGGTGTCGGAGCTGCTGGGCATCGCCGGCGGTGACGACATCTTTCCCGAACTGGCGCTGCAGCCGCTGGGCAAGGACCGCATCGTCGCCGACGGCGCCGAGATCGTGCGGCGCAATCCGGACATCGTGATCGGCTCCTGGTGCGGCAAGAAGTTCCGCCCCGAGAAGGTAGCTGCGCGCCCGGGCTGGGCGCAGGTGAACGCCGTCCGCGACGGCCAGCTGTTCGAGATCAAGTCGGCCGACATCCTGCAGCCCGGTCCCGCCGCGCTCACCGACGGCGTGGAGCAGATGCACCGCATCGTGAGTGCGTGGAGTGCGGCGCATGGCTAGGCTGCTGCTGCTCCTGTTGCTGTGGGTCGGTGCGGCGTCGGCGCAGCCGCTGACGGTCACCGACGAGCGCGGCGTCGCGGTGCGCTTCGACCAGCCGCCGCAGCGCATCGTCTCCCTGCTGCCTTCCCTGACGGAATTCGTGTGCGCGCTGGGCGCCTGCGACCGCCTGGTCGGCGTGGACGACTATTCCAACCATCCGGCGCCGGTGAAGGCGGTGCCCCGCGTCGGCGGCATGGAGGATGCGCGGGTGGAGACCATCGTCGCGCTCAAGCCGGACCTGGTGCTGGTGCCGCAGTCCTCGCGCGCGCTGGAGCGCCTGCAGTCGCTGGGGCTGAAGGTGTTCGTGGCGGAGCCGCGCACCCTGGCCGACGTGGAACGGGTGCTGCGCCTGCTGGGCCCCGTGCTCGGCGCCCGCGACGGCGCGCAGGTGTGGCGCGAGGTGGAAGAGGGCGTGGCGGCCGCCGCGCGCGAACTGCCGCCGGCGCTGCGCGGCACCCGCGTCTACTTCGAGGTCAGCACCGCGCCCTATGCCGCCGGCGAAGCGTCCTTTATCGGCGAGCTGCTGGCGCGCATCGGCGCACGCAACATCGTGCCGGCGTCGCTGGGGCCGTTTCCCAAGCTCAATCCCGAATTCGTGGTGCGCGCCGATCCCGACGTGATCATGCTGGCGGAGGACGAGCCCGCGGCCCGCATCGAGGGCCGGCCCGGCTGGCAGCGCATGCGCGCCGTGCGCGCCGGCCGGGTGTGCGCCTTCGACGCCGCGCAGCGCGACGTGCTGGTGCGCGCCGGCCCCGGCATGGCGGAGGCCGCCCGGCTGATGGTGCAGTGCCTCAAGGGACAGTGGCCCAGCGGGGTCCAGCGATGAGCGCCGCGACCCGTCCCCCCGTGGTGGTGCTGGCCTGGCTGCTGGCGGCCAGCGCCGGCCTGCTCGCACTGGGGCTCGCGGTGGGCAGCATGGGCTGGGAGCCGCTGGTGGACCCGACCGGTGCGGGCCTCACCATCGTGTGGGAGATCCGCCTTCCCCGCACGCTGGGTGCCTGGACCGCCGGCGCGCTGCTCGGCCTGGCCGGCGCGGTGGCGCAGGGGCTGTTCCGCAATCCGCTGGCCGATCCCTACCTCCTGGGCAGCGCCACCGGTGCGGCCTTCGGCGTGGCCCTGCTGCTGGTGCTGCTCGGCGCGGCGCCGGCGGCCGCGGCCACCTGGGCTGCACGCATCGGCCTTACCGGTGCGGCCTTTCTCGGCGCGCTGGGCGCGGTCGCGGTCACGCTCACGCTCGCGCGCGGGGTGCAGCACACCACGCGGCTGCTGCTGTCGGGGGTGATCGTGGGCATGGTGTTCGGCGCGCTGGCGGCGCTGGCCATGTTCCTCGCGCCGGAGCTGCTGCGCAGCATGCAGGCCTTCCTGCTCGGCACCACCGGTTTCCTGGGCTGGCCTTCCACCGTGGTGCTGGCGCTGGTGCTCGCCGTCGCCGGCGTGGTGGCCGTGCTGTGCAGCCGCGCCCTCGATGCGCTGGCGCTGGGCGAGACCACGGCCGCGAGCCTGGGCGTGGCGCTCGGCCCGGTGCGCCTGCTGCTGGTGGCGGCGATGGCGCTGGCGACCGGTGCGGCCGTGGCGCACGTGGGCCTGGTCGCCTTCATCGGCCTCATGGCGCCGCACCTGGTGCGCGCCCTGTGCAAGCCGACGCACCGCTGGCTGCTGCCGCTGGCGGCGCTGGCGGGCGGTGCGCTGCTGCTGGCGGCCGACGTGCTGTCCCGCTGGCTGCTGGCGCCGCGCGAGCTGCCGGTGGGCGTGGTCACCGCGGTGCTGGGCGGCGGCTACCTGCTGGTGCTGATGCAGCGGAGGACCCGGTGAACGCCGCGCTCGCCTGCACCGGCCTGCGCGTGACGCTGGGCGATCGCCTGGTGCTGCACGACATCGCGCTGGAGTTGCCCGCGGGCCGCTGGACCGCGATCGCCGGCCCCAACGGTGCGGGCAAGACGACGCTGCTCAAGGCGCTGGCGCACCTGCTGCCCTGCACCGGGCAGGTCTCGGTCCTCGGCAAGGCCGCATCGGCCTGGAGTGCGCGCGAGCGGGCGCTGGCGATCGCCTGGCTGGGGCAGGGCGAGCCGGGCGCGGAAGACCTGCTGGCCGAGGACGTGGTGATGCTGGGGCGACTGCCGCACCAGGACTGGCTGGGCGTGCCCAGCGCGCAGGACCATGCGGCGGTGCTGGCGGCCATGGAGGAAACGCAGAGCGAGGCCTTCCGGGGCCGGCCGCTGGGCAGCCTGTCGGGCGGAGAGCGCCAGCGGGTGCTGCTGGCGCGCGCGCTGGCGGTGCACGCGCCCATCCTGCTGATGGACGAGCCGCTCTCGCACCTGGACCCGCCGCACCAGGCCGACTGGCTGGCCATCGTGCGCCGCCACGTCGCGCTCGGCGGCACGGCGGTGAGCGTGCTGCACGAGATCGGCATGGCGCTGCAGGCCGACGACCTGCTGCTGCTGCGCGACGGGCAGGTGGCCCACCACGGCGCCACCGCCGACGAGGCCACCCACCGCGCCGTGGAGGCGGTGTTCGACCAGCGCCTGCAGGTGCACGCGGTGGCCGGCCGCTGGGTCGCGCTGCCGCGGGAGGCGGCACCGGCATGAGCCGCGCGGCTGCTCCGAAGGCACATGGCACCGCAGTCCGCGAGCCGGAGGTGCTGGCGTGACCGCGCCCTGCGTCATGGTGCTGGGCACCAGCAGCGGCGCCGGCAAGAGCTGGCTGGCCACGGCCTTGTGCCGCTGGTACGCGCGCCAGGGCCTGCGCGTGGCGCCCTTCAAGGCGCAGAACATGAGCAACAACGCGCGGGTGGTGGCCGGTCAGGATGGCGAGCTGGGCGAGATCGGCAGCGCGCAGTACTTCCAGGCCCTGGCCGCGCGCGCGGAGCCCGACGTGCGCATGAACCCGGTGCTGCTCAAGCCCGAGCGCGACACCCACAGCCAGGTGGTGGTGCTGGGCCAGGTGGACCCGGTGCTCACCAACACGCCCTGGCGCGAGCGCAGCGCGCTCGTGTGGCCGCGCGTGCGCGATGCGCTGGAGGCGCTGCGTGCCGAGAACGACGTGGTGGTGATCGAGGGCGCGGGGTCGCCGGCGGAGATCAACCTGCGCGACAGCGACTACGTGAACCTGCGCGTGGCGCTGCATGCGCAGGCGCGCTGCCTGCTGGTGACCGACATCGACCGCGGCGGCGCCTTCGCCCACCTGTACGGCACCTGGGCGCTGCTGGCGCCGGACGAGCGCGCGCTGCTGCGCGGCTTCGTGCTCAATCGCTTTCGCGGCGACGCGGCGCTGCTCGCTCCGGCGCCGGAACAGCTCGAACGGCTCACCGGCGTACCCACCGTCGCCACCCTGCCCATGGTGTGGCACCACGGCCTGCCGGAAGAAGACGGCCCGCACGACGAGCGCGCCGCCGCCGCCGGCGAGGTGCGCCTGACCATCGCCGTCGTCGCCTATCCCCGCATCAGCAACCTCGACGAGTTCCAGCCGCTGCGCAACATCCCCGGCGTGCGCCTGCGCTGGGTGCGCACGCCGGCGGAACTGGCCGGCGCCGACTGGGTGATCCTGCCCGGTTCCAAGCACACGCAGGGCGATCTCGACTGGCTGCGGCGCCAGGGCCTGGCCGGTGCCGTGGCCTCGTTCGCCGAAGGCGGCGGCCGGGTGCTGGGCATCTGCGGCGGCCTGCAGATGCTGGGCGAGGCGCTGGTCGACCCGCAGGACATCGCCGGCAACATGCCGGGGCTGGGCCTGCTGCCGCTGGTGACGCAGTTCGAGGCGCGCAAGACGGTGCGGCACGCCTCGCACGCTTTCGGTGCCATGGCCGGCCCCTGGGCCGTGCTGTCCGGCGTGACCGTGGACGGCTACGAGATCCACCAGGGGCAGACCGCGCAGCATGCCGGCATGGCGCCGGGACGGACCGTGCTGCCGGCGAACCTGGGGTGGCAGAACGCCGCGGGCAATGTGCTGGGCGTGTACCTGCACGGGCTGTTCGAGCAGCCGGCGGTGCTGCAGGCGCTGTTCGGTGCGGCCGCGCCGACGCTGGACACCGTGTTCGACCGGCTCGCCGACGTCGCGGACCGCCATTTCGCTCCCGGCTTCCTGCCTGGACTCATCGCCTGCTAGGGGGAAACGCCGCCCTGCGACCGGTTGCCCTTGCCGGCGGTTGCGGTCCATACTCGGCCCAGCCGCGGCACGGGGCCACGGCATGTCTTGGGGGCCTTGCCATGTACAAGAAGATCCTGCTGGCCTATGACGGCTCCGACGCCGGACAGAAGGCCTTGCTCGACTGCCGCGACCTCGCGCAATGGAGCCAGTCGGAACTGCACCTGGTGGCCGTGATGCCATCGGCCATGAGCTTCGTGGGCCTCGAAGGCGGCGTCTACGACGTCGAACTCGAGGAGCGCGAGAAGCGCAAGTACCGCGGCGTCCTCGACGACGGCCTGCGCCGCCTGAGCGAATCCGGCTTCACCGCGCGCGGCGAGGTGGTCACCGGCGAGGCGATCGACGAGATCACCAAGTACGCGCGCCGCATCGCCGCCGACCTGATCATCGTCGGCCACAAGCACCTGGACAGCTGGGCGGCGCGCTGGTGGCGCGGCTCCATCTCCGGGGCGCTGATCGAGCACGCGCCCTGCAGCGTGCTGGTCGTCATCACGCCCTGACCGTTTTGCTGCGGGCCATGCGCTTCACCTCCGGCCCGGGCCGGAGGCCCGACCCTTCCGCCTCGCGCGACACCTACCGCGGGCGGGCGGAGCGCTACGACCTGGAGCTCGCCCCGTTCGAGCCGCTGCGCGCGAAGGCGATCGCCCAGCTCGCGCCGCCGGCCGGTGCGACGGTGCTGGACATCGGCTGCGGCACCGGCCTGAGCTTCGAGCCGCTGCTCGAATGCATCGGCCCCACCGGCCGCATCGTCGGCGTCGATCCGTCGCCCGACATGCTGGCGCGCGCGCGCAGCCGCATCGCCTGCCACGGCTGGAGCAACGTCGCGGTGATGGAAGCGACCGCCGCTTCCGCCCACCTGCAGGGACACGCCGACGCGGCGCTGTTCCACTTCACCCACGACGTGCTGCGCAATGCCCGGGCGCTGGACCACGTGATGGCGCACCTGAAGCCGGGCGCGCCCGTGGTCGCGAGCGGGCTGCAATGGGCGCCTGCCTGGCTGCTGCCCACCAACGCGTTCGTGCTCGGCGCCGCGCTCTATTCGGTGACCACGCTCGAAGGGCTGGACCAGCCCTGGACCCTGCTCGCCGAGCGGCTGCAGGGCTTCGAGGTGCGCAGCTTCCCCTGGGTTGGCCTCTACATCGCGGGCGGTCACGTCGGTTAACCTCGCGGGCATGTTCATGCCCGCATCGCTGCGCCGCCGTGCGCTGCTCCTGGTCGCAATCGCCCTGGCCGGCTGCGCTGGCGTCACGTCCGCGCCGCCGCCAGGAGGCCGGCCGAAACTGGTGGTGCTGTTCGTCGTCGACGGCCTGCCGCAGCGCCAGGTGGAGGCCTACCGCGACCAGCTCGCGCCCGACGGCCTGGCGCGCTTCCTGGAGCGCGGCGCCGCCTTCAGCCAGGCGCACTACGGCTACGCCTTCACCGTCACGGCGGCCGGCCACGCCACCGTGCTGAGCGGCGCCTATCCGCACCGCAGCGGCATCATCGGCAACGAATGGCTGGACGCCGCCACCGGCCAGCCCGTGTACTGCACCGGTGACACCGGCGCCAGCTACATCGGCAACAGGACGCAGCCGCTGGACGGCACCAGCCCGCGCAACCTGAAGGTGGAGACGGTGGGCGACGTGCTGCGTCGCGCCGACCCGCGCTCCAAGGTGATCGGCATCTCGGGCAAGGACCGCGGCGCGATCCTGCCCGCGGGCCGCACTGGCACCGCCTACATGTACATGGGCGGCAGCGGCCAGTTCGCCTCCACCACCTACTACATGCCGCAGCACCCGGCCTGGGTCAACGCCTTCAACGACGCGAAGCCGGCCGACCGCTACTTCAAGACCGAGTGGAAGCCGCTGCTGCCGGAGGCGGCCTACGCGCGCTCGCTGCCGGACAGCCAGCCCTGGTTCGGCCCGCGCGGCGGCAAGCTGCCGATGATGATGGGCACTGCGAACGACGACAAGCCGGGGCCGAACTACTACGCGGCGCTGCTGGCCAGCCCCTATGCCGACGCGCTGACGCTGGACTTCGCGCGGGCCGCCATCGCCGGCGAGCAGCTGGGCGCCGACGATGCGCCGGACATCCTGTCGATCAGCCTGTCCGGCCACGACTACGTCAACCACCGCTGGAGCGCCGAGTCGCGCCTGTCGCACGACCACCTGCTGCAGCTCGACCGCCTGCTGCAGGCCTTCTTCGCCGATCTCGACCGCACGGTGGGCCGCGACAACTACGTGGCCGTGCTCACGGCCGACCACGGCTTCATGCCCGCGCCCGAGGTGAGCCAGTCGCGAGGGTTGAGCGCCGGCCGGGTCGCCAGCGGGCCGATGCTGGCGGCCGTCAATGCCGCGCTGGAGCAGCGCCATGGCGCGCCCAAGCTGGCGCTGGGCATGTCCGCCTCCGCCATTCTGCTGGACCGCAAGCTGGTGGCGGCCCGCGGACTCGATGCCGAAGCGGTGGCGTTGACCGCCCGCGAGGCCTTGCTGGCGCAGCCGAACGTGGCGGCGGCGTACACGCGTGGCGAGCTGCAAAGCGGCAACCGCGCCGGCGCGCCGCTGTTCGAGCCGATGCGCAAGAGCTGGAACCGCGAGGTGTCCGGCGACGTCCAGTACGTGCTCAAGCCCAACTTCATGTTCGGCTCCAGCACCAGCATCGCCACCCACGGTTCGCCCTACGAGTACGACACGCACGTGCCGCTGCTGGTCTGGGGCCCGCGCTGGGTCCAGGCCGGCTCGGTCGCGCAGCGGGTGGAGGTGGCGGACATCGCGCCCACCCTCGCTCGGATGCTGGGCGTCGCGGCGCCGGCGGCCAGCGAAGGCCGGCCCTTGCCCCTGGCCGCCCCTTGACTCCGGTGCGGCAACCGCCCATCGCCAACTTCACACGCGCGCAACAATCGACACACGCCGCCGTTACGCGCAACGGCGAGGCTAGGACCGTGCGAGCACATCAGAAACCCGCCTACAGCGGGTCGCGCCGGGCACTGTCGGCCCGTTGAGCCAGCGGCAGGCAAGCTCTGCGATGGCTGAACTTGCGCACCTCCAGACGGAACAAGAAGGACCTTGATGCCCACACCCCCGCCGTCCGACCCGGCCGACGCCCCCCTGTCCCGCGAGACCGCCCTGCAGCCCGCGCCGCCGCCGCGCCGCAAGCTCAGTCGCCGCGCGTCCGTCATCGGCACGGCGATCGCGGTCGTGGTGGCGGCAGGCCTCGCCTGGCTGGCCTGGGACCTCACGCGGCCCGAGCAGCTGTCGGCCGTGCAGCGCGGCACCGGTGGCGGCGCCGGTGCAGGTGCAGGTGCACGGGCGGGCGGCGGCGCCGGCGGGCCCGGGGGCGCCGCCGGGGCGCGGGGTGCGACCACCGTCGGTTTCGCCGTCGCGGAGGCGGCCGACATCCCGGTCAACCTGGAAGCGCTCGGCACGGTGGCCCCGCAGGCGACCGTGCGCGTGCGTCCCCAGGTCAACGGCGTGCTGACCCAGGTGCTGTTCAAGGAAGGCCAGAACGTCAAGAAGGGACAGCTGCTCGCCCTGATCGATCCGCGCCCGTTCGAGATGGCGCTGCAGCAGGCGCTGGGCCAGCGCATGCGCGACGAGGCCCAGCTGGCCGCCGCCCGCGTGACGCTCGAGCGCTTCGAGACCCTGCTCAAGCAGGATTCGATCGCGCGCCAGGAGGTGGACACGCAGCGCGCCACCGTCAACCAGCTGGCCGCCACCGTGGTCGCCTCCAAGGCCAACGAAGGCACGGCGCGCCTGAACCTGTCGTACGCCCGGATCGTCGCGCCCATCGAGGGCCGGGTGGGCCTGCGCAACGTGGACGTCGGCAACCAGGTGAGCACGGGCGACACGAACGGCATCGCGGTCATCACCAAGATGTCGCCGATCGACGTGGAGTTCGCCATTCCGCAGGACCACGCGGCCTTCCTGCAGAACAACGCGGCGGCGTTCATGGAGGTCAAGGCCTTCGACCGCACCCGCACCGAGCTGCTGGACACCGGCGCGTTCGCCTCGCTGGACAACCAGATCGACACCCAGACCGGCACGGTGCGGGCCAAGGCGCGCTTCAACAACGCGCGCCAGCAGCTGTTTCCCAGCCAGTTCGTGAACGTGCAGCTGCGCATCCGCACGCTGCAGAACGCGGTCGTGGTGCCGGTGTCCGCGGTGCGCCAGAGCGGCAGCGGCGAGTACGTGTTCGTGCTGCAGGACGACCGCACGGTGAAGCTGCGGCCGGTGGTGCGCGGCCAGCCGGTGGGCGACCGCGTGCAGGTGGCCAGCGGCCTGCAGATCGGCGAGAAGGTGATCACCGAAGGCGCCGACCGCCTGCGCGACGGCGCCCGCGTGGTGCTGCCGGGCGACACGCCCCGCGGCGCCGGTGGTTCCGGCGGCGGCGGGCGGCGCCAGCG
>NZ_JBFUKP010000027.1:0-49520 GCF_056400765.1 Ramlibacter sp. P4_H7
CGCCACCACCACCCGCGCCGCCGCCGCCGCCAGCACCGCCGCCGCCGCCAGCACCGCCCGCTCCGGCGCCAGCGCCTGCGCCTGCACCCCCACCGCCGCCGCCACCGGCGCCCGCGGCCTGGGCCAATCCGAGGCTGAGTGCACTGACCAGCGCTGCGGACAGCAGGCTGAGCTTCACCGCTCCCATGTTCGATTTCATCGAAATATCTCCTGACGAGTTTTGTTGACTGCTTGTGTTCCGACCCGTGACGCACGCAACCGGTCGGTCCCTGACCCTTCCACCTGCGGTTGCTGGCGAGCCAGGCTGTAGGTGAAGCAAATCGATGGTCGCGGGAACAGGGCGTGGCGTTCGTACGGACCCGGCGCGGGCGTCTGTCCGCAACAGCCGATACACCTTGAAGGACAACGAGGCACAACTTAGGTTGCACGATGCATCTGGCGCAGCGGCCCGAATGCTGGCTCTGCAGCTATGGAAATCGGAGCGCACCCGGTCCGGCGACAGACCCGTTAGCATGCGCCACCACGTCGCAAGGGTTTAGCACTTCATGTTCCGTTCCTTCTTCCTGAACCGTCGCTGGATGCCGTGGTCGCTGCTCGGCACCGCGCTGATCCTGTTCGCCACCTGGTACCGCGTGCAGCTGGACGTGCAGATCAACGAGTGGTTCGGGACCTTCTACGACCTCGTGCAGAACGCCTTGTCCAAGCCCAAGAGCATCACGCTGTCGTCCTACTGGCAGCAGCTGGCCACCTTCATCAGCATCGCGATGGTCTACGTCACGGTGGCGGTGCTGCTGGACTTCTTCATCAAGCACTACGTGTTCCGCTGGCGGCAGGCGATGAACGACTACTACATGCAGCACTGGCAGAAGCTGCGCGTGGTCGAAGGCTCGGCGCAGCGGGTGCAGGAGGACACCATGCGCTTCGCCCGCATCATGGAAGGACTGGGCGTCGAGCTGATGCGCAGCCTGATGACGCTGGCCGCGTTCCTGCCCATCCTGTGGGCGCTGTCGGACAAGATCACGGAGATCCCCATCATCGGGTCGATCCCGCATTCGCTGGTGTGGGTGTCGATCGGATGGGCGCTGTTCGGCACCGTGGTGCTGGCGTTCACCGGCATCCTGCTGCCGGGCCTGGAATTCCAGAACCAGCGGGTCGAGGCGGCCTACCGTAAGGAACTGGTCTACGGTGAGGACGATCCCTCGCGCGCTGCCCCGCCGGTGGCCACGGCCCTGTTCCAGCACGTGCGCCGCAACTACTTCCGCCTGTTCTTCCACTACCTCTACTTCGACGTGGTGAAGTGGTCGTACCTGCAGGTCAGCGTGCTGGTGCCCCTGATCGCGATCGGCCCCACGGTGGCCGCCGGCGTGATCACACTGGGTGTGATGCAGCAGATCTCGCGCGCCTTCGACAAGGTGACCGAGTCCTTCCAGTACCTCGTGCTCAGCTGGAGCACGATCGTGGAACTGATCTCCGTGTACAAGCGCTTGCGCGCCTTCGAGAGCCGCATCCACGAGCCGGATGCCGCGCCACCGGACGACGGACTGGTGCCGTTGAACCCGTGATCAGGCCGCCAGCTGGCGCAGCACCTCGCCGGTGAACGCATCGGCGGGGAAGAAGGTCTCCAGCGCCAGCTCCTGCAGCGTCACATCGACGGGCGACCCGAAGACCGTCGTGGTGCTGATCAGGTTGATCACGCCGGCCGGCGTGCGAAAGCGCAGGGGCACCACGATGCCCAGCACTTCGCCCGAGAGCCGCGTCGCGTCGCCGTCGGGCGGCGCCGGATAGGAGCGCAGCTCCTGCTCCAGCGCCTGCAACTTCGTATCCCCGGTCGCCTGGATCTGCTGGCGCAGCCGCTCGAACAGGTGGTGCCGCCATTGGCCGATGTTGACGATCCGCGGGGCAAGACCCTCGGGGTGGAGGCTCAGGCGCAGCACGTTCACCGGAGGCCGCATGAGGGATGCGGGGATGCCAGCCAGCAGGTGCGGCACCAGCGCGTTGTGCGCGACCAGGTTCCAGTAGCGGTCGATCGCCAGCGCAGGGTAGGGCTCGTGGCTGTCCAGGATCAGCTGCACGGCGTCCCTGGCGGCCGCCAGCGCCGGATGGTCGAGCGGGCGTTCGCGGTACATCGGCGCATAGCCGGCGGCGACCAGCAGGGCATTGCGCTCGCGCAGCGGGACGTCGAGCCGCTCGGCCAGGCGCAGCACCATCTCCCGGCTGGGCACCGAGCGGCCGGTTTCGACGAAGCTCAGGTGGCGGGTGGAGATGTCGGCTTCGCCGGCCAGGTCGAGCTGGCTCATCCGCCGGCGCAAGCGCCATGCGCGCAGGTGTTCGCCGAAGGGGCGCACCTGCGAGGCGGCGGGAGCGGGCGTGGCGAGGGCGAGGTCCATGGCCGCGATGGTAGAACGGCCGCGTCCGCGCTTCCATGACCTCGCAGGTCATGCCGGCACGGCCCGTGCGCCGGCCGGGTCTTGGTCATCTTGTATGCTGGCGGGTCGCGGCGCACCCGCGCCCTGCCTTGCTTCAGCGTCCAGAGAGCCCATGACCCGCGTTTTCAATTTCAGCCCCGGTCCCGCCACCCTTCCCGAGCCCGTCCTGCGCAAGGCGGCCGAGGAAATGCTGGACTGGCACGGCTCCGGCATGTCGGTCATGGAGATGAGCCACCGCGGCAAGGAGTTCATGTCCATCCACGCCGAGGCGGAGGATCTGCTCAAGGAGTTGATGGGCATTCCCGCCAACTACCAGGTGCTGTTCATGCAGGGTGGCGCGATTGGCGAGAACGCGATCGTGCCGCTGAACCTGATCGGCGCGAAGGGGCGGGCGGATTACGTGCTCACCGGCGACTGGTCCAAGAAGTCCTACAAGGAGGCCAAGATCTACGGCAGCATCACCGTCGCCGCGACGGGCGAGGCATCCAAGTTCACCGCGATTCCGAAGCAGTCCGAGTGGAAGCTGGACCCGGACGCGTCGTACGTCCACATCTGCTCCAACGAGACGATCGGCGGCGTGCAGTTCCACTGGACGCCGGACACCGGCTCGGTTCCGCTGGTGGCCGACATGTCGTCCGACGTGCTGTCGCGCCCGATCGACGTCAGCAAGTACGGCCTCATCTACGCCGGCGCTCAGAAGAACATCGGCCCCTCCGGCCTCACGATCGTCGTGGTGCGCAAGGACTTGCTGGGCCACGCCCTGACAGTGACGCCCTCGGCCTTCAACTACAAGACGCAGGCCGAAGCGGACTCGATGTACAACACGCCGCCCACCTATGCGATCTACATCGCCGGGCTGGTGCTCAAGCACGTGAAGGCGCTGGGCGGGATGCAGGCCATGGCGCAGCACAACGCCGAGAAGGCGGCCGTGCTGTATGACTTCCTGGACACGACGGCCTTCTACCGCAACCCGATTGCGCGGGAAGACCGGTCACTGATGAACGTGCCCTTCTGGCTCAAGGATGCAGCGCTGGACGACGCCTTCCTCAAAGGCGCCCAGCAGCGCGGGATGGTCCAGCTCAAGGGCCACCGCTCGGTCGGCGGGATGCGTGCTTCGATCTACAACGCCATGCCCATCGAAGGGGTGCAGGCGCTCGTGCAGTACATGAAGGATTTCGAGCGGCAACATGGCTAACGGGTCCGCCTTCGGGGTGCTGGTCCTCAACCAGATCTCGAAGTCTGGTCTCGAGCGCTTGCCCGCGCCCCGTTACCGCACGGGCAAGGACATCGCCGAGCCCGATGCGATCCTGGTCCGCTCGGCGGACCTCCACGCGATGGACATCCCGGCCTCGGTGCGCGCCGTGGCCCGCGCCGGCGCCGGCATCAACAACATCCCGGTGGCCGCGCTGAGCGCGCGCGGCGTCCCGGTCTTCAATGCCCCCGGCGGCAACGCCAACGCGGTGAAGGAACTGGTGCTGGCCGGCATGCTGATGGCCGCGCGCAACCTGGGCGCGGCGCAACGCTTCGTCGACGGGCTGGACCCGCGGCTGCCGCACCTGGAACGCGCCGTCGAGGAAGGCAAGAAGGCGTTCGCCGGCTTCGAGCTCGCGGGCCAGACCCTGGGCGTGATCGGGCTGGGCAAGGTGGGCGCGCTGGTCGCGGACGCCGCCATCAAGCTGGGCATGCAGGTGCTGGGCTTCGATCCGGAGATCACCGTCGAGGCCGCATGGAGCCTGTCGTCGCAGGTGCGGCGCGCGACGAGCGTGGAAGACGTGCTGAAGAACGCGAACCTGGTCTCGCTGCACGTGCCCCTGGTCAAGGCGACGCGCCACCTGGTGAACCGCGAAAACCTCGCGCTCATGCGCAGCGACGCCGTGTTGCTGAACTTCTCGCGCGAAGGCGTGGTGGACGATGCGGCCACGATTGCGGCGCTGGATGCCGGCAAGCTGGGCTGCTACGTCTGCGATTTTCCCAATGCCGGCGTGCTGCGGCACGGCCGCGTGATCGCGCTGCCCCACCTGGGGGCGTCGACGCGCGAAGCCGAGGAGAACTGCGCCATCATGGTTGCGGAGCAGCTGCGCGACTTCCTCGAGCACGGCAACGTGCGCAACGCGGTGAATTTCCCGGACGTGAGCATGAGCCGGGGCACGGCCTGGCGGGTGGCCATCGCGAACGCGAACGTGCCCAACATGCTGGGCCAGATTTCCACCGCGATGGCGCACGCGGGGCTCAACATCCACAACATGGTCAACAAGTCGCGGGGCGACATGGCCTACACGCTGGTGGACGTCGACAGTGCCGTGGATCCGCAGGTCCTCGCCGCCATTGCCGCCATCGAGGGCGTTCTCGTCGTCCGTTACCTTCCGACGGCGGATTAGCGGCCCTCGCGTTGCTTCTGGCGGCACAATGACGCAAAGCAACAACGAGAGGTCGAGAGAATGACGAACGCCTTCGCCCACACCCTCCAGAGCTTCAAGGCCGGCACCGGCCGCACCGGCCGGTTCTACTCGCTGCCCGAGCTCGCCAAGCACTACCCCAACATCGGACGGCTGCCGCTGTCTTTGCGCATCGTGCTGGAATCCGTGCTGCGCCACTGTGACGGCAAGAAGGTCACAGCCGAGCACGTCGAGCAGCTCGCCAACTGGCAACCGGGCACGGAGCGCACGGCCGAGATCCCGTTCACCGTCGCCCGCGTCGTGCTGCAGGATTTCACCGGCGTGCCCCTGCTGGCCGACTTGGCCGCCATGCGCAGCGCCGCGCACCGCCTGGGCAAGGACGTCGGCCGCATCGAACCTCTGGTTCCCGTGGACCTCGTCGTGGACCACTCGATCATGGTGGACCACTATGGCCAGAAGGACGCGATCGACCTCAACATGAAGCTGGAGTTCCAGCGCAACCGTGAGCGCTACCAGTTCATGAAGTGGGGCATGCAGGCCTTCAAGACCTTCGGCGTGGTGCCCCCCGGATTCGGCATCGTGCACCAGATCAACCTGGAGTACCTCGCGCGCGGCGTGCACCAGCGCGACGACGGCGTGTGCTACTTCGACTCGCTGGTCGGCACCGACAGCCACACGACGATGATCAACGGCATCGGGGTGGTGGGCTGGGGCGTCGGCGGCATCGAGGGCGAGGCCGCGATGCTCGGGCAGCCGGTGTATTTCCTGACGCCGGACGTGGTGGGTTTCGAGCTCACCGGCCAGCTGCGCGAAGGCTGCACCGCCACCGACCTGGTGCTCACCGTGACCGAGACCCTGCGCAAGCACAAGGTCGTGGGCAAGTTCGTCGAGTTCTTCGGCGAGGGCACGCGCAGCCTGGCGGTGCCGGACCGTGCCACCATCGCCAACATGGCGCCCGAGTACGGCGCGACCATGGGCTTCTTCCCCGTGGACGAGCGCACCATCGACTACTTCGAGGGGACCGGGCGCAGCAAGGAAGAGGTCAAGCTGCTCGAGGCCTATTTCAAGGCCCAGGGCATGTTCGGCGTGCCGATGCCGGGCGAGGTGGATTACTCATCCGTCGTGCGCCTGGACCTCGGGCAGGTGACCCCCAGCCTGTCCGGTCCCAAGCGTCCGCAGGACCGCATCGAGATCGGCAAGGTGGCCCGCACCTTCCAGTCGCTGTTCTCCAAGTCCGTGGCCGAGAACGGCTTCAACCAGTCGCCCGACCTGCTGCACACGCGGCACCTGGTCCAGCGACCGGGCAACGAAAAGGTCGGCGAGAACGTGCCGCCGGACAATCCGCCGACGCCGCTTGCGGCCCCGCGCTTCGTGCAGGAGATGGAGGCCAACAAGCCCACGCCGCCGTCCGCCCACGCGATGTCCATTCCGCACGTGGAGGTGGGCGACATCACCATCGGCAACGGCGACGTGCTGATCGCCGCGATCACGAGCTGCACCAACACCTCCAACCCCGGCGTGCTGCTTGCGGCGGGCCTGCTCGCGAAGAAGGCGGTGGAGAAGGGGATGCGCGTCAAGCCGCACATCAAGACCTCGCTGTCGCCCGGCTCGCGCATCGTCACCGAGTACCTGCGCGAGGCCAAGCTGCTGCCCTACCTGGAGCAGCTGGGCTTCACGCTGGCCGGCTACGGCTGCATGACCTGCATCGGCAACTCGGGCGACCTGACGCCGGAGATCAACGAGGCGATCGGCCAGAGCGACCTGGTGTGCGCCGCCGTGCTTTCGGGCAACCGCAACTTCGAGGCGCGCATCCATCCGAACATCAAGGCGAACTTCCTCGCGAGCCCGCCGCTGGTGGTGGCCTACGCGCTGGCCGGGACGGTGCTGAAGGACCTGATGACGGAGCCGGTGGGGCAGGGCGCGGACGGCAAGGACGTCTGGCTGGGCGACATCTGGCCGTCGAGCGACGAGGTGCACAAGCTGATGAAGTTCGCGATGAACGCGAAGGCGTTCCGCGCCAACTACGGCAAGGTGAAGACCGACCCGGGGGCGCTGTGGCAGGACATCGAAGGCGTCGCGGGCGACACCTACAACTGGCCCAAGAGCACCTACATCGCCGAGCCGCCGTTCTTCGATGGCTTCACCCTTTCGCCGCCCGAGGCCGCTGCCGGCCAGCCGATCGGCACCGGTCATGCGGTGGCGGTGTGCGATGCCCGCATCATCGGCTTGTTCGGCGACTCGATCACGACCGACCACATCTCGCCGGCCGGCTCCATCAAGGACAGCTCGCCCGCGGGGCGCTGGCTGCAGGAGCATGGCGTGCTCAAGCCGGACTTCAACAGCTACGGCTCGCGCCGCGGCAACCACGAGGTGATGATGCGCGGCACCTTCGCCAACGTGCGCATCAAGAACCTGATGCTTCCCGTGGGTCCCGATGGCTCGCGCGAGGAGGGCGGCCTCACGATCTACCGCGACGCCGGCGGCAACGCCCAGCAGATGTTCATCTACGACGCCGCCATGAAGTACATGGCGGAGGGGCGTCCCACGGTGGTCTTCGCCGGCGAGGAATACGGCACCGGCTCGTCGCGCGACTGGGCGGCCAAGGGCACGCAGCTGCTGGGCATCAAGGCCGTGGTGGCGCGCAGCTTCGAGCGCATCCACCGCAGCAACCTCGTGGGCATGGGGGTGCTGCCGCTGCAGTTCGAGGGCGACATGAGCTGGCAGTCGCTGGGCCTCACCGGCGAGGAGCTGATCGACATCGAGACCGATCCGCAGCTGCGGCCGCAAAGCCGCGCGGCGCTGGTGGTCCGACGGCCCGACGGCTCCCGGCAGGAGGTGAAGCTCGTGCTGCGCATCGACACGCCGATCGAGGTCGACTACTACAAGCACGGGGGCATCCTTCCCTACGTGCTGCGGCAGCTGCTGCAGGCGTGACCCGCGAGCTGCTGATCGCCGGAGGCGGCATCGGCGGCCTCGCGGCGGCCGTGGCCGCGCGGCGGGCACGCTGGGAAGCGCGCCTGTTCGAACAGGCGGACCACTTCTCCGAAGTCGGCGCCGGCATCCAGCTGGGCCCCAACACCAGTCGCATCCTGCGGGAGTGGGACTTGCTGCGGGGCCCGCTGGGCGAGCAGGTGGTCAGGCCGCCGCTCCTGCGCGTGCGCGATGGGGTCGACGGCACGGAACTGGGCCTGCTGGAGCTCGGTGCCAGCTGCGAGCAACGCTACGGCGCCCCCTATCTCACTGTCCACCGTGCCGACCTGCAGGCGGCCCTGCTGGAAGCGGCGCGCGAGGCGGGAACCCGCCTGCACACCGGCTGCCGCATCTCCAACGTGGAGCCGCAGGCCGACGGCGTCGCAGTGCGCACGCCGACGGCGGAGCTCGTGCACGGCGACGCCCTCGTGGCCGCGGACGGCGTCTGGAGCAGGCTGCGCAACGAAGTCGCCGGCGGCGACGCGCCCCGGGCCAGCGGCCATCTTGCCTACCGCGGCATCGTGCGGCAGCAGGACCTGCCTGGGCGGTTGCGCAGCGCCGAAGTGACGGTGTGGCTGGCGCCGCGCATGCACCTGGTGAGCTATCCCGTGCGAGGCGGCGACTGGCTCAACGTGGTGTGCGTCGTCGAGGGCACGCAGCCCGGCGACCCGCGCGATTGGGACCACGCGGCTTCGCAGGCGCAGCTCGATGCAGCGCTCGGCCCCGTCTGCGCCGAGGTGCGCGAGCGCGTGGCGTCCATGCCCGGCTGGCGCCTGTGGGTGCTGCACGCGCGCGACCCGGTGGCCTCCCCCGAGCAGATGGCGCGCGGCCGCCTGGCGCTGCTCGGCGACGCGGCGCACCCCATGCGCCCGTATCTCGCCCAGGGCGCGGGGATGGCGATCGAGGATGCCCGCGAGCTGCAGCGGGTGCTGGCCATGGTGAGCGACGACATCACGGACGTGCCCACGGCCTTGCGGCGCTATGCGCTCAACCGCTGGGAACGCGTGGGCAAGGTGCAGGAACGTTCGCAGCGCAACGGAACGATCTTCCACGCGACCGGTCCCCTGCGCATGGCGCGCAATGCGGCGCTGCGGACGCTGGGTGCGAGGCTGCTGGACCAGCCGTGGCTGTACCGCTAGCGCCTCACAGGTCCGTGCGCAGCTGCCAGATCTCCGGAAACAGCACCACGTCGAGCATCTTGCGCAGGTAGCTCACGCCGCCGGTGCCGCCGGTGCCGCGCTTGAAGCCGATCACGCGCTCCACGGTCGTGACGTGGCGGAAGCGCCAGAGCCGGAAGGCATCTTCCAGGTCGGTCAGCTCTTCGCCGAGCTGGTACAGGTCCCATTGCCTGGCAGGTTCTCGGTAGACGGAGAGCCAGGCCTGCTCCACTTCCTTGCTGGCCTGGTAGGGCTGCGTCCAGTCGCGCTCCAGGTGCGAGGCGGGGAGGGCCAGGCCGCGGCGCGCCAACAATCGCAGTGCCTCGTCGTACAGCGAAGGTGCCTCGTAGGCAGCGCGCACGATCGCCAGCCGCTCGGCATGGTGCTCGTGGGGCTTGAGCATCGCCGCGTTCTTGTTGCCCAGCCGGAACTCGATGCAACGGTACTGCCAGCTCTGGAAGCCGCTGGAGGTGGCGAGGTAAGGCCGGATCGCGCTGTACTCCGGTGGCGTCATGGTGGCCAGGACATCCCAGGCGTGCACCAGCTGCTCCATGATGCGCGAGACGCGCGCGAGCATCTTGAAGGCGGGCGGCAGCTCGTCGCGGGCGATGCAGGCGGTCGCCGCGCCCAGCTCGTGCAGCATCAGCTTCATCCAGAGCTCGCTGGTCTGGTGCTGCACGATGAACAGCATCTCGTTGTGGTCCGGCGAGCGCGGCTGCTGCGCGTTCAGGATGGCATCGAGCTGCAGGTAGTCGCCATAGCTCATGTCGCGGCTGAAATCCAGCTGCGGCTGCTCGGACGCGACGATGTCCTCGGGCTTGCGTGCGTCCATGTTCAGGTCACCGATTGGGTGCGATGGAATTCGGGGCGCTGCCACTCGTCCTCGGCGAGCACCTGGCGCAAGTGCTCGACCGCGTGCCAGGCATCTTCGAAGCGCAGGTACAGCGGCGTGAAGCCGAAACGCAGGATGTCGGGCGCGCCGGCCCGGAAGTCGCCGATCACGCCGCGCGCGATCAGTGCCTGCACGATCGCGTAGGCGCCCGTCTCGCGCGTGAGGCACACCTGCGAGCCGCGCAAGGCGTGCTCGCGCGGCGTGGCGAGCCCCAGTCCGTGGCCGCCGCAACGTTCCTCCACGAGGGCGATGAACAGGTCGGTGAGCGCGAGCGACTTGCGCCGCAACGCCGCCATGCCGCCCAAGGGAGCGGCCGCCAGCACGGTGTCGAGCCCGCATTCGAGGGCGGTCATGCTCAGGATCGGCTGCGTGCCGCACTGGTAGCGGGCGATGCCTGAAGCGGGCTGGTAGCCGGGTGTGAAGGCAAAAGGCGCGGCGTGGCTCCACCAACCGGCCAGCGGTTGCCAGAAGCGGTCCGTGTGGCGCGGGTGCACCCAGACGAAGGCAGGAGCGCCGGGGCCGCCGTTGAGGTACTTGTAGCCGCAGCCCACGGCGAAGTCGGCGTCCGCCGCGTGCAGGTCCACCTCCACGGCGCCGGCGCTGTGCGCCAGGTCCCAGACTGCGATGGCGCCCGCCGCGTGGGCCGCCGCGGTCACCGCCCGCATGTCGTGCATCGCGCCGGTGCGGTAGTTCACGTGGGTGAGCATCAGCACCGCGGTGCGGTCGCCGAGTGCCGACGGAATCTGATCTGCGTCGAGCAGCTGCAGGGTGAAGCCCCGCTCGCGGCAGAGCGCTTCGGCGATGTAGTTGTCGGTGGGAAAGTTGCTGCGCTCGCTGACCACGATGCGGCGGGCGGGCGCGTCGGCGGCCGCCATCGAGAGGGCGGCGCTCAGCACCTTGAACAGGTTGATCGAGGTGCTGTCGGTGCAGACCAGTTCGGCCGGCCGGGCGCCCACCAGCGTCGCGATCCTGTCGCCCAGGCGCCGCGGCAGTTCGAACCATCCGGCGGTGTTCCAGGACCGGATCAGGCCCTCGCCCCATTCCTCGCGCACGGCGCGGGCGATGCGTTCCGGCGCCGCCTTCGGCAACGGACCGAGCGAGTTGCCGTCCAGGTAGATCACCCCGTCGGGCAGGGTGAACAGGTCGCGCAACGCACGCAGCGGATCCTGCGCGTCCAGCTTGCGGCAGTCCTGCAAGGTCGTCATGCGAGCTCCCTCAGCACGGCGCGCACCGGGGAGGCGTCGGCGGTCATGAGTTTCAGGGGCAGGGCGATCAGCTCGTAATCGCCTTCCGGCACCGCGTCGAGCACCAGGTTCTCCAGCACGCGCACGCCGCGACGGCGGACCACCTGGTGGCTGTCCAGCGTCTTGCTGTCGGCCGGGTCGATGCTGGCGGTGTCGATGCCGACGAGGCGCACGCCCGCGTCGGCGAGCCGCTCGATGGTGGCGGGCGCGAACGCGGCCAGCAACGGGTCCCATCGGTCGACCGGCGCGCGCTCGTAGGTGCGGACCAGCACGCGCGGCGGCACGTCGTGCATCGCATGCGCGATGTGCTGCCAGGTGACCAGCGGACCGCAGGCGATGGCATGCACCACGCGACAGCGTCCGAGGTAGGGCTCCAGGTCCAGCGCGCCGACGGGGGTGCCGTGGGGGTCGTAGTGCAGCGGCGCATCGGCGTGCGCCCCCACGTGTGGAGACAGGGTGAGCGTGCTGACATTCACCGGGCAGCCGGGCGCGATGGTCGCGGCCCACTGCTGCGCGTACGGGGTGTCACCCGGAAAGACCGGCGCGCCGGGCTGCACCGGCGGCGAGATGTCCCAGAGGCGTGGCATGCGGCGGAGTGTGCGCCGCGATTTCGCGCGTGGTGTCGGTTGGTTCCAACAGCGCGCAAAAATCCTTGAGGCTTAAAGCATCGCGGGATCCAGCGGCGGCATCCCGTGGCGGGCCCGCGCCCTTTCGCAGCCATGGCTGCCCGGCTCCAGCTCGCGGCAGGGGTTCGGGCGCCACTCATAGATCCCGCAGGAGGCGCGCTCGCCCACCTTGCCGGTCAGCGCGGCGCAGCGGATGGGCACGTGGTCCGTGCCCCGCATCCGCATGGTGCTGCCGGTCACCTCCACCGCCAGGCCACACGGCACGGTCCCGCCCATGTCTTCCATTTCGTAGACCGCGAAGTCCACGCGGAAGGCGGCGCAGCAGGCGCCGCAGAGCAGGCAGGGATGGTCGGGGACGGACGGTGGCATGGCAGGTCAACGCAAGCAATGGCGGGAGCGTTTCGGCAGGGCTGTATGCAAATACAGTCCACCGTCACTTCCCCAGGAGGCAATCATGGAACTGCAGATCGCGCGCCAGATTATCGATGTCCTCGCGCAGGGCATCCATCCCATCACCGGCGAGGCCATGCCGGAGGACAGTCCCTACAACGCGCCACCGGTGATCCGCGCGTTGCACGTGGTGTCGCGCGCCCTCGAAGGCATGGGCGCCGCACCGGCGCCCAGCGAGGAACCTTCCCGTGCGCGCCGCAGCCAGCCACCGAATGCGGGGAAAGCCTGGTCCGCCCAGGAAGATGCCGCGCTCGAAACCGCCTTCGATGCCGGCATCCCGGTCCGGCAAGTCGCGCAGGAACTCGGGCGCACCGCCTTCGCCGTCGAGCAGCGCCTGATCAAGCTGGGTAAGGTCGCCGCACCGGCCGGAGGTGGACGCTACGGCAACGGTCCGGCGCCCATGAACTGAAGCTTCAGTCCGCCACCCGCCCGAGCAGGAGGTACTCCATGAGCGCCTTCTGCACGTGCATGCGGTTCTCCGCCTCGTCCCAGACCACCGACTGCGGCCCGTCGATCACGTCGGCTTCGACTTCCTCGCCGCGGTGCGCGGGCAGGCAGTGCATGAAGAGCGCGTCGGGCTTGGCGGCGCGCATCATTTCGGTGTCCACGCACCAGTCGGCGAAGGCGCGGCGGCGTTCCTCGTTCTCGGCCTCGAAGCCCATGCTGGTCCAGACGTCGGTGGTCACCAGGTCGGCACCGCGGCAAGCCTCCATCGGGTCCTTGAAGACCCGGTAGCTGTCGCCGCTGCGCAGGCCCGCCACCGCCTGGTCGACCTCGTAGCCGGTGGGAGTGCTCAGGTGCAGCGTGAAGCCCAGCAGCTCCGCCGCCTGCAGCCAGGTGTTGGCCATGTTGTTGCCGTCACCCACCCAGGCAACGACGCGGCCCTGGATCGAGCCGCGGTGCTCGATGAAGGTGAAGATGTCGGCCAGGATCTGGCACGGGTGGAACTCGTTCGTGAGGCCGTTGATGACGGGCACGCGCGAGTGCTCCGCGAAGCGCTCGATCTTGTCCTGGCCGAAGGTGCGGATCATCACCAGGTCCACCATGCGGCTGATGACCTTGGCGCTGTCCTCGATCGGTTCGGCGCGCCCCAGCTGGCTGTCGCCGGTGGTGAGGTGCACCACCGAGCCGCCCAGCTGGTACATGCCCGCCTCGAAGCTCACGCGGGTGCGCGTGGACGCCTTCTCGAAGATCATGGCCAGCGTGCGGTCCGCCAGCGGGTGGTACTTCTCGTACTTCTTGAACTTGCGCTTGATCACCGCCGCACGCTGGAAGATCCACTCGTGCTCCTCGGTGCTGAAGTCGCTGAACTGCAGGAAATGCCGGATCGACATGGTGCTATTCCGACAGGAAGTCCCGCACCAGCGGCGCGAGCAGGGCGACCACGTCGTCGGCCTGCTGCTCGGTCATGATCAGCGGCGGCAGCAAGCGGACCACGGTGTCGGCGGTGACGCTGATCAGCAGGCCGGCGTCGGCTGCCCGCTGGGTGAGGGCGCCGCAGGGCTTCGCCAGTTCCACGCCCAGCATCAGGCCCTGGCCGCGGATCTCCACCACGCCCTTGAGCGCGCCCAGTTCACGCGCCAGCGCGCCCTTCAGGTGCGTGCCCACGCGGGACGCGTTGTCGAGCAGTCCGTCCTCTTCCATGATCCGCAGCGTCTCCACACCCGCGCGCATGGCCAGCGGGTTGCCGCCGAAGGTGGTGCCGTGGTTGCCCGGCTGGAACAGGTTGGCCGCCCTGGGACCGGCCACCACCGCGCCGACCGGCACGCCCGAGCCCAGGCCCTTGGCCAGCGGCATCACGTCCGGGACGATGCCGGCCCACTGGTGCGCGAACCACTTGCCGGTCCGGCCCATGCCGCACTGCACCTCGTCGATCATCAGCAGCCAGTCCTTCTGGTCGCACAGTTCGCGCACCTTCTGCAGGTAGTCGATGCGCATCTGGTTGATGCCGCCTTCGCCCTGGATGGTTTCAAAGAACACGGCCACCACGTTCTTGTTGCCGTCGGTTGCCTTGCGCAGGGCCTCGATGTCGTTCATCGGCACCCGGATGAACCCCTCCACCAGCGGCGCGAAGCCCTTCTGCACCTTCTCGTTGCCGGTGGCGGAGAGCGTGGCGATGCTGCGGCCATGGAAGGCCTTTTCGTACACCACGATCTCCGGGCGCTCGATGCCGCGGTCGTGGCCGAACTTGCGCGCGAGCTTGATGGCCGCCTCGTTGGCTTCCAGCCCGGTGGAGCAGAAGAACACATTCGTCAGCCCCGCCAATTCCGCCAGCCTGGCCGCCAGCTTTTCCTGGTTGGGCACGTGGTAGTAGTTGGAACTGTGGATGATCCGGGCCACCTGGTCCTGCAGGGCTGGCACCAGCTTGGGGTGGTTGTGGCCGAGGGTGTTCACGGCGATCCCGGCGAGGGCGTCGAGGTAGCGCTTGCCGTTCACATCCCACACGTAGCAGCCGTCCCCTCGCTCCAGCGCGATGGGAAGCCGGCCATAGGTGTTCATGGTGTGGGGCGATGCCGCCTCGATCTGGGCCATTCGGGGTCCTCGTTCCGTGTCACAAATGAAAGCGGCTCAACGATGCGGGGTCCCGGTGAAACGGTTCCCGGGGTGCACAAGTGAGCCGTTGGATCGCGATTGTAGGCACACGTGTTGCGTGCTTTGTTTGAGAATTCCGCATCACAGCGATGCCTCTCGACAGCCCGGTGACAGGCAGGCGGGGTCCAATGGCGGGGCTCAACTCTTATATAAGATAGAATACTTGTGCGCTGCAGCAAGGCCTCGACGGCCGCCCCGGCGCGCGCATCCGCACCATGGTTTCCCGCACCGCCAGAGAAGTGTTCATCCAGGGCATCACCCGGGATGGGCGTACCTTCCGCCCGAGCGACTGGGCCGAGCGGCTGGCCGGCGTGATGAGTTCCTTCCGGCCGGGTGGCGCCCAGCCCGGCAGCCACCTCAACTATTCGCCCTGGTGCATCCCCACGGTCATCGAGGGCGTGAAGTGCGTCATCGTCCACCGCGACCTGCGCGACTACGAGCCCATGGCCTGGGACTTCGTCATCAACTTCGCCAAGGACAACGACCTCACGGTCTCCGAGGACCAGTTCCGGCCGTTCGAGAAGTCGGCCAAATGAAAAAACCGCCCGAAGGCGGTTTTTCACTTTTTGCTTGCTGGCAGCGCACCCGGTTCAAACGGCGCGAGCCTTGCGGCCCGCGGGCTGACCCGACTGGGTCTTAGGCGGCGGCGGCCTGGAGGGCCTTCACCTTGGCCGACAGGCGACTCTTGTCGCGGGCGGCCTTGTTCTTGTGGAAGATGCCCTTGTCGGCCACCGTGTCCACGACGGATTGCGCCTTGGCGAACAGTTCGGTCGCCTTGGCCTTGTCACCCGCGGCGACCGCCTTCTCGACGTTCTTCACCGCGGTACGGTACTTGGAGCGCAGCGAGGTGTTCGCCGCGTTCAGCTTGACGTCCTGGCGCGCGCGCTTGCGGCCGGATGCCAGGCGGGGGTTCTTCTTCTTGGGTTTGGCAGATGCCATGTGTGTTCCTTAGATGTCTGAGGATGATGCCAGCAAAGCCCGCAATTATAGCCCGCGGCCTTGTCCTACGCCCGGCGCGGGGCAAGGGCCGCAACGGCAGGGCTACACTTGAAGCGGTGAGCCTGTTCAAAGCCGCCTCCACCGTCTCGGTGCTGACCCTCGCATCGCGCGTGACCGGCCTGGTCCGGGACGTGCTTTTCGCCTCCTTCTTCGGGGTCAGCGCACTCACCGACGCCTTCTACGTCGCCTTCCGCATCCCCAACCTGTTCCGCCGCATCTTCGGCGAGGGCGCCTTCAGCCAGGCCTTCGTGCCCGTGCTGGCGGCCGTGCGCACCACCGAGGGGGAGGAGGGCGCCAAGCGCCTGGTCGACCATGTGTCCACGGTGCTGCTGTGGACGCTGGTCATCCTGTGCATCCTGGGCGTGGTCGGCGCGCCGTTGATGGTCTGGGCCCTGGCCAGCGGATTGCGCAAGACGCCGCACGCCTACGACGCGGCCGTGCTCATGACGCGCTACATGTTTCCCTATATCGGCTTCATGTCGCTGGTGGCGCTGGCGGGCGGGATCCTCAACACCTGGAGGCGCTTCGCCGTGCCGGCCGCGTCCCCCGTCCTCCTCAACCTCACGCTGATCGGCTCGATCCTGCTGGCGGCACCCTGGTTCCAGCGCCTGGGCATCGAGCCGATCTATTCGCAGTGCATCGGCGTGATGCTGGGGGGCGTGCTGCAACTGACCATCCAGTTCCCCGCCCTGCGCCGCATCGGCATGCTTCCACGCGTCGGCGTTGCGGTGGGAGCCCTGCGCGCCTCGTGGAAGGACCCGTCCACGCGCAAGATCCTGGGGCTGATGCTGCCGGCCCTGCTGGGCGTCAGCGTCGCCCAGATCTCCCTGCTCATCAACACGCAGATTGCGTCCTACCTGCCCTCGGGGAGCGTCAGCTGGCTCAACAACGCGGACCGCCTGATGGAGTTTCCCACCGCGCTGCTGGGCGTCGCACTGGGTGTGGTCCTCATGCCGCAGCTGGCGGCGGCACGCGCCGGCAACGACCCGGAGCGCTACACCGCCCTGCTGGATTGGGGACTGCGCCTGGTGGTCCTGCTGGCCATCCCGAGCTCGGTCGCGTTGCTGGTGTTCGCGGCGCCGCTGGTGGCGACGCTGTTCCACTACGGCGCGTTCAAGGACAGCGACGTCGGGCAGGTCGCCTTCGCGCTGGCCGGCTACGGCACCGGCCTGCTGGGCCTGGTCGCCATCAAGGTGCTCGCCCCGGGCTACTACGCGAACCACGACATGAAGACGCCGATGAAGTTCGCGATCGTCGCGCTGGTGATCACGCAGCTGCTGAACGTCGCGCTCGTGCCATTCTTCAAGCATGCGGGCCTGGCGCTGTCGATCGGCCTGGGCGCTCTCGTCAACGCGGGCACCCTGCTGGTCGGATTGCTGCGCCGCAAAAGCTATCGGCCCGCGCCCGGCTGGGGCATCTTCGCACTACAGGTGTTTGCCGGAGCCGCCCTGCTGGGCGTGTTCCTGACCTGGGCGGCGCACAGTTTTCCCTGGACCGCATGGCGCGGCGAACCCTGGAAACGCATCGGCATGATGGCCGCGACGCTTGCCGGCGCGGGCGTCATCTACTTCGGCGCGCTGATGGCCGCGGGCGTGAAGCTGCGCCAGTTTGTCACGCGCTGAGCACACACGGGGCGGCCGTACCCGCACCGGCTTGACGCGCTCTTGCCCGTCCATTACAACGACCGCATGTCGTCGTACCAATTCACCTCACCAACGGCGCTGGAGTACTTCCGGACGCTGGTGCAGACCGACGAACAGTTCCCCTTGCTCGAAGCCGCCGCCAGCGTGGCGCAGGACGAGTACCCCGACCTCGACCTGCAGACGGTGCTCGGCGACGTCGACCAGCTGCTGGCACGCCTGAAGCGGCGCATCCCCGCCGACGCGGCGGCACTGCAGAGGCTGCGCACGCTCAACCAGTTCTTCTTCCGCGATCTCAGCTTCGGCGGCAACGTCAACGACTACTGCGATCCGGACAACAGCTACCTCAACGTGGTGTTGCGCACGCGGCGCGGCATCCAGATCTCGCTGGCGGTGCTGTGGATCGAGCTCGCGCAGGGCATCGGGCTGCATGCGCGCGGCGTCTGCTTCCCCGGACACTTCATGGTGAAGGTGAACCTGCCGAAGGGCCAGGTGGTGATCGACCCCTTCACCGGCCAGTCGCTGTCGCGCGAGGAACTGTCCGAACGCCTGGAGCCCTACAAGCGGCGCAGCGGCCTGGTCGACGAATTCGAGGTCCCGCTGGGGCTGTACCTGCAGGCGGCGCCGCCGCGCGACATCCTGGCGCGCATGCTGCGCAACCTCAAGGAGATCCATCGCGCCCAGGAGGACTGGCAGCGCCTGATCGCGGTCCAGAACCGGCTGCTGATCCTGCTGCCCGATGCGTGGGCCGAGTACCGCGACCGCGGCATCGCGCACGCGGAACAGGGCCACGCGGCGCTGGCGGTGGAAGACCTGGAGACCTACCTGGTCCACGCGCAGGACGCGCTCGACATCGACGCCATCGCCGACCGCGTGGCCGACCTGCGTCGCGCGATGCAGTGATCAGGCGGGCGTGGGCCCGCCCAGCAACGCTCCCCGTCCCGCTTCGTTGAGGGGAAGGCCGCCCAGCACGGTGGTCCGCCGAACCTGCAGCACCGGTTCCCGCTTGCTCTCCGCCACCGCCACCGGCATCAACACGGGGTGGAGCCAGTCCAGGATGGGCTGCCACTGGGCCAGGTCGGCCGCCACCTTCTCGGGCGGCAGGTCGAACAGCGTGAGGCCATGCTCCAGGCTCTTCACATAGAGCTGCGTTTCGCGCAGCACGCCCGCCATCGGCACCTTGTGTTCCTCGGCCCACGCGCGCAGCATCGGCCCGGCCGTGGTGCGGCCATCGACGCGCATGCCGACCGTGGCCACGCGGCACTGCCCCTTGGCGACCCGCGGCAGCGTGTGCAGTTCGGCCAGGCACTGCGCCGCCGATTCGCGATCGAACAGGGAAGGACACACCGGCAGCACGATCGCGTCAGCGAACATCACGATGCGCGCCAGCTCGAAGCCGTGCAGGCCGCCGGGGGTGTCCAGCACGACGTGCGTGATGCCGGTCGGCACGCGCAGAACGTTCTTCTGGTCGATGGTCCACGGCGCGATGCCGGGCAGCGAGGGATCGCGACGGCGCAGCCAGCCGCGGCTGGACTGCTGGCGATCGATGTCGCCCAGCATCACCGACAGTCCGCGGCGCGCGCACCAGGCCGCGACGTGCGCGGCAAAAGTGCTCTTGCCGCTGCCTCCCTTGCGATTCACGACGGCGACGACTGGCATGGATCCCTCCTTGGGCGAGGAGCCAGTGTGCGGTAGCGGCGCCGCAGCCGTCCAGCGACGCAGAGGCCTTTGCTGCGTCGCGGTTGGCAGCGACGCAACGCGTCGCGCCGCCCGTCCGCCGCTAGCTGCCGCCTGTGTCGGCGGGGGCTTTCCAGGCCAGCACGGCGAGCGCCAGCAGGCTGATGGCGGCGCCGGCGATGAAGGTGCTGGCGCCGCCCAGGCGGTCCCACAGCAGGCCCGCGAGCGCGCTGGCCACCAGCAGCGCGAGCCCGCTCGCCAGGTTGAACACGCCGAACGCGGTGCCGCGCAGCGACGGCGGCGCGGTGTCCGCCACCATCGTCGCGAGCAGGCCCTGCGTCAGCGCCATGTGCAGTCCCCACAGCGCGATGCCGCCCCACAGGACCGCCCCGTGGTTGGAGGCGGCGAGCAGGACGTCGCCCGCCACCAGCACGACCAGGCCGATGCCCAGCAGCTTGCGATGCGACATGCGGTCCGCCAGCTTGCCGAAGGGGTAGGCGCCGACGGAGTACACGACGTTCATCGCGATCAGCACCAGCGGCGCCCAGGCCACGCCCAGCCCGCCCTCCTGCGCGCGCAGCACCAGGAAGGCCTCGCTGAAGCGCGCCAGCGTGAACAGCGCGCCGATGCCGACCACCCACCAGTAGGGCGTGGCCAGCTGGCGCAGGTTGTCGCGGCGGATGGGGTTCACGCGGACGGCGCCCGCCGGCTTGTCCGGTTCGCTCACGCCGATGGCGAGCAGCGCCACCGACAGCACGCCGGGGATCACCGCCACCCAGAAGATCGCGTGGAAATCATTGGCCCACAGCAGCATCAGCCCGATCGCCACCAGCGGCCCGAGGAAGGCGCCCACGGTGTCCAGGGCCTGGCGCAGTCCGTAGGCCGCGCCGCGCTGCTCCGGGTGCACCAGGTCGGCCACCAGCGCGTCCCGCGGCGCGCCCCGCATGCCCTTGCCGACCCGGTCGATGAGGCGGGCGGCCAGCACCATGCCGGTGGTGGTGGCCAGCGCGAAGAGGGGCTTGGAAGCAGCGCCCAGGCCGTACCCGAGCACGGCCAGCGGCTTGCGCCGGCCCATCCAGTCGCTCCAGGCGCCCGAGAACACCTTGACGATGAGGGCGGTGGCCTCGGCCGCGCCCTCGATCAGGCCGATGGCCAGCATGCTGGCGCCCAGGCCGGTGGACAGGAAGACGGGCAGCAGGCTGTGGATCATCTCCGAGGAGACGTCCATCAGCAGGCTGACGAAGCCCAGGGCCCAGATGCCGGCGGGCAGCCGCGAGCGTGCGGGCGCCATGGCCCGCGTCAGGCCACCTCGACGGGCGCGCCGTTGCCGCGCGGGGCGATGCGGCCGATCTCGTGCACCGACTCGCCGGCCTCGCGCAGGGACTGCGCGACCGCGGCGGCCTGGCCCGGCGCCACCACCACCACCATGCCGATGCCGTTGTTGAAGGTGCGGTTCATCTCGTGGTCGTCGATCGCCGCCGTCGCCTGCAGCCAGGCGAACAGCTCCGTGCGCGGCCAGCTGCCGGCGCGTAGGTGCGCCGCCAGGCCGTCGGGCAGCACCCGCGGGATGTTCTCCAGCAGGCCGCCGCCGGTGATGTGGGCCAGCGCCTTGATGCCCGCGTGCTGGGCCAGGGCCGCGAGCACCGGCTTCACGTACAGGCGGGTCGGTTCCATCACCACCTCGCGGAAGGGACGTCCGTCCAGCGTGGCGGGCAGCTGCGCGCCCGCGCGCTCGATGCATTTGCGCACCAGCGAGAAGCCGTTGGAGTGCACGCCGCTGGAAGCGAGGCCCAGCACGATGTCGCCGGCCTGCACGTCGCGGCCGGTCAGGATCTTCGATTTCTCGACGGCGCCGACGGCGAAGCCGGCCAGGTCGTACTCGCCGGGCGGGTACATGCCCGGCATTTCCGCCGTCTCGCCGCCGATCAGGGCGCAGCCGGACAGCTCGCAGCCGCGGGCGATGCCGCCCACCACGGCGGCGGCGGTGTCCACGTCCAGCTTGCCGCAGGCGAAGTAGTCGAGGAAGAACAGGGGCTCGGCGCCCTGCACCAGCACGTCGTTGACGCTCATGGCCACCAGGTCGATGCCCACCGTGTCGTGCATGTTCCACTCGAAGGCCAGCCGCAGCTTGGTGCCCACGCCGTCGGTGCCGCTCACCAAGACCGGCTCCTTGTAGCGCTTGGGGACCTCGAACAGCGCGCCGAAGCCGCCGATGCCCGCGAGCACGCCTTCGCGCATGGTTTTTCTGGCCAGCGGCTTGATGCGTTCGACCAGCGCATCGCCGGCATCGATGTCGACACCGGCATCCTTGTACGAGAGGGGGGAAGCGTTCATGCAGTGGGGGAGCCGGGGCGATCAGCGCCGACCGATAGAATTTGCGCTGGATTTTACTTGCCGGAACCCCGCAGGGCCGGCCTTCCCCCCGCGCATGCAATTCACCCCTACCCAGAAACGGGCCGCGGCCTGGACGGCGATCGCCCTCCTGGCGGTGTTGCTGCTGCGGGCGCTGGGCCCGGTGCTGACGCCTTTCCTGGTCGCCTCCGTGCTCGCTTATGCGCTCACTCCGCTGGTGGACCGGCTGGACGAGCTGGGCGACGGCCGCATTCCGCGCCTGCTCGCTGTCATCGTGGTGGAACTGCTGTTCATGCTGGCGGTGCTGTGCGTCGTGCTGCTGATCGTGCCGGTGCTCGCCAAGGAAGTGCCGCTGATGCGCGAGCAGATTCCCCAGTTGTTCGACCGGCTGCATGCCACGATTTCTCCCTGGCTGGCGCAATTCGGCCTGCGCATCTCCCTGGACCTCGCCAGCCTGCGCCAGCAGCTGGTGGAGTACCTGCAGTCCAACTGGGGCGACAGCTTCGGCTCGGTCTGGTCGTCGCTGAAGATCGGCGGCAGCGTGGCCCTGGCCCTGGTCGGCAATGCGGTGCTGGTGCCGGTCGCGCTGTTCTACCTGCTGCTCGACTGGAAGGACCTCGTGCGCCGCGTGCTCCAGCTGGTCCCGCCGCGCGCGCGGCCCGGCGTGGACTCCTTCACCTCGGAGGCCGACCAGGTGCTGGGCCAGTACCTGCGCGGCCAGATCCTGGTGATGGTGACGATGGCGGTGTTCTACAGCACGGGGCTCGCCCTGTTCGGGCTGGAACTGGCGTTGCCGATCGGCGTGTTCACGGGGCTTGCGATGTTCGTGCCCTACGTCGGATTCGGCATCGGCCTGGTGCTGGCCGTGCTCGCCGGACTGCTGGAGTTCGCGTCGGCCAAGGCCTTCGTCATGGTCGGCGTGGTGTACGGCCTCGGGCAGGTGTTCGAAGGCTTCTACCTGACGCCGCGCCTGGTCGGCGAGCGCATCGGCCTGCACCCGCTGGCGGTGATCTTCGCGCTGCTGGCGTTCGGCCAGCTGCTCGGCTTCGTCGGCGTGCTGATCGCACTGCCGGCCAGCGCGGTGCTGCTGGTGGCGATCCGGCGCATGCGCACCGGCTATTTCGCCAGCCGCCTCTACCAGGGATGAGGCCCGTTCCATGAAACAGCTTCCCCTGGACATCGGCCTGGCGCGGGCGCCCAGCCTGGCGAGCTTCCTCGCCGGGCCGAACGAGGCGGCCTGGAAGCACCTGCAGCTGTGGGCGGGCAGTCCCACCCGTTCGCCCGTGCCGACCTACCTGTGGGGCGCGCCGGGCAGCGGCAAGACCCACCTGCTGCTGGCGGTGCAGGAGAGCCTGCGCGAGCAGGGCGCCAGCGCCGGCTGGCTGGACCCCTCCATGGCCGAGCCGCCCGCCTTCGACGAGCGCTGGGCCGTGGTGCTGATGGATGACGTGCAGCGCTACAGCGCCGTGCAGCAGCACGCTGCTTTCAGCTGGTTCGTGCAGGCGCAGGCGCTGCAGCGCGGCGTGCTCGCGGCGGGCGCGGCCCCACCGACCCACCTGCAACTGCGCGAAGACCTGCGCACCCGCCTCGGCTGGGGCCACGTGTTCCAGCTGCACGTGCTGAGCGAGCCCGACCGGCGGGCCGTGCTCCGGCAGGCCGCGGACGCGCGCGGCGTGTTCCTGAGCGACGAGGTGATGGACTTCATCCTGCACCGGTTCTCGCGCGACCTGGGCAGCCTCATGCAGCTGCTGGAACACCTGGATGCCTATGCGCTGCAGACCCAGCGCGCCATCACCATTCCCCTGATCAAGTCGATGCTGGAGAACGAGTGACCCGCCGGCGCCTCACCCTCTTCGACCTCGACCACACGCTGCTGCCGATCGATTCGGACTACGCCTGGGGCGAATTCACGCAGCAGATCGGCTGGACCGATCCTGTCGCGTTCAAGCGAAGCAACGACGCCTTCTACCAGCACTACATCGCCGGGACGCTCGACGTGCACGACTACGTGCGCTTCGCCGTCGAGGCGCTGCGCACGCGCGGCCCTGCGGCCTACGAGCAGGCGCACGCGCGCTTCATGCGCGAGTGGATCGAACCGGCGCTGCGGCCCGCCGCACTCGATTTGGTGCGCGGCCACCAGCAGCACGGCGACACCGTGGCCATCGTCACCGCCACCAACGAGCTGGTCACGCGACCCATTGCCGCGGCTTTCGGCGTGCCGGAGCTGATCGCCGTGGAGCTGGAGCGCGACGCCTCGGGCTGGATCACGGGCGAGATCGCCGGCGTGCCGTCCATGCGCGAAGGCAAGGTGGTGCGCGTGAGCCAGTGGCTAGCCGCCCGCGGTCTCGACTGGCTTGATGTGGAATCCACCTTCTATTCCGACTCGATGAACGACCTTCCGCTGCTCGAGCGCGTGGAGCATCCCGTCGCCACCAATCCGGATCCGCGGCTGCGGACGGTCGCGCTCGAGCGCGGCTGGCGCATACTCGACCTCTTCCCTACCAAATGATCAAGAAGTTCATCGACACGCTCATCGCCGGCGCCACCCGCCGCAAGCCGAAGTTCGGCAAGCGCCAGGAGGTCGGCCCCGAGCAGCACGCGATCGACCCCACGCTGGTGGACGAACGCGCGCTGAGCGTGGTGCACACGCTCAAGGAAGGCGGCCACGAGGCCTACATCGTCGGCGGCGCGGTGCGCGACCTGCTGCTGGGCCTGCGTCCCAAGGACTTCGACGTCGCCACCAACGCCACGCCGGAGCAGGTGAAGAGCCTGTTCCGGCGCGCCTTCATCATCGGCCGGCGCTTCCGCATCGTGCACGTGGTGTTCGGCCGCGGCCGCGAGCACGAGGTGATCGAGGTCTCCACCTTCCGCGCCTACCTGGACAACGCCCAGGCCGAGGCCGTCAGCGGCAACGAACGCACCAGCAAGAGCGAACTGGCGGGCATGCACCACGCCGTGGACGCGTCGGGCCGGGTGCTGCGCGACAACGTCTGGGGTCCGCAGGAAGAGGACGCGGCGCGCCGCGACTTCACCATCAACGCGATGTACTACGACCCCGAGCGTCGGATCGTGGTCGACTACCACGGCGGCATCACCGACGCGAAGAAGCGCCTGCTGCGCATGATCGGCGACCCGGTCACCCGCTACCGCGAAGACCCGGTGCGGATCATCCGCGCCGTCCGCTTCATGGCCAAGCTGGCGGCGCTGGGCTTCAAGTTCGAGTCCAAGACGAAGTCGCCGCTGATTCCCAGCCTGCCGCTGCTGTCCGAGGTGCCGCAAAGCCGGCTGTTCGACGAGATGCTCAAGCTGCTGCAGACCGGCCATTCGCTGGCCACGATCGAGCAGCTGAAGATCCTCGGCATGGCGCGGGGCATCTACCCGCTGCTGGACCTGATCGTCGAGCGCGCCGAGCAGCCCTTCGTGCGCGCCGCGCTGCAGGACACTGACCGCCGCGTCGGCGAGGACAAGCCGGTGGCGCCGAGCTTCCTGCTCGCCTGCGTGCTGTGGTCCGACGTTCGCGACGGCTGGCAGGGCCGCCTCGCGCGCCGCATGCATCCCTTCCCGGCGCTGCAGGAGGCGATCGACGAGGTCTTCGAGTCCCGCATCGGCGACATCTCCGGCCGCGGCAAGCTGGGCGCGGACATGCGCGAGATCTGGATGATGCAGCCGCGCTTCGAGAAGCGCGCCGGCCACACCGCCTTCAGCATGGTGGAGCAGCCGCGCTTCCGGGCCGCGTTCGACTTCATGCGCCTGCGCGCCGACATTGGCGAGGTCGACGTGGTCCTCGCCGACTGGTGGCAGGAATTCAGCCAGGCCAGCGACTCGCTGCGCGAGGACCTGGTGGCGGCGCTGCGCGACGAGCAGCGCAAGCAGCCCCGCGTTCGCCGCGTGAAGCCGCAATCGCAGGAGGGCGAGCGCGAGCCGGCGCCGGTGTCCGCGCCCGCCGAAGCCGCGGATGGCGAGACTGCGTCCGGCGACGCCCCGCGCAAGCGGCGCCGCCGCCGTCGCAAGCCGGCGGGGCAGGGCGGCGGCGATGCCCAGCGTCCGGCTTCTTCCGGAGCCGACGCGGACTGAAGGCGGCGCCATGCGCGAGCCGGTGACCGCCTTCATCGGCCTGGGCGCCAACCTGGGCGATCCGCAGCGGGCACTGGCGCAAGCCCTGCAGGGACTGGCGACGCTCGCGGACAGCGAACTCGTGCGCAGCTCGCGGATCTACCGCAGCGCTCCCGTGGACGCGGGCGGTCCGGATTATTTCAACGCAGTGGCGGAAGTCCGCACGCGGCTCACCGCGCCCGAACTGCTGCGCGCGCTGCAGGCCCTGGAGCAGGCCGCCGGCCGCGAGCGTCCCTACCGCAACGCGCCGCGCACGCTGGACCTTGACCTGCTGTTGTACGGCGACGCTTGCATCGCCAGCGGAGCCCTGACGGTGCCGCATCCGCGCATGCGTGAGCGGGCCTTCGTGCTCCTGCCGCTGGCGGAGCTGGCGGCGGAACGCGTCCACCCCGACGACCTGCGGGCCGTGGCCGGGCAGCGCATCGCGCCATTACCTCCTGCGTCATCGCCGGCATGACCGTGGACCGGCACCATGGGTGCAGGTTCAACACAAGGAGGTCACCATGACAGACATCGGTCTCATCGCCGTCGCGTGCGGTCTCATCATCGGCCTGGGCGCCATCGGCGCCTGCCTGGGCATCGGCGCGATGGGCGGGCGCTTCATCGACGGGGCGGTGCGGCAGCCGGAGATGATGGAGCCGCTACAGACCAAGATGTTCCTGCTGGCCGGCCTGATCGATGCCAACTTCCTGATCGGCGTGGGCGTCGCAATGATGTTCGTGTTCGCGAATCCGTTCGCGAAATAGTTCACGGCGCGGCCGGCGGCATTCCTGCGGACAGGAACGTCCTGGCCTCTTTTTTCCCGGGTTCGATAAGATGAAAGGCCTCATTACAAGGTGTAAGTGCGTTTTCATAATCTGGCACAGGCCTTGCTCAACCATGGGCAAATCGAGGAGCAGGCCGTGGACAAACCCTTTCGACTGGTTCGCCATTTCACGCTGGCGAGCATCGGCCTGTTTGCCGCGGTTGCCGCGGCGCTGGGCTATTTCGAGCGGCAGCAGGGATCCTTCTTCGAGCAGGTGCAGAGGCAGGAACTGGCCTTCGTCAACCAAGTGCAGGAGCGGTTCGCCCGGCAGCAGGAAGCCGCGGCGCGCGCAGACCTGCTGGCGGCCCACGAGAACGGAAACGTCGACCTCACGCGGGTGTTCGCCAATTCCCTGTGGGAGAAGGACTTCGCCCCGTTCGTGGCGAGGGTGGCGGCGGTCCCGGTGGACGGGTGCCGCGCCATTCCCGACGTCCAGGGTGCCGACGGCAGGAGCTCCATGCCCGAGGAGAGGAAGGCGTGCTTCGGACAGGTTCGCACCACGATCCAGGCGCTGCCCGGTTTCCTCGAACTGGATGCGAAGGTGTTCGACACCATGCGCCACACCTCGGTGTTCAAGATCAAGGTGTTCGACGCGCGGGGGATCACGGCCTACTCCTCCGAACATGCGCAGATCGGCGAGGACAAGGCCGGGAACGCCGGCTGGCAGGGGGCCAGCAAGGGCACACCGCGCAGCGAACTCACCCACCGCGACAGGTTCAGCGCCTTCGAGGGCGTGGTCGAGAACCGTGACCTGATCTCCAGCTACCTGCCGGTGCACGCGCGGGGCGGCCAGGAGGTCGTGGGGGTCTTCGAGGTGTATTCGGACGTGACGCCGCTGCTCGCACGGGTCAAGGCCACCTCGGCCGCCATCACGGCCACGGCACGCAGCAACGAGGCCAGCATGCAGCAGGTGTCAGCTCGCAATCTCGAAGTAGTGGACTCGATGTCGGCGCGCGGCCTGGCGATCGTCGGCGTGCTGATGGCAATCCTGTTCTTCGCACTCTTCGCGCTGGTGCGCCGCGCCGAGTCGATCCTGGTCCAGCAGGCGCGGCAGCGCGAGATCGACTACCAGCAGCTGACGCAGTCCGAAAAGATGGCCTCGCTCGGCCAGATGGTGGCGGGCGTGGCGCACCAGCTCAACACGCCGCTCGCCTTCTCGCGCAGCAACATCAGCATGGCGATCGACGGGCTGAAGTCCTTTCTGATGCCGCTCAAGGTTGCGCACGCCTTTGCCCAGGCCGTGCGCAAGAGCGAGGGGGACGCGGTCACGGTCAACGTGCGGGGATGGCGGCCGCAACTGGAGACGCTGGAAGACGTCAGCGGCGACGTGGCGACCCTGACCGAGATGCTGGACGACACGCTGCAGGGGATCGACCAGATGCACGACCTGGTGGAAAACCTGCAGGACTTCACCCGGCTGGATCGTGCCAAGATCACGCAGTTCGACCTCAACAAGGGACTGCGCACGGTGACCTACATCGCCCGCAGCGCGATGCCGAACCGCGTGCACGTGAGGGAGGAATACGGGGAACTCCCGCTGGTGGAGTGCAATCCTTCGCAGCTCAACCAGGTGTTCCTCAATCTCATCAACAATGCCGCCCAGGCCATTCCCGGCCACGGGCAGGTGACCGTGCGCAGCAAGCTGGATGGCGATCGCGTGCGCGTGGATGTGGTGGACACAGGCACGGGCATCCCGGAACATGCCCAGTCCCGCATCTTCGAGACCTACTTCACCACCAAGCCCCGGGGCGAAGGCACCGGTCTCGGACTGCCGATCGTGAAGAGCATCGTCGAGCAGCATGGCGGCGAGGTGCGGTTCCGGACGCGGCTCGGCGAAGGCACCACATTCAGCGTCTTCCTGCCGCTCAACCTGCCCGAGGCGGCGTGACGCCGATGACCGCCATGACCACCACGAAGATGGCAACCGTCCTTTGCGTCGACGACGAACCGAACATCCTGCGCTCGCTGCACTGGATGCTGCGCAAGGAGTTCCACGTGATGACGGCGCCCGACGGGCCAACGGCGCTGGAGATGTTGCGCAAGCACGACTTCGACGTCATCGTCTCCGACCAGCGCATGCCCGGCATGATGGGCTCCGAGTTCCTTCACGAGGCCTGCGCGCTGGCGCCGCGCGCGATGCGCATCCTGCTGACTGGCTATTCGGACATGCAGGCCATCCTGCTGTCCATCAACGAGGGCGAGGTGTTCCGGTTCGTGCACAAGCCCTGGTCCAACGACGAACTGAGCCGCACTGTGCGGGAAGCCGCGCTGATCGCCCGGACGCAGCCTGCGCCGCCTGTGCCGATCGCGGCGCAAGCGGAGGCGGCCAGCACCTGTGGCGAGCGGATCCTGGTCCTCGACCAGGATCCGCACCTGCTGGAAGTTCTGCAGCAGGTGGCTTCGCCCGGCACGCAGTTGTGCCCTGCTCAATCTCTCTCCGGCGCGATCGCCGTGCTGGATGCCGGGCGTGTGGCGGTGATGGTCAGCGAAACGCGGCTGGGCCGCGTCGACACCACCCCCTTGTTGAAGCTGCTGAAGCAGTCGCGCCCCGAAATCGTCACCATCGTGATCAGCGAGGACAGTGACGTGGATACTGTCGTGAAGCTGATCAACCAGGGGCAGATCTACCGCTTCATCCCCAAGCCGGTGAAGCCGAATTTCCTGCGGATCATGCTGGCCTCGGCAGTGCACAAACACCAGGCGCTGGCGAAGGAACCGGGCTACGCGCGCCGCCACCAGGTCGACAAGGTGCCGCCCTCGCTGCGCGACAAGCTGCTCGCGGACGTGCAACGCGAAGTGGATCGCACCCCTGCCGGGTTGGCCCTGGGCGGCGCCTCCTTCATCGAGCGACTGGGCGACAGGATGCGGCGGATGTTCGCAGCCTGAGGCTGCTCAGAACCAGTGCACCAGGCCGGACTGCTCCGCGTTCTGCGGATTCGATCCTGCGTCCCGCACGCGCTGCAGCGCTTCCCCCGCGTCCAGGCCCAGCGCCTTGAGCAGGCAGGCTGCCGCCGTCCCCGTGCGGCCCAGTCCTGCCGCGCAGTGCAGCAGCACGGCGTCGCCGCCGCGCACCTGCTGCGCGATGGCGGCGATGTCGCGGCGAAAGCCCGCGGGATCCTCCGGCAGGCCGAAGTTGCGCATCGGCACGTTCATCCATCGGAACGGCAGGCCGCCGCGCGCCAGCGCCGCGTGGTATTCCGGCGAAAGCTCCGCGAGTTCGGACCGCGGTGCCAGGCACACCACGGCGTGCAGTGCTTCGCGCCGGGCTTCTTCACGGAACGCCAGCCAGGTTTCGAAGCGGCCGGGCATGGGCCCCAGCAGCACCCGGCCGGGCACGTCGTCGGGAAGGCGCAGGTTTCGCAAGGCCATGGTGTGCGCTTTTACTGGCGCGCGCTGCCGCGCTGCTGGCCCACGGACAGCTCGGAGATCGGTGCGGCCTGGTTGCCCCAGGAAGCGCGGATGTAGGTGATGACGGCGGCGACGTCGGCGTCCGACAGCGTCGTCGCGAACGGCGGCATGCCGAAGGGGCGCGGATGCGCGCGCGTGGCCGGCGGGAAGCCGCCCCTGAGCACCACCTGCACCAGGTTCTGCGTCACCGGCATGGTCACCGAGCGGTTGCCGGCGAGCGCGGGGTAGGCGCCGGAGACGCCTTTGCCCTCGTCCCCGTGGCAGGCGGCGCAGTGGTCCCCGTACAGCTTGGCCCCTCGCTCCATCACCGTGGCCGACGCGCTGGGCACCTCGCGCGGATCGGTGTCGCTGGGTTGCGGCGGCAGGCTTTTGAGGTAGACGGCCATCGCACGGAGGTCGCCGGGTTCCAGGTACTGCGTGCTGTGCATCACGACTTCCGCCATCGGGCCGACCACGGTCGCGCGCGGCGACGTGCCGGCGGACAGCAGCCGCACGATGTCCTCCACCGGCCAGCTGGCGACGCCGGCCTCGTTGGCGGCGGCCAGCGAGGGCGCGTACCAGTTCTGCATGGGGATCAGTCCGCCGGACAGGTCCAGCGCGTCGCGCATGCCGCCCAGCGCATTGCGCGTCGTGTGGCAGGCCCCGCAGTGGCCGAGGCCCTGCACGAGGTAGGCGCCGCGGTTCCACTCCGGTGTCCGCGTGCTGTCCTCCACGAACTTCTCGGGCCGGAAGTACAGCAGCCGCCACACCGCGAGTGCCGCCTGCGTGTTGTAGGGCCAGCGCAGCCGGTGCTGGCGGTTCGGCTTGTTGGCCGGCGGCAGGCTGCGCAGGTACTCGAACAGCGCGTCGGTGTCGCTGCCGGTGACGCGCGTCGTGTGCGGGTACGGGAAGACCGGGTACAGCAAGTGGCCGTCGCGCGAGCGCCCTTCGTGCAGTGCGCGACGGAAGTGCGCGGCCGACCAGGTGCCCAGCCCCGTTTCGGCGTCGGGCGTGAGGTTGCTCGCATACACGGTGCCGAAAGGCGTCTCGATCGGACGGCCTCCCGCATAGGGCGTGCCGCCGCGGTCGGTATGGCACAGCATGCAGTTGCCCGCGCGTGCGAGGTAGGCGCCGCGGGCCACCTGATCCGGCGCAGGAGGCGAACGTGGCGCGGCATCCTGGATGCGGGGAGCGCCCCAGAAGTTCACCATCCAGACCAGCGCGGCGAAGCCCGCCAGGGCCACCGCCAACAGCAGCAGCAAACGTCTCATCGTGTCGCTCCGTGCGCGGGCAGCTGCGCGGCGCCGCAGCGCATCGGCGGTGGCTCCGGTGGGGCGGGCGGCGGCGCCCGGCGGCCCTTGGGCCTGGGGACGACGGGCACTTCGGCGGACACCGGTTTCGGGTTGGCGGGCAGCGGTTCGGCGGCCAGCCAGGCGGTGACCGCGGACAGGTCTTCGGGCGCCAGGCGGCGCGCGATCTCCGCCATGCAGTCCGGCGCCAGCGCGCGCCGCTGCCCCGTTCGCCAAGCGCCCAGCTGGGCATTGAGGTAGTCGCGCGGCAGGCCCAGCAGGCCGGGAAAACTGGGTGTCACGCCGGTGAGGGCCTTGCCATGACAGCCAGCGCACGCAGGTACGCGCCGCTCGGGATCGCCCTGCATGGCGATTTCGCGCCCGCGCCGCAGCACTTCCTCCGGCGCCGTGGCCGCCTGCGGCGGGGGATAGGGCAGGTCCAGCGCCGCGAAGTGCTCGGCGATTTCGCCGAGGTAGGGATCCGACAGCGTCTCCAGAAGGCCCGCCATCAACCCATAGTGGCGGCGGCCGTCGCGAAAGTGCAGCAGCTGGTTGTACAGGTAGCCGGCCGGCTTGCCCGCAATTCGTGGGTAGTAGCCGTCGGGGCCGGCGCGGCCCTCCTTGCCATGGCAACCGGTGCAGGCCAGCGTGCGCTGCGCGATGGTGTCCTGGAAGCCGGGCACGGCGGCCCATCCGGTGGCGGCACCCGTGATGAGGAAGAAGCAGAGAAACAGGCCACGCATGGGGCGGGACTATGCCATTCCTTCGCGGGCCCGCGTTCCAGGCCGTCGGCGGCCGGAGGACATGCGCATGGCAGGCGTCCTACAGCGACCCTGCGGCCCGACTTCTATGGTGGGTCCATGAACCTCTACCGACGTTCGAGCAAGCCGAAGCCGCAGGCCGAGTCGCCGCGGTCCCGGCGCCGGTTGCCGCCCGGAGGCGAGGGCACCAATGCGGTCCAGCACCAGCCGGACCCCAGGGCGGAGCCCATCCCCGACGGAGAGCACAAGTACGTGCCGCGCAGCCCGTACCGCACGGGCAATTACTGAAGTCGGCGCTCAGTCGCCCAGCACCAGGTCCGTCACCGGGTAGGCCACGCACGGCAGCACCCAGCGGCCGTCGCGTTCCTCCGGCAGCAGTCCGGGCCAGGGAATCCGGTATTCCACCTTGCCCGCGTGCAACGCGCGCAGGCACGCACGGCAAGTGCCGTTGCGGCAAGAACTGGCCAGCGCCAGGCCGGCCTGGGCGGCGGATTGCAGCAGCGGCAGCTCGGCGGACGCGAAAAACATGAAGCCCGAGGGCCGCATCAGCACCTGGAACGGCCCCGCTTGATCCATGGCTTCATGATAATGAGCCCACAAGCACAACGAAGTCGTCCATGGCGTCCAGCCTCCTCGCTCTCCTCGATGACATCGCCTCCCTGCTGGACGATGTCTCCGTCCTCACCAAGGTCGCGGCGACGAAGACCGCCGGCGTGCTCGGGGACGATCTGGCGCTGAACGCCCAGCAGGTCTCCGGCGTGAAAGCCGAGCGCGAGCTGCCGGTGGTGTGGGCCGTGGCCAAGGGTTCGTTCATCAACAAGGCGATCCTGGTGCCGGCGGCGCTGGCGATCAGCGCGGTCGCGCCCTGGGCGGTCACGCCCCTGCTGATGCTGGGCGGCGCCTTCCTGTGTTTCGAGGCGGCAGAAAAGCTTGCGCACCGTCTCCTGCACAGCCGGGAGGAGGATGCCGCCCACGAGCAGGCGCTGAAAGATGCCATGGTCGACGAGAAGATCGACATGTGCGCCTTCGAGAAGGACAAGATCCGCGGCGCCATCCGCACCGACTTCATCCTGTCCGCGGAAATCATCGTGATCGCGCTGGGCACGGTCGCCGGCCAGGACTTCATGACGCGCGTCCTGGTGATGGTCGCCATCGCGCTGGCCATGACCGTGGGCGTCTACGGGCTCGTCGCGGGGATCGTCAAGCTGGACGACCTCGGACTGCTTCTCAGTCGCCGCACCGGAAGCGCGTCACGCGCGATCGGCAACGGCATCCTGCGCGCGGCCCCCTGGATGATGAGGGGGCTGTCGATCGCCGGAACGGCCGCGATGTTCCTGGTGGGCGGCAGCATCCTGGAACACGGCCTGCCGCCGTTGCGTCATGCGGTGGAGGAAGCGTTGGCGAATGCCGGTTCCTGGCACGTCCCGCTCGGGATGCTGGTGAACGCGCTGGTGGGCATCGTCACCGGCTCGGTGCTTGTCGCCCTGTTCGCCATGGTCCGCAAGCTGCGCGGAAAGACCGCGCTTCCTGCGTAAGGCGAGGGTCCCAGCTCAGGCGTAGGCGCGCTCCTACGCTGCCTCGCGCGCACGGCGGATAAGCAGCCCGGCACCACGCTTCAACAATGGCCCCTTCACCGAGAGGGAGAGCCGCCATGCCTGAAATGCACCCGTCCATGCCGAGCGCCGCCATCCCGCTGGGGCTGGAAGCTTCCCTGCCCGCCACGTCCGACGAGTTCGACGATGCGCTCGGTTGTGAGTGCGCGTATCCCGCCTTGCAGATCGAACGCTGGGCGCAGGAAGCGCGCGCTTCCGAGGCGAACTGACGCCCCTTGCCGGGCAGGCTCCTACAAGCGGAGCCTCGTTCGGCGCACGCGGGGCGATGCGGCCGCTGCCTAAGCTGCGACTTCCTCTGCGAGAAGTCCGATGCAAGAACACCAACCCGAACACCCCAGGACAGCGCCCTCGGAGCGGTCCGATTTCATCGACGCCGTTTGCAAGGGAGTGCTGATCGGCGCCGCCGTGCTGGTGGTGGTCGTGCCGCCGCTGCGCATGGCCAAGCACCGTGCGGCGCAGCAATCGGCGCGGGTTGCGACGGCGCCCCCGGTGGTCGCCCCGCCGCAACTGCCCGCGCCGGTAGCGCCTCCCACCGCGCCCCAGGCCGAGCCGCAAACACAGCCCTCGCCGCCGGTGGCCCAGGGCGCCGAACCCCCCGAAAATGCGCCCGCGGCCTCGGTCCGGCTCGCCGACTTCAAGGGCGAGGACCCTTCTCCCACGGCGCGGCTGGTCGCCAACTGGGTTGCCGCCACCAACGACAACAAGAAGCACGCCTTCGTCCTGGTCGACAAGAAGGACGCCCGCGTCTATGTGTTCCAACCGGACGGTTCGCTGAAGGACAGCGCACCGGCCCTCCTGGGCTCCGCGCACGGCGATGACAGTTCGCCCGGCATCGGCGAGAAACCGCTGTCGGCGGTCCGGCCGGAGGAGAAGACCACGCCCGCCGGCCGCTTCGTGGCCGAGCCGGGCAGGAACAGCAACAACGAAGACATCGTTTGGGTGGACTACGACGCGGCGGTCTCCATGCACCGCGTGCGTCCGCTGGTGGCGCGCGAGCGCCGGCTCGAGCGCCTGGCGACGCTCACCACCGACGACAACCGCATCTCCTTCGGCTGCATCAACCTCCCGGTCAGCTTCTACGAGGGCGTGCTGAGTCCCACGGTGCAGAAGTACGGCGCCATCGTGTACGTCCTGCCCGAGGTGAAGAGCCCGAAGCAGGTGTTCGGTGCGTATGACGTCACGGATCCGTCGCAGGTCGCGGCCGTCCAGAAGGAGCGTGCGCAGCGACAAGCCCTCGCGAAGCCGGATCCGGCCGCGAGGCGCGCGCAAGCTGCGGTCCAGGCCGCCGGCGGCGTGCAGAAGGTCGCGCTCCAGCCGGCGAACTGAACCAGCTCATCTTTACACCGCGCGTCTTGCGGCTGTCCCTCGGCCGACGCGCGCAGCCGGGTGGATTTGGGTGCTGGACAGCAAGGACGCGAAAGGCCGGCCGTTCGCAGTGGTCGACAAGCAGGCCGCGCATATCCACGTGTTTCACGGGGACGGGGCGCCTCGCTGGTCATTCCACCGCTCTGCTCGGCAGCGCCCTGGGCGATCACACAGTCCCCGGTGTCGGCGCCCGGGCGCAAACGGGAAGCGTACCTCCCGAGGAACGCACGACACCGGCCGGCCGCTTCGATGCGCAACCGGGTGAGAACGCCAAGGGCGAGCACGTGGCGTGGGTGCTACGCGAGCGCGTTCGCCATCCACCGCCTGCGTCCCGGCTTCGCGTACCAGGCGCGCTCGACCCGGCTGGCCACGGACCAGCCGATGGGCAAGCGGGTGTCCTGGGGCTGCGTCGTCGTGCCCGTGCAGTTCTACGAACAGGTGGTGCAAAGCGTGCTCGGCCGCTCGCACAGCGTCGTGTACGTCATGCCTGAAGCGGGACCGTTGCGCGCCGTGTTCTCGCTCCAGCATTGAGGGGTGTCGGCGTCCGTCCGACACGGGCGCGCGCATGGAACTGACGCAGCCTCAGCGAGGGCTCCTTATCTTGTGGGGACCGGCGACCCGCCGGTCACAACATCCCATGTCCTTCAAGGAGCCCTGCACGATGAACACCCCCAAGATTCTCGCCGCCGCCGTCGCCGCGGCCACCTTCAGCCTTGCCTTTGCCCAGGGCACGCCTCCGGCCCCGGCGACGGACCCAGCGGTCGGCGCGGGCCAGCGCAGCACGCAGAACACTCCCATGGGAACGACCGGCACCCCCGGCGGTGGAACCGGTGCTGCGGCGCAGGGCTCCACCGCCGGCAGCGCCGCGGCGACCAATGCGGGGAGCACGGGCGCTTCCAGCACGACGAGCTCGGGCAACACGGCCGGCTCGACCAGCTCCACCCCGATGGCGACGGACACGCCCACGACCGGCACCAAGGCCAAGGCGACCAAGGCCGACCGCAACTGAGGCGAGGCGCGATGCGCAAAGGAAAAGGCCGCGAGAGCGGCCTTTTTTCATTCCCTGGGGCGTCGCTCAAGTCATGACCTGGCGGCCCTGCGGCGTGACCAGGCAGCCGCTGATGCGCCACTGGTTGTCCTGCTGGCGGTTCAGCAGGTAGGTCAGTGTCCACGACGAACCAGCTTCGTCACTCATGCGCACTTTCTGCATCGCGATCGTGCCGTCGGTTTCCGGCTTCAGGAACAGCACGCTGGCCGGGTGCATGAGCATGGGGTACTGGTCGCGCACGGTCGCCAGGAAGGCGTCGGCGGTGCCGAACTGCGTGCGCAGGTCGTTATCGGCCAGCGCGAAGGCCTGCATCGCGTCCTGGGCCGCCAGCGCCTGCAACTGCTGTTGCACCACCTGCTGCACCACCTCGGCGGCCGCCGCGCGGCTGGGCGTGGCCTGGGGCGGGTCGGACGCGTACACCGCACCCATCAGCACGGCGGAGAACAGCAGGGCCCAGACCGCAGCCCGGTTGCGCCAGTCGTGCCATCGCGAATGCAGGCGAAACTCGTCGGGCTCGGTGGGGATGGGGAGGTGGTGCACGAAGAATCCTCAGGATCGCGCCGCGGGCGCCGCGATGCAGACGGGCTTCGCCAGCGGCGGGGCCACGGCGTCCGCGCGCGCCTTCAGTTGCATGCTGGCCGATGCCAGGGCGATGCCAGCGAGGGTGAAGAAGCGCATCATCAGCGGACTCATCCGAAGCTCCAGGGAACGATGGGTGACGTAGACCGCCAGCGTAGGACCCGGGTGCTCATGCCTCTGTAGGCAAAGGACGCCGCGCCGCGTGGGAGCCTCGACCCGCGTGCAATGGCCGAGCCGCCAATGGAAGACGGCGTCCAGGGGCGCCGCTTCGCTCCGCAAGTCGGAAGCCGCCGGGCCACTGGACAATGTTCTCGCTGATCGCCTGCGGGAGCGGTGAGTCCGATACCTGTCGTCGTAACGCGGGAGCCGGCGGGCTTTGATGAATTGGAGTCTGCGCGCCGTCCCGCAACCGCAGGCGGCGGGCCCGAGCGGATGTAGGCAGTCGTTGGCTGCGGCTGTGGGGCCGCGGGCCGGGGTTCAGTCCCCGAGCAGGATCGCGAGCCCGGCGTCAGGCTCGAAGCGTTTGTTGCGCCAGGTCAGGCGGGTTGGCCCGGGCAGCGCTTGCGCACGTTCCGAGTGCCAGGGATCCCCGGGGTAGCACAGCACGCGCAAGCCGTCGGCGTCGCGTGGTTCCGGCCGGATGCAGGGCGGCGGACGCGCATCCGCGGCGGCGAACACGCTGGCGACGCTGCGATGCCGCGCCAGGTGCGTGAGGCTCATGATCTGCGGCGGGGCGAGTTCGATCCCGCCGTCCCAGTACTGGCGCAGCGCCGCGCCCGGCGTGAGCCAGAGACTCTCGGTGGCCTCGTGCTCGTCGTGGGTGGGCTCCTGGCCCGGCGGCACGGCCGCGACGAAGAAGCGCGTGTCGAAACGCTTGCGGACCACGCTGCTGAGCGTGGGCGTGATCCAGCGTGACCACGGATGCAGCGCGCCCGCAAGGAGGCGCAATCCCAGCGGAGCGAACAGCTCGTCGAAGCCGGGTCCTTCTCGCAGCGCCGCCCAGGCCTCGCGCGCCTGCGCCGGCGTCACGTCCGCGAACAGCAGCCCGGTCTCCTCGAACACTTCGCGGATCGCGGTGACGAACAGCCCCGCGGCCTGTTCCGGCGCCAGCTCCGGCTCACCCAGCGCCGCATGCAGATCGTGGGCGCTGCGGTCCAGGCGATCCGCCCATTCCGCATCTTCGGGGTCCACCTTGCCGCCCGGGAAAACGTAGGCGCCGCCCAGCACGTCCGACTGGCCATGGCGGCGCAGCAGGAAGACCTCCAGCTCGTCCGCCGCGTCGCGCAGCAGCACCACGGTGGCCGAGGGCGCGGCAGGGCCTTCGTTGAGGACGGTGTTCAGCTCCATGCCGCGAGGCTAGCAGACGCGGCGTCCGCTTATGCTCCGTCCATGCCCGATTTCAGCGAAGCCATTGCCCATGCCCAGGCGCACGAAGTGCCCTGGCCACGCGACCCCGCGAGCGATCCTGCACACTGGGGCGTGCACCAGGCGGACCCGCCGCCGTTCAACCGCCTGCGCGGTCCGGTGCACAGCCGGGGTGGCGTGTCCGGCGTGATCCGCCTCCGCGGCGAGGAAGTCGCGGCCTGGGGCGAGCCAGACCGTGCGGACCTCACCTACAGCGTTGCCAAGACCTACCTGGCTTTGCTCGCCGGGGTCGCCCACGCGCGCGGCCTGCTGCCCGACGCCAACGCGCGCATCGCGGAGCGCCTGCCCGGCATCGGCTTCGACGATGCGCACAACCGCGAGATCACCTGGGCGCACATGCTGGAGCAGACCAGCGAGTGGCGGGGCAGCTGCTTCGGCATGCCGGACCAGGTCGAACACTATCGCCGCGTGGCCCACGATCCGAAGCCGCCGCAGGGCAAGAAGGGGGACCTGCGTCCCCTGCAGCGGCCGGGCAGCTACTGGGAATACAACGACGTGCGCATCAACCAGCTGTCGCTGGCGCTGCTGCACCTGTTCGGCCGCCCGCTGCCGGAGGTGTTCCGGGAAGCAGTGCTGGACCCGCTGGGGGGCGGCCGCGATTTCCTGTGGCAGGGCTACGACGATGCGTGGGCGGACGTTGGCGGCCTGCGCATGCAGTCCGTGCCCGGCGGAACGCATTGGGGCGGGGGCGTCTCCATCAGCGCGCGCGACCAGGCGCGCATCGGCCAGTTGCTGCTCGACGAGGGCATTCATGCCGGCGCTGCGCTGCTGCCGCGCGACTGGGTGCGCCGCATGCAGAAACCCTGCGCGATCGCGCCGTTCTACGGCTGGCTCACCTGGCTCAATCGCGACAAGGCGATGTTTGCCGATGCCTCACGCGAAAGCTGGTTCATGGTCGGCGCCGGCGGTCACTACGTCTGGATCGACCCGGCGCACCAAGCGGTGGTGGTGGTGCGCTGGATCGATCCCGCGCACAGCCCGGGCTTCGTCACCCGCGTGGCGCGCGCGCTGCGGTAGCGGGCGCCTGCCCGCAGCTTGAACGTGCAGGCGGGCGCTGCGTGCACCCGCGTCCTCAAGTCCGCGGTGGAACGAGGTCGTCGATGACCTCGGGGTCGCGACGGATGGTGTCGCGCTCGCGGTGCTCGCGTCGATCGAGCTTGCCGAACGCGTGGTCCAGCGCGTTGGCCAGCTTGTCGGCCGCGCCGCGGAACGCCAGGTTCTGGTCGGCCCCGTAATTGGTCACCGCGATCGGCGCCCGCCCATTCACGCGCGCCTCCAGCATGCAGCGCTTGTCCACGCCGCCCTTGGCCGCGTGGTTCTCGTCCGTCATCTGCACCTCGATGCTGCTGATGTCCTGGTTGAAGCGCGCCAGCTGCTCGTTGAGGAATTCGCTGGCCCAGCGTTCCAGGGTTTCCTTGTTCTCGATGTCGTTGGAGGTGTTGACTTGCACTTTCATTCGGTTTCCTTTCTGCGTCTCCCACATGCTGCGGACGGCCGGGCTGGTGGCAAGTCGGACGCCGTCCATGCTCTTGTCGGACGCCGCTGGCTCGCCGCAGGCAGGCTATGCTCGGGCGCGACAAGGAGAGCAAAGCATGCTGGACATGATCGAAGCGGAATCCGGGGACGCGCCCACCGCAACCCTCATCATCCTCCACGGCCTCGGTGCCGATGGCAATGATTTCGTTCCGATCGCCGAGGAGCTCCAGCTGGACAGCATCGGACCGGTGCGCTTCATCTTCCCGCATGCACCCGTGATGCCGGTGAGCATCAATGGTGGCTACCGCATGCGGGCCTGGTACGACATCCTCGGCTTCGACGAGGACAGTCCGCAGGACGAAGCGGGCGTGCGCCGCTCGCAGGCCCTGGTGGAAGCGATCCTGGCGCGCGAGAAGGAGCGGGGCGTCCCGGCCCACCGCATCGTGCTGGCGGGGTTCTCGCAAGGCTGCGCGATCGCCCTGTTCACCGGCTTGCGGCACGGCGAGCGGCTCGCCGGCATTGCCGGCTTGTCCGGCTACCTGCCGCTGGCGAGCACCGTTGCCGAGCATGCGGACGCCAACCGGGACGTACCGATCTTCCTCGCGCATGGCACGCACGACGAGGTATTGAGCCTCGATCGCGGCGAAGCATCGCGGGATGCGCTGCAGTCGCTGGGGTATCCAGTCGAGTGGCACGAGTACGTCATGGGCCACGCCGTCAGCCCGCTGGAGCTGGAGGAATTCAACGCCTGGCTGCTGCGGGTGCTGTCCGCGCCTTGACCGCGCGAATTCTGGACCACGGACTACACCGCTGCCGCGCTGCATCCGTACCCTCGAAGGCATCCAAGGAAAACAGGAGCTTTCGATGCAGAACAATCCCATGCTGGGGCAAGTCCTCGGCGGTCTTTTCGGTCAGGCGATGCGCCGGCGGGGTGGCATTCCGGGAGGTGGTGGCCTCGGCGGAATCGGCGGCGGCCTCGGCGGCATCGCGCTCGGCAGCGTTCTGGCCGGCATGATGCGCAACCGGAACCAGTCGCAACCAACCGAGGTGCCCGGCGCCGGTCGCCCCTATGCCAACCGCACGGCGCTGCTGGTGATGCTGTTGCCGCTGGCGATGCGCTGGGTGCAGAAGAACGGCGGCATGGGCGGCGTGCTGGACCGCTTCCGCCAGAAGGGCTTCGGGCCGCAGGCGCAGTCCTGGATCAGCACGGGCCAGAACGACGGCATCGACGAGCGCGCCGTGGAACAGGTCGTGGGGCAGGGCGAACTGCAGCAGATGGCGCAGCGCCTCGGCGTGCCGGAGCAGGAAGTCGCGCAGGCCTTCGCCGAAATCATGCCGGAGATGGTGGACAAGCTCACTCCCGAAGGACAGCTGCCCCAGCACGCGGACGAAGTGCTGGAGGACGGCCGGCAAGCGCTGGAGCAGGAAATCCAGGACGTCCAGCAGCGCGACGTGACGCACTCCTGAGCGACCCGGATGGCGCGGCGGCCAGCCGGTCGCCACAATGGCCGATCCACCAGGAGACGTGCCATGAATGCACCGGCTGCCACCGCCCCGCTCATGACGGGCGACGACTACCGCGAATCCCTGCGGCGCCTGCGCCCGCGCGTCTTCATCGACGGGCGGCGCGTGGAGGCCGTGGCGGATGAACCCATGCTGCAGCCGGGCATCAACGCCATCTCGCTGACCTACGACTACGCGCACAAGCCGGAGCTCGCGCCGCTGATGACGGCGGTGCAGCACCCGAGCGGCAAGCGCGTGAACCGGCTGGTGCACATCGACACCAGCGCCGCGGACTTGCTGAACAAGCTGGAGGCGGTGCGCCTCGTCTGCCAGGAGACCGGCTGCGCCCAGCGCTACCTGACGCACGACGCGCTCAATGCGATCGGGCAGGTGGCCGCGCGCATCGATGACGCGAGGGGTTCGGGCGAGCACACCGCACGGTTCCTCGATTACCTGCACCGCGTGCAGGACCAGGACCTGACCCTTGGCGTGGCGATGACGGACGCCAAGGGCGACCGCAGCCGCCGCCCGCACGAGCAGGCCAATCCCGACACCTACGTGCACGTGGTGGAAAGCAATGCCCGCGGCGTCGTGATCTCCGGGACCAAGGCGATCGTCACCGGCGCGCCGTACATGCACGAACTGCTGGTCATGCCCGGTCGCAACATGGGCGAAGCCGATGCGCAATTCGCCGTCTGCTGCGCCGTGCCGGTGGATGCGCCCGGACTCACCATCGCCGCGCGTCCCGCAGGCCGGCCCGGCGAGAAGGTGGAACATGGCGAGGCGCTGTTCTCGCGCAAGTACGGTCAGAGCACCGGCGTGTGCCTGTTCGACCGGGTGTTCGTTCCCTGGGATCGCGTGTTCTATGCCGGGGAGTGGGAGCACAGCGGCCACCTCACCTACAGCTATGCCACGCACCATCGGCAGACCTGCATCGCGGCGCGTGCCGGCTTCGGCGACCTGCTGATCGGCGCCGGAGCGCTCATGTGCGAGGCCAACGGCTTCGACCCGGGCGCCGAGTCGCACCTGCGGGAACAGATGGTCGAACTGATCAAGATCACCGAAGGGTTCTACGCCTGCGGCGTCGCCGCCAGCGTGTACGGCAAGCCCGATGCGCACAGCAAGACCTTCATGCCGGACCCGGTGTTCGCCAACGTCGGCAAGCTGCTGCTGGCCACGCAGATCTATGACATGCACCGCATCGCGCACTACGTGAGCGGCGGGCTGGTCGTGACGCTGCCCGGTCCCGACGAGGACCACAACCCGGAGACCGGCGCGAAGCTGGCGGACGTGCTGCAGGCCAGTCCCGAGGTGCCGTACGACAAGCGGATCCAGACGGCGCGCTTCATCGAGGACCTCACCGCCGGTTACCAGGGCGGCTGGTACAGCCTGATCAGCCTGCACGGTGGCGGTTCACCGGCCGCGATGAAGCAGGAGATCTGGCGCCACTACCCGGTGGGTTCCAAGGTGGAACTGGTGGAGCGGCCGCTGGAACGCGGTGTGCTGCACGACGCGGACCGCGCGATCACGAAGAACCGCCAGCCGGGCCAGTGCTGCGACATGGGCTGCAGCGCGCCGGGTCAACCCGTGATGGTGGACCTGCCGCAGCCGCGCAAGTAGGCGGTCAGACCTCGCCGCCGAAGGTCTTGATGAGGTTGGCGATGTACTTCTCGACCAGCTTCTCGAATTCGCCGGCGACGATGGGCTCCACCACCATCTTCATCAGGCCCGGCACCGGCACGTCCACCGTGCCATCGATCTTCAGGACGACCTTGGTGGACTTGCCCTTGTGGTCGGCGATCTTCCAGCTGCCGCCGACCAGAGCGTTGCCTATGCCCTTGACCGGGGTCCACTTGACCGTGCCCTTGGCCGCGTCGCTCGCGTACTTGCTGGCGTAGATGGTCTGGATGTTCACCTGGGCGGTGCCGACCTTCTGCATCTCCCACTGATAGACGCCGTCGCCGAGGTCCGTGAGCTTGGACACCTTGGGGAAGTGCGAGACCGATTTCGGAACATCCGAGAGCACGGCAAACACCGCGTCGTGCTTCGCCTTCACCTCGAACTCGTAGCCCAGGTCGATGTGCACGCTCACGGTCATGGCAGGTGTCCTCCTAGCGCGGCATTCTGCCAGCCAGGGCCGCCTGCGCCGCCGACACCAGGGTGGTGACTGCGCGTTCGGCGCCGCTGGCGGACAGTTCCACACCCAACGCATAGTTGCGCGCGACCACGTCGCGGAAATGGCTGGCGTTGCGGCGGGTCTCTGCGGACAGGTGCGCGCGGGACTCTGCGAAGGCGCGGTCCCAGCGCTTGCGGGCGACCTGGCCCAGGCGGTCGCTGCCGGTGCGCCAGCCGGCGATGGCGCGGTGGGCCTGGGTGTCGAAGCCCTGGACCAATTGCTGGGCGGTGCTGGCGAACTGGGTGTGTTGCATGGTGATATTTCCAGTGATTTCGGATGGAGTCATTGTCCCGATCTGGCCTAGGCCGCGAAACCTAAACTGGCCGTGCATCCTGGAGAGCTGGCTCTAGCACGGAGGCCGAAACCATGCTTGATCCCACGCAAGCAGGTTTTGCGCAAAGGTGTTAACTTCGCACGCAATCCACGAGATCCGGGCGAGACAAGATCCCCATGAGCAACCTGCAACAAGCCTTGAGCACGCTGGCGCCCGCGCGGCTGCAAGGCATCCGCCGCGGCATCGAGAAGGAAAGCCTGCGGGCCGCTCCCGATGGCGCATTGGCGATGACGCCGCATCCGGCCGCGCTGGGGTCCGCCCTCACGCATCCGAACATCACCACCGACTACAGCGAGTCCCAGCTGGAGCTCATCACGGGCGTGCACGCCAGCGTGGAACAGTGCCTGGAGGAACTGACGCAGGTCCACCAGTTCACCTACCGCGCGCTGCGCGACGAGATGCTGTGGGTCAGCAGCATGCCCTGCAAGCTGCCGGCGGACGAAAACATTCCGATCGGCCGCTACGGTTCGTCCAACGTGGGCCGCGCCAAGAGCGTCTACCGCATGGGCCTCGCGCACCGCTACGGCCGGCGCATGCAGACCATCTCGGGCATCCACTACAACTGGTCGCTGCCGGGCGTCAGCGACGCCGAGTACTTCGGCCTGATCCGCAACTTCCGCCGGCACGCCTTCCTGCTGCTGTACCTGTTCGGCGCGTCGCCGGCCGCGTGCTCCACCTTCGTGGCGGGGCGCAAGCACGAACTGCAGACGCTGTCGCCGGGCACCGTGTACATGCCCTACGGCACGTCGCTGCGCATGGGCCGCCTGGGTTACCAGAGCGATGCGCAGGCGAGCCTGGCCGTGAGCTACAACAGCCTCGAAGGCTACGCCGCGTCGCTGCACGAGGCGCTCACCAAGCCGTACCCCGCGTACGAGAAGGTCGGCATCCTGAATCCCGGCGGCGAGTACAACCAGCTCGCCACCACGCTGCTGCAGATCGAGAACGAGTTCTACGGCACCATCCGTCCCAAGCGCGTGATCCGCCCCGGCGAGCGCCCGCTGCATGCGCTGCGCGAACGCGGCGTCGAGTATGTCGAGGTGCGGCTGATGGACCTCGACCCCTTTGTGCCGATCGGCATCAAGGCGCAGACGATCCGCTTCCTCGACATCTTCCTGCTGCACTGCCTGCTGGCGGACAGCCCGGACGACACGCCGCAGGAGATCGCCGCGCTCGGCCGCAACCAGCACCGGACCGCGGCCTTCGGGCGGCAGCCGGGGCTGGCGCTGGAGCGCGACGGGCGCGAAGCCAAGCTCACGGAGTGGGGCGCGCAGATCGTTGCCGAATGCGCTCCGATCGCGGCCTTGCTCGACACCGTGCACGACACCACCGATTACGGCGATGCCCTGCGGGCCGCCGAGGCGTTGCTGGACAACCCCGACATGCTGCCTTCGGCGCGCGTGCTGTCGGCGATGGCCCGCGAACAGGACAACAGCTTCGCCGCCTTCACGCTGGCGCAGTCCGAACTGACCAAGAGCAAGCTGCTCAAGCTGCCCTACACCGGCGGACTGCACGCGCGCATGGAGACCGTCGCCAGGCAGTCGCTGGCGGACCAGGCCGCCGTCGAGGCCGCGGACACGATGCCGTTCGAGCAGTACCGCCAGCAGTACATCTCGCCGGAGCGCCTGGGCCTTACGCAGGCCGCCGTGGCGCCTGCGCTTGCCGCCGTCTGACCGCAGCGCGCGACCGTCCGGTCGTCTCATGCGGTAAACGGCTTCTTCTCCGACACGGGTCAGGTCAACGGTGGGCCGACGCTCACCGTTGGTGAAAGACCCAATCGAAGAAGGAGACGCCATGAACACGATGCACCGCGGATCGCGCCTGTTTGCCCTGCTGCTTGCGAGCAGCATCGCGGCCGCCCCTGCACTCGCGCAGCCGCCCTGGGCCGGCGGCGGCAAGGGCAACGGAAATGCCGGTGGGGAGACCAAGCAGGCGGTCGACGAGTCCGGTGGATCCGGACATGGCAAGGGCAACGGCAACAGCAAGGGTGGCAAGTCGCAAGCCAAGTCCGGCGGCGAGGGCGGCGGCAAGAGTGCGAGCACGGCTGGCAAGTCACCCAAGCCCGGAGCGTATTTCGACGACGGCAACCGCAACGCGGTGCACACGTACTACGCATCGGCCGGCCACAACGGCAAGGCGTGCCCGCCCGGGCTGGCCAAGAAGAACAACGGCTGCATGCCGCCGGGGCAGGCGAAGAAGTGGCAGGTCGGCCAACCCTTGCCGACCACGGTGGTCACCTACCCGGTGCCGCACCAGGTCCTCATCAGCCTGCCGCCGGTGCCGGTCGGCCACAAGTACGTCCAGGTGGCCGGCGACATCCTGCTGATCGCCGTCGGCTCCATGATGGTGGTGGACGGCATCAACGGCCTGTCGGGCCGCTGAGCCCGTGCCTGGGCGGCTCGCAGGCCGCGCCGCTCAGGCATCGTCCCTCCAGGAGACAGCGCCGCACTTCACCTGCCGTAGTTGGATGCGAGTGGCGGCGCCAATGGCTCAAGCAGCAAATGGTTCGCATCGCGCTCGACCTGAGCGCGCCCGAACTGCGGCCACCGGCAAGCCCGCTTACAATCGCGGAGTAGGGCTGGAGTGCGTGGTGCGCCACTGGCCCGAATGCAAACCCCGCCCCCTGCGAAGCGCAGGCGACGTGACAGCCCGGTTTGCAGGCTCCGGCCGCTTGGCCGGTTTGTATCCACCGGTTGGCGCCGCCCTGCGGAACAGGGTCGGCGAAACCGCCCGCGAAAGCGGGCGCCGGTTGTGCCAGAAGGACCTGCATGGCGAAGGAAGAACTGATCGAAATGAACGGCCGCGTGGCCGAAATCCTGCCGGACTCGCGGTACCGCGTGATCCTGGACAACGGTCACGAACTGGTGGCCTATACCGGCGGCAAGATGCGCAAGAACCACATTCGCATCATCGCCGGGGATCTGGTGAGCCTGGAACTGTCCCCCTACGACCTCACCAAGGGGCGGATCATGTTCCGCCACCTGCCCAACCGCGGCACCACCGGCGCGCCGCCGCAGCACCGCCGCCGTTGATGGCAGCAGGGCGGCTTCGGCCGCCCTTGTTCATTCCACCTGCACCGACTGCAGGTGCTCGCGGAGCCGCTCGATGTCTTCCCGCAGCGTCCCCGCATCCCCTTCCGCCGCGCGCGCCGAGATCCCGCGGCTTTGCCAGGCCGCCCACTGGAACCCGAACAGGGCCAGGCCGCCGGCCGCGCGGTGCGCGACGGTCCGCAGCTGCACGCGGTTGTCCCCTGCCAGCGCGGCCATCATGGCCTCGACCATCCGGCGGCGCGAATCCAGGAAGGCCGGGACCTCCTGCAGCAGGCCGGGATCCACCGTGACCGGCGCGTCGGGGCGTGCGGGCACCGGATGTTCGCCGGGGCGTGGCACGTCCGGGGCAAGAGGCAGCTGCTGCGGCGTCGCCGCGGCGCCGCCATCGAGTTCGCGCAGGAGCGCGAGCAAGGCTTCGCGCGTGAACGGCTTGGTGAGGTAGCGGTTGCTGCCCGCCTCCAGGCCGCGCCGGATCGAATGCGCGTCGTCGTTGGAGGACATCATCACGATGAGGCAGCCCGGCCGGCCTTCGCGCCGTTCGCGCTGGCGCAGCCAGGCCACGGTTTCCAGGCCGTTCATCACGGGCATCTCCTGGTCGATCAGCACGATGTCCGGCCAGTGCCGGGCGGCTGCCTCGATCGCCGCCAGGCCATTGCCGGCCGTGTCCACCGTGAATGGGGGCGTGGGCAGGAAGCGCATCAGCAGCAGGCGGTTGTATTCGTCGTCGTCCACCAGCAGCAGGCGGCGCGGCGCGAAGTCCGCGGCGCCCAGCGCCACCCGCGGCGCGAACACTTCGGCGGGGTGGCGTTCCGGCGGCGGCTGTTCCGAATCCAGGGCCCGCAAGGTGAGCGTGAGCACCGTGCCCGCGTCGCCGGTGCGCATCTCCAGTTCGCCGGCCTGCACCCGCGCCATCATGCGCGCGGAGTAGGTGCCCAGTCCCGTGCCGCCGTTCTTGCCGGCGGTGACGTACTTGTCGAAGAAGCGGCGGGCCAGCCCGTCCGGAACCCGGCCCGGGTTGCCCACCCGGACACGCAGCGCCTCCCCGGGCTCCAGCGCGATGTCCACCGTGCCGCCCTGCGGCGTGGCTTCGATCGCGTTCTTCACCAGGTTGCCGAGGATCGAGTAGCACAGGAGTTCCTCGGCGCGCGCATACAGCGGTTCGCCAAGCTCCGGCTGCACGCGCAAGCGGACCTGGGCCGACTGCGCGAGCCCCTGCAGGTCGACGAGCACGCGCGAAATCACCTCCACGAGGTTCACGGCCTGCGGCCGGAAATCGTAGGTGCCCAGCTCCATGCGCGAGAGGTCCAGCGACAGGTTGACCATCTCCAGCATGCGGTAGCCGGCGCGCTCCGCGATGGCCAGCAGCTTGCGGTGCTCGGCGGCCATGCCGGCGTCTTCCTGCAGCAGCCGGGCCACGCCGATGATGCTGTTCAGCGGCGTTTTCAGGTCGTGCCGCGACATGCGCTCCACGTCCTCGCGCAGCCGCGTGTTCTCCGCCAGCGCCGCGTTCTGCCGCTGCAGGCCCTCGGCCACTGCGCGATGGTCGGTGATGTCGAGGAAGGAGCAGATGTAGCGCAGCGTGCGGCCGTCGTCGGCGCGCAGGCTGATCGCCTCCGCGTGCACCCAGACCGGGCTGCCGTCCCGGCGCTGCAGCCGGTACTCGTGCGGGTTGTGCCGCGTTTCCCCGCCGCGCAGCGATCGGTCGCGCAGTTGGCCCATGAAGGCGTCCTGCACGATCGCGCGGTCGGCCGGATGGACGTGCTCGAAGAACAGGCGCCACCCCGTGGTGTCGGTGTCCGGCGGATAGCCCATGATCTCCAGCAGCCGCGGCGAATAGCGCGTGAGGTTGCGTGAGTAGTCCCAGTCCAGGATGCCCGCGTGGGTGGCGCGGACCAGCAGGTCCATCTTCTCGCGCTGCTCTGCGCCGCGCTGCTCCTCCACATTGAGCGCGCGCGCCGTCCGCCGCAGCAGCACGATCGCCGGCGTCAGCACGAAGCCGAAGAGGCCCAGGGCGGTGACGCCCGGCTGCGTGACTCCCGCATAGGACTGCAGCACGCTCGTCACCACGGCCAGCAGCAGGAAGGCCATGCCCGCCAGGGCCACCATCGTGTCGTCGCGGCGCTGGTAGGCCGCGCGGGCCATCGCGAACGTGATGTACACCCCGAGCGCCACGCCCAGGCCCTGGCCGAAGAACACGATGTGGCTGAACACGCGTGCCGGGGTCACCGCCACCACCAGGATGCCGACGACACAGGCCGCCGTGCCTGCGCGCACCACGCGGGCATGCATGGCCCGCGGGAAGATGGTGTCCAGCAGGAGCGTGAACAGCGCCATCGAGCAGAACCAGGCGGCGTATTCCAGCTTGAGGTACAGGTCCCAGGCCGTTTCGCCCCCGCTCAGCTGCAGCAGCAGGCGTTCCCCGGTCATGTCGGCGTACACGGCCTGCGCCAGGCAGAACAGGCCGAACAGCACCGGCGTCCTGTGTTTGCGGCGGGCCAGGTAGAAGAACAGCGGGGCGATACCGAGGACGAGGTAGGCGCCCAGCAGGATGGTGTCGAGAGCGAGCCGCTGCTTGGAGACGGGCGCGAGTTCGTCGATCGGACCGACCATGGGTTCGCGCACGAAGCCGCCCGAGCGGTGCGAGTAGTTTGACACGTGGACCGTGATTCGCAGAGGGCACGCGAAGGGGTCGGTCAGCGCCGCGCGCCGGCCGATCGCCGGCCGTGCCTCCGCTGCGGAAGCGCCGGGATCGCCCTGGGACACGGCGAGCTTGCCGTTGACGAACAGGCGCATGGCGGTGCGCTGCGCGGGAACGGACAGCGCCAGCCGCTCACCCACGGGGCACCGTACTTCCAGGCTGTAGCTGCCGAAGCCATCCGGCCCGGACGGCTTGCCGTCGGCGCTGATGTCGTTCCAGGAGCCGGGCACCGTTGCGAACGCGGGCAGCGTCTCGGTGCCCAAGGGGTCGCTGAAGCGTTGCCAGGCGAAACGCCATTCGCCGCGTAGCGCATGGATGTTGCTCGTGGCGCCTGGCGCCATCAGGTCGAGCACGCCCCCTTCTGCTTCGGCCTCGGAGTGCGATGCGAAGGCCGTCAGCGCCAGCAGGCTGCCGGCGACCAGCACCAGCAGCCTGCGCCAGGCGCCGCGCCCGCGTGCCGCGGCCGGCGCGCCGCGGGGA
>NZ_JBFUKP010000028.1:0-44048 GCF_056400765.1 Ramlibacter sp. P4_H7
CTTCCATCACGACTTGTGCGGCCGTGCGGTTGCCAAAGAAGCGCTCGAACTGCGCGCGGGTCAGCCGATGCGAGCCAACGAGGCGCCCTTGCGCATCAGCCTCGGCCACCTGGAAAACAGTCTTTGCAAGATCGACGGCGACGGTTGTAGCATCCATGTCGGACTCCTTTCGTTGAAGACCTGATCCCCACGCCAATGAAGACCAGTGCGCCAATCTGGCGCGAAAAACGAGAGGAGTCCATCCCATCAATCGACACGGACGCGGAGCTTGTATCGGTTTAGTGGACACCTTCACCTAACGGAGGTGCACATGCCCAAAGCGGGAAAGCAGAGGATTCAGAACTAGTCCGCCGGTCTTCGCCGACGTTCGACCGCAAATCCGAGCTCCAGTCGAGTTTGACGGCCTGTATCCCATGGGATACACTCCGCGCATGCGCGTGGAGATGACCGAGGTCTACCGAGATTGGATCAACTCCCTCCGAGACAGAGTCGGTCGCGCGCGAATTCAGGTTCGAGTGGATCGGTTGGTCCACGGCAATCCTGGACAACACCGGGCTCTGACGCACGGCGTGTGCGAGCTCAAGATCGATGTGGGGCCGGGGTATCGGGTCTACTACACAGAACGTGCTGGAGTTCTGATCGTTCTTCTTGCCGGAGGCGACAAGTCATCGCAGCAAAAGGACATAGAGACTGCGATCTCACTGGTGAGTGGTCTGAAGGAGTCGTGATGGTCAAGGCAGTAGTGAAGTCGAAGGTGGCCGCGGCCCCGCGAACGAAAACGGTCACATACGACGTTGCGGAGCAACTTCGTACGCCCGAAGAGATGGCAGCGTATTTGGACGCATGGCTTGAGGAAGCGCCCGAGGACGTCGCGGGTATCACACGCGCACTCGGAGACATTGCCCGCGCCAAAGGAATGAGCCAGGTGGCGCGAGATGCTGGGCTGAGCCGCGAGAGCCTCTACAAGGCCCTGAGCGAGGATGGCAATCCAAGCTTCGCCACCGTCCTGAAGGTGGTCCGAGCCCTCGGCGTGAAGTTCCATGCGGAGGCCGCCTAAGTTGCGGTCGACCAGGTCGTTCGGCACGGACGTCCTGCCTGCCGGTTCACTCCAACGTTAGACGCCAAGGAGCCCTCATGACAGTCAAGCGCATGGACAACGTCGGCATCGTGGTGGAAGAACTCGATGCCGCCATCGAGTTCTTCACCGAACTTGGTCTGGAGCTCGAGGGGCGGGCTCCCGTCGAAGGAGACTGGGCTGACGGCGTCACCGGACTGCGCGGCATGCGCGTCGAGATCGCCATGATGCGCACGCCGGACGGTCACAGCCGGCTCGAGTTGTCCTGCTTTCTCGCGCCGCCCGTGGTCGCCGATCACCGAGTCGCCCCAGTGAACGCTCTCGGCTACCTTCGCGTCATGTTCGCCGTGGAGGACATCGACGATACGCTCGTCCGGCTCGGCAAACGCGGCGCGAAGCTCGTCGGCGAAGTCGTGCAGTACGAAAACATGTACCGGCTCTGCTATATCCGTGGTCCCGAAGGAATTCTCATCGGACTCGCCGAACAGCTGGGGCAGCAGGCTTCCCGGGAGGATCCCATGGGACGTGACCGTTGAGAACCCGAGAATTGGCGGCTAAGCCGGCAGGCGCATGACCACCGCTGTTTCCAGTGCCGTGTCCGTCATCTTCGTGATCCTGGCGCTGTGGCACTTGAAGATGGCGCTGTCCACCGGCGCCAGCAGGTCGGGCTCGGAATCAGGGGCAGTACCCAGCCTGGCGGGTCGGCCCTTGTTCGTTCCCTCGCGGACCTCCACCCTGCTGGTTGCAGTGGCCTTGTTCGTCTTTGCAGCCCTGGTCCTGGCGACGGCGGGGCTGCTTCCCGTCGCGGTGCCTCGTCGCGTGCTTTCCTGGTCGTCCGGCTTGCTTGCGTTCGGGCTCCTTGCGCGCGCCATCGGCGATTTCAGGTACGTGGGCTTCTTCAAGCGTGTGCGCGGGTCGAAGTTCGCGCGGCTCGATACGCTGGTGTATTCCCCGCTGTGCCTCCTGTTGGCGCTGGGGGTTGCTTTTGTGGCCTATGCCGACGCCATCTAGGCTGGCTGTCATCATTGTCACGTCGCCCAACCAAGGAACCCACGATGCCGAGTGCCGTCGTCGAGATCCGACGCAGCTATTCACCTGAACACGAGACGTACCTGCTCGAGAGCGTGCACGACGCCATCGTCCGCGGGTTCAAAGTCGCTCCCGCACATCGGAACGTCACGCTCGTCGTTCATCAACCGCATCGCTTCCTGGGTCGCACCGACTGTCGAAGCCCGGAGTGGCTCACCAACGTCAGCATCTATCTTCTGCCCGGCCGCTCCGTCGAGGCGAAGCGCAGCCTCTATCGCTTCATCACGGAGGCGTTCTCAGTCGTCGGCATCCCCCCGGACTGCGTGCTCATTCGCCTCTTCGAACTGCCCGCCGAGAACTTCGGTGTGCGTGGAGGCCAGGCCCTCTGCGACGTCGAGCTGGGCTACCCCGTCGGCGTGTAGCGACTGCGGGCATGGACCACAGCTCCTGGGCAGCCCAGGCGCGGCCTGACCCCCGCGCCCGCTGCAAGGGCCTCAGCGCTTCACCAGGGGACACGCAGAGCGTGCGAGCGGCTGGAAGGCTTCGTCCCCGGGGATGGTGGCGACGACCTTGTAGTAGTCCCACGGATAGCTCGACTCCTGCGGCCGCTTGACCTGCACCAGCAGCATGTCGTGCACCATGCGGCCGTCTTCGCGGATGGTGCCGTTGCGGGCGAAGAAGTCGTTGATCTTCATGCTCTTCATCTTGGCCATCACCGCCGGGGTGGCGTCGGTTCCGGCTTCCTTCACGGCGCGCAGGTAGTGCAGCGTGGACGAATAGTTGGCCGCCTGGATGGCGGTCGGCATCTTCTTCATGCGTTCGAAGAAGCGGCGCGACCACTGGCGGGTCTGCTCGTTCTGGTCCCAGTAGAAGGCTTCGGTGAGCAGCAGGCCCTGCGCGGCCTTCAGGCCGGCGCCATGGATGTCCGTGATGAAGACAGCCAGGCCCGCGAGGTTCTGCTTGGCCGGATCGACGCCGAATTCCTGCGCGGCCTTGATTGCGTTGATCGTGTCGGCCCCGCCGTTGGCCAGGCCGATGATCTTGGCGCCCGAGGCCTTCGCGCTCACGATGAACGAGGAAAAATCGCTGGCACCGAGCGGGTGGCGCACCGACCCCAGCACCTTGCCGCCCGAGGCGTTCACCACCTCGGTCACGTCCTTCTCGCTCTGCTGGCCGAACGCGTAGTCGGCGGTCAGGAAGTACCAGGTGGTGCCGCCCTTCTTCACGATCGCCTTGGCCGTGCCGTTGGCCACCGCGTACGTGTCCCAGGCGTAGTGCACGCTGGTGGCGGTGCAGGCATCGTTGGTGATGCGGGTCGTGCCGGCGCCGTTGACGATCGCGATGCGGTTCTTGTCCTTGGCCACGCCGATGGCCGCGAGCGCGACGGCGGAGTTGGTCAGGTCGGTGATCATGTCGACCTTCTGCACGTCGAACCACTCGCGCACCTTGCTGGCGGCGATGTCGGCCTTGTTCTGGTGGTCCATCTCCAGCACTTCGATCGGCTGGCCCAGCACCTTGCCGCCGAAGTCCTCGACCGCCATCCGCACCGCCATCGCCGAGCCGCGGCCGGACAGGTCGGACAGCGCACCGGTCATGTCGGTCGCGACGCCGATGCGCACCACGCCGTCGGACACGCCCTGCGCGGGCGCGGCCGATGCAAAAAGCAGGCCGAGCGCGGCCGAAAGCACCTTCAGGTGGAATTGCCTCATGTCTTGGTCTCCAGTGTTTTGATTACGGATCGGGGGCGGCTCGCTCAGATCGTGGAGCGGGTCAGTCCGCCGTCGATGCAGATGTTCTGGCCGGTGATGTAGGCCGCCAGGTCCGAGGCGAGGAAGGCGCACAGCGGGCCGAAGTCCTCCGCCGTGCCCAGGCGCCCCATGGGAACGCCCTGCGCCATCTGCGCCTTCACCTGGTCTTCGGGAATGCCCTGGCGCTGGCTGCGGTCGCGGAACACGCGCTGCAGGGCGCCCGTGTCCATCAGCCCCGGCAGCATGCCGTTGACGGTGATGCCGCTGGCGGCCACTTCGCGCGCCAGGGAACCCATGGCGCCGGTGAGCCCCACGCGCAGGCTGTTGGACAGCGCCATGTTGGGATACAGCTCCTTCACGACGAAGGAGGTGATGTTGATGATGCGGCCGAAGCGCTGCGCGCGCATGCGCGGCAGCCAGTGGCGCACGATCTCCAGCGGGCCGATCAGGTTGGTCTCGTAGCCCTGGCGCCATTGCGCGAGCTCGGTTTCCTCGAAGGGCGCCGCCGGCGGGCCGCCGGCGTTGGTGACGATGATGTCGGGCGCGCCGAGGGCATCGACCCCCGCCACCAGCGCGGCGCGTTCCGCGTCGTCGCCGATGTCGCCTGCGACGAAGGCGCCGCGCGGCAACTGCGCCGCGGCGGCCTGGCCGTGCGCGGCGTCGCGGCCATTGACGATCACGCGCGCACCGGCCTCGGCGAGCGCCTGGGCGCAGCCCCAGCCCAGCCCGCGCGTGCCGCCCAGCACCAGGGCCGTCCTGCCTTGCAGTTGGATGCGCATGCGGCGTTCCTAGAACGGGCAGCCCGGTTCGAAGTTGGGCGGGCGCCGCCCGCGCAGCGAGGCGATGCCTTCGTGCACGTCGGGGCCGGCGAAGCCCATGAACTCCAGCGCGAGCGAGGTGTCGAAGTTCGGGCCCGCCATGCGCAGCCAGTTGTTCAGCGCGTACTTGGTCCAGCGGATGGCGGTGGAGGATCCCTTGGCCAGCTGCTCGGCGACCTGGAAGGCGCGCGGCACCAGGTCGGCCTCGTCCACGGTGAGGGACACCAGGCCGATGCGCTCGGCCTCCTCGCCGGACACCGCCTCGCACAGCAGCAGGTAGTACTTGGCCTTGGCCATGCCGCACAGCAGCGGCCAGACGATCGCGGCGTGGTCGCCGGCGGCGACGCCCAGGCGGGTGTGGCCGTCGATGATGCGGGCGGTCTTGCTGGCGATCGAGATGTCGGCCAGCAGTCCGGCGACCAGGCCGGCGCCGACCGCGGGCCCGTGCATCGCGGACACCACCGGCTTGCTGCAGTTGATCACGTTGTAGACCAGGTCGCGCGCCTCGCGCCAGACCCGCGCGCGCACGTGGAAGTCGCGCGCCATCTCCTCCACCAGGCCCAGGTCGCCGCCGGCGGAGAAGCCCTTGCCTTCGCCGCGGATGAGTGCCACGCGCGTGTCCGGGTCCTTGTCGATGTCCAGCCAGATCGTGGACAGCTCGCGGTGCATGCGGTCGTCGGCGGTGGACAGCTTCTTGTTGGCGCTGCGGGCCGCGCCCATCACGATTTCCAGGATGCCGTGGTCGTGCCGCTTCAGTGTCAGGGCTTCATAGTGTGCGTAGCGCTCGTCGTTCATATGCGTTCGGTCCGGAGGATGAAAAAAATGCCGCGCGTCAGATCTTCTTGCGGCCTTGCCAGTACGGCTCCTTGAGCACGTTCTTCTGGATCTTGCCGATGGGGGTCTTGGGGAAGCCCTCGACGAATTTCACGAGGCGCGGGCGCTTCAGGCGGGCAAGCTTCGCCTCGCACTGGGCAACCACCTCCTGCTCGGTGAGCGTGGCGCCCGCCTTGAGCTGCAGGTAGGCGGCCGGCACCTCGCCCCACTTGTCGTCGGGAATGCCGAACACCGCGCATTCCGCCACCTGGGGCAGTTGGTACAGCACGGTCTCGATCTCCTTCGGGTAGACGTTCTCGCCGCCGGAGATCAGCATGTCCTTGGCGCGGTCCACCAGGGTGAGGAAGCCGTCGGCGTCCATGACGCCGATGTCGCCGGACAGGCCCCAGCCGCCGCCCACGCGGAAGAACTCCGCGGTCTGCTGCGGCTCGTCGAAGTAGCACATCATGAGGTTGTCGCCGCGCGAGGCCACCTCGCCCAGTTCGCCGGGCGCCGCGCGGCTGCCATCCGACCGCAGCACCGTCACGTCGATGTTGAACGGCTGGCGGCCGACGCTCCCCAGCTTGGCGGGCAGGCAGGCCGGCGGCAGCGCCGCGATCACGCCCATTTCCGACTGGCCGTAGATCTGCGTGAGTTGCAGCGCGGGCAGGCGACGCATCAGCTCGGTCTGGACCCAGTCCGGCATGGGAGCGCCGGCGAAGGACAGCTTGGTCCAGCTGGAGAGATCCCGGCGACCGAGTTCGGGATGGGTGGCCAGCGCGTTCGCCTGCGTGGGCACCATGAAGGCGGCGGTGATGCGTTCCAGTTCGACCGCGTCGAGGAAGGCGTCGGGCGACCAGGGCGTGACGAACACCGAGGTGGCGCCCACCAGCACGGCCGGCTGGAACATGATGTTCAGCGCCGCCACGTGGAACAGGGGGGTGACGATGCCCACCACGTCCTCGTCGGTGAGCCTTTCCTCGAAGGCCACCGTGTGCGCCGTGATCGCCCGGGCCCGGTGGTTCATCTGCACGCCCTTGGGCCGGCCGGTGGTGCCGCCGGTGTAGGTCATGCAGAAGGCGTCGCGTTCGTCGATCACCAGCTCGGGCGGCGTGGGAGCGCCCTGCGCCAGCAACTGCGCGAACGGCAGGGCATCCACCTGCGGCGCGTTGCCGATGCAGACGAAGCTGGTGATGCCGGGGCAGTCCTTGCGGATCGCCGCCACCTTGTCGGCGAACTGGGCATCGAAGATGAGGACCTGCGTCTTCGACTTGTTCAGCACCCACGCCAGTTCCTCGGGGGCATAGAGCACCGAGATGTTGTTCTGCAGGAAGCCGGAGCGGGCGACGCCGAAGAACACGGTGCCGTACTCCGCCAGGTTGCGCGACAGCATGGAGACCGTCGCGCCCTTGGGCAGGCCCAGCGCGAGCAGCGCGTTCGCCAGGCGGTTGGCGTCCTCGTCGAGGGCGCGGTATGCGATGCGCCGGGCGCCTTCGGGCCCGCGGTAGACGATCGCCGGCTTGTCGGGGAAACGTTCGGCGGAGCGCCGCAGCATGTCGCCTGTCAGCATTGTTTCCGTCCTGCAGAAATGATTTCCGCCAAATGTAAAAATCTCGGAGGCCCGTTGTCAAGCGAGCAAACACCCGGCCGGCCTTCGCTTACAGTGGCGAGCAGCCATGACACCAACCGCATCCAGGAAGAAGAAAACCGATGTGCAGGGCGGCGTGCAGTCGCTGGAGATGGGCCTGGCCCTGATGCTGGTGCTCGCGCACAACCGGCGGCCGATGAAGCTCACGGCCGTGGCGGACCAGGCCCGCGTCTCCCCCGGCAAGGCCCACCGCTACCTGGTGAGCTTCACGCGCGCCGGATTCGTGACCCAGGACCCCGAGACGGGGCTCTACGGCATCGGCCCCGTGGCGCTGGAATTCAGCCTGTCGTGCCTGGCCACCATCGAGCCGATCTCGTTGGCGTCGCGCGAGGCCGAGCGCCTGTGCGCGGAAACCGGCCACACGGTCGCCGTTTCGGTGTGGGGCAGCTTCGGCCCGACCGTCGTGCGCTGGGAGCAGCCCGCGCATCCGGTCATGGTCAACGTCGGCCTGGGTTCCGTGTTTCCCCTGTACCGCTCGGCCACCGGCCGCATCTTCGCCGCCTTCATGCCGCAGGAACTGGTGCGGGACTACGCGGCGCGGGCCGGCCAGGAGGAAGAGGGGAGTTCGGACGACCTGGAGAGCATCGAGCAGGTGCGCCAGCGCGGCATCGCCCGCGCCCAGGGCGACTTCATGCAGGGCATGAGCGCCTTCGCCGCGCCCGTGTTCGACGATCGCGGCCGGCTGGTCCTGAGCCTCACGGTGCTGGGCTACAAGGGCAGCTTCGACCACCGCTGGACCGGCCCCGTGGTGAAGGCCTTGCGCGAGGCGGCGAACGGCCTGTCGCGCACGCTGGGCCACGAGCACGAGCGGCTGGTGAGCGGCGCAGCCTGAACCGTCGGGCGCCGGCTTCAGACCACCTTGATCGAAGCGATGGTGGGGTCGTCCGGGAAGGACAGGTCCATGCCCTGCAGCACCTGCCGGAGCACCGTGGCGATCATCAGGTTGCGGTGGGTCTTGGAGTCGGCGGGCACCACCGTCCACGGCGCCCAGGGCGTGCCGGTCATCGAGATGGCGCGCTCGTAGGCGCGCTGGTATTCATCCCACTTCTTGCGCACCTCGAGGTCGTCGCGCTGGAATTTCCAGCGCCGGGTCGGGTCGTCGATGCGCTGCTGCAGGCGCTTGCGCTGTTCGTCCGAGGAGATGTGCAGCATGAACTTGACCACCGTGGTGCCGGTCTCGGTGAGCATCCGCTCGAAGTCGTTGATCTGCGCATAGCGCTGCAGCAGCTGCTCTTCCGGCAGGCTGCCCAGCACCCACGGCACGAGGACGTCCTCGTAGTGGCTGCGGTTGAAGACGACGATCTCGCCGGCGCGCGGCACCTGGGCATGGATGCGCCAGAGCAAGTCGTGCGCGCGCTCGGTTTCGGTCGGCGCCTTCCATGCGACCGTGCGCACGCCCAGCGGCGTCATTCGGCTGAAGACGCCCCGCAGCGTGCCGTCCTTGCCGCTGGTGTCGGTGCCCTGCAGCACCACCAGCAGCTTGTGCCGCGCGTCGGCGAACAGCAGGTTCTGCAGGCCGTCGAGTTCGACCGCGAGTTCCTCCACCTTCTGTTCGTCCGCCGCTTTCTTGCCGCTGGAACAGGGCTTGTCGCCGGGGTCGATGGCGGAGAGGTCGAACGGCCGGCCGGGGTCGGCGTGCCGATAGCGGTCCTGGGTCTTCGTGCTCGGCCGTTTGTTCTTGCTCATGCCCCATCCTAGGTCAAGGCATGGCCGCGCGGGGACGGTCAGTCCCAGAAGGGGCGGGCCTTCTTCTCCATCCTGCGGCAGGCGCGGGCACAGTCGCGGGCCAGTTCCTCCTCGCGCAGGGTGAGCCAGCCCACCGCAAACCAGGCGCCGGCGTCGTCCGCGGCGCGCGCCTCGAACAGCGCCCGGCCGGCGCAGGCATCCTGGTAGCGCCCCAGTGCGTCCTGCAGCTTCTTCAGCGACCCGACGTACCGGTCCACCTCGCGGCCGCGGAACAGGGGCCGTGTCAGTTCCGCCAGGTAGCGCAGGCGTTTCAGCCGCTTGCGCACGCGGTGCCGCTGCGCCTGGGCGAGAGCCACGAAGCGGCTGCCATCTTCCGCGCACCGGTCATGCAGTTTCGCCAGCCGCTTGCGCACCACCTTGCGCAGGCCCTTGGTCCCCGCAGCAGCCGTCCCGCCCGCGGCCTCCCGCAGCGCTTCGATGCGGGCCAGCAGCTGGAGCCAGGCCGCCTGCACGGCGGGGCCGCGCACGGCTGCGCCTACGTCGGGGAGCTCGGGCTGCCAGGGGAGGGCGGGGCTGCCCTGCGCCGCGAGTTCCCGCTGCAGCTGCGGCAGCAGCGTCGCGCCGTCCCGGTGCGCGCCGAGCGTCGAGAACAGTTCCTCCAGCGTGCCTTCCACCGCCGGGTCCAGGGGCTCCATCCGCGTGTGCTGCCCCAGTTCCCGCAGCGCGGTGCGCAGCCGGCGCAGGCCGACACGCAGCTCGTGAATGTGTTCGTCGCCGCCGGTGCCCGCGGCCAGTTCGCGGGCGTTCCAGAGCGCCTGCTGCATGGCGGCATCGAGGATGGCCGCTGCCAGACCCTGGGCGGTGTCCGCCGGTGGCACCGCACTCGCTTCCTGCGGCGGCCCGCCTGCGTCGCCGTGCGCGAGCCGCCGGCCGGCACCGGATTTCGACAGGGGGTCCAGCCAGAGGCCGTGCTTCTCGCACCAGGTTGCCGCCAGCTCGAACAGCGCGGACGGGTTGCCTTCCTTCAGTTCGAATTCGACCTCCAGCACCAGCAGCGTGTTGCCGCCGGAGCGGATCTCGCCGCGGTCGAAGGCGACCTCGACGGCGCTGCCGGCTGTCTTCATCGTGCGAGCCAGCCGCGTCACGTCGGTCTCGAACGTGGCCTGCAATTCACCCCGAACACCCTTCAGTGCCGCGCGCAACGCAGCACCGACCGCGTGGCCGTCGTGGCGGGCCGGGTCCGGCTGCGCCGTCTCGCCATCGGCGACCGGTGCGTTGTGCTCCAGCCGGTCGAACGCGCTACGGCCGGGGCCCTTGGCCGTCTGCACCCACTGGCCGCCCTCCTGCCGCAGGCGCAGGACCAGCGCCTTATCCGCCAGAGCCTCGTCGGGCGTGTCGAAGTAACGCGCGCGCAGGCGCTGGCTGTCCGCCTTGCCACGCCGCAGGGCCGCCTCGACCTGGTCGGCCTGGTCGGGCGGAACCTGGAACTTGAGCTCGAATTCGGCCATCGGTCTGCGAGTTTCGCGCGATTCGGCGCCGCAGGGGGCCCTGTCACGATCCTGTCATGACGATGCTCAACACTGTCACGTGTACGTCACAATTCCCACATCTCCCCCATGTGCGACGCCGCCGCATCGGTTGTGCCCTTTCTCGATCGCGATCACAGCATCCTCGCCTTCAACGAGCGGGTGCTCGACTGGGCCCAGCGGCCGGGGGTGCCGCTGCTCGAGCGCCTGCGCTTCCTGACCATCGTCTCGTCCAACCTGGACGAATTCTTCGAGGTCCGTGCGGCGGAGCACCTGTCGGCCGCGATTGCCGGCGGGCTGACGGGCACCTACAGCATCCGCAGCTTCGAGAAGATCTCCGCCACCGCCCACCGGCTGGTGGAACGGCAATACGCGCTCTACAACGACGAGCTCATGCCGGCCTTCGCCAGGGAGGGGATCGAGATCGTTTCGCACGGCGACCGCAACGTGCGCCAGAAGGAATGGGTGGAGGAATACTTCGAGCGCGAGGTGCGGCCCTTGCTGGTCCCGGTCGCGCTCGATCCCGCGCACCCCTTTCCGCAGGTCGCCAACAAGTCGCTCAACTTCATCGTGCGGCTGGCCGGCAAGGACGCCTTCGGGCGTGAAAACGAGATCGCGATCGTCAAGGTGCCGCGCGTGCTGCCGCGCCTGATCCCGATGCCGGCCAAGGTGGCGGGCAAGAAGCATCTGCTGGTGTCGCTCTCCAGCGTGATCCGCGCCCACCTGGACCTGCTGTTTCCCGGGCGCAGCGTCGGCGAGTTCTCGCAGTTCCGGCTGACGCGCCACTCGGAACTCGCGGTCGGCGAGGAAGACGTGCGCAACCTGCGCACTGCGCTGCGCCTCGGGCTGCAGCAGCGGCACTACGGCCAGGCCGTGCGGCTGGAAGTCTCCGCCGGTTGTTCGGAATACCTGTCGGATTTCCTGATGGCGCAGTTCGGGCTGCCGCCGGCGGCGCTCTATCGCGTGCACGGGCCGGTCAACCTGGTGCGGCTGCAGCAGATGATCGACCTGGTGGACGCGCCCAAGCTGCTGTTTCCGCCCCATGTCCCCGTGTACCCGCGCGACCTGGTCCCCGGCCGGCCCATCTTCGACCAGCTGAAGAAGCAGGACGTGCTGATCCACCAGCCGTTCGAAAGCTTCGAGGGCGTGCTCGCCTTCCTGCGCGAAGCCGTGCACGACCCGCAGGTTCTGGCGATCAAGCAGACCATCTACCGCACCGGCAAGGACTCGCAGCTGGTGGACCTGCTGCTGGAGGCGGTGAGCCGCGGCAAGGAGGTCACCGTGGTGGTGGAACTCAAGGCCCGCTACGACGAGGAGGCCAACATCAACTGGGCCGAGGCGCTGGAGGCGGTCGGCGCGCAGGTGGTGTACGGCGTGGTCGGCCTCAAGACGCACGCCAAGATGCTGCTGGTGACGCGGCGCGAAGGCGACGCGCTGGTGCGCTATGCCCACCTGTCCACCGGCAACTACAACCTGGGCACCGCGCGGCTGTACACGGACCTGAGCCACCTGACGGCGGACCCGCAGCTGACGGCCGACATCGACCAGGTGTTCGTCCACCTGGCCGGCCAGAGCAAGCTGCCGAAGCTGAACCACGTGTGGCTGGCCCCCATGCTGCTGCAGCGGCGGCTGGTCGAAGAGGTCGACCGGGTCGGCGCCGCGGCCGGTGGCGCCGTGGAGACACGCATCATCCTGAAGATGAACGCGCTGACCGACGAGCCGCTGATGCAGGCGCTGGTGCGTGCCGGCAAGCGCGGCGTGCGCATCGACCTGATCGTGCGGGGGGCCTGCACGCTGCCCGCCGGCGTGCCGGGGCTGAGCGAAAACATCCGCGTGCGCTCGGTGATCGGCCGCTTCCTGGAGCACACGCGGGTGTTCTACTTCCGCGCGGGCGACCAGGAGGAGGTCTATCTCTCCAGCGCCGACTGGATGAACCGGAACATGCTGCGGCGGGTGGAGCTGGCGTGGCCGGTGAAGAACCCGAAGCTGCGCCAGCGCATCGTCGAAGAGTGCCTGCAGCTTTACCTGAATGACAACCGGGACGCCTGGGACCTGCAGCCGGACGGAAGCTACAGGCGCGTCAAGGGCGCGGAAGAGGCGGGTGGACACGGTGCGCAGGCGACCCTGGTGGCCCGCTATGCCGCGGTTGCCGTCGTGGAAGAGGCATGACCATGGACCTGGTCTTCTGGCGGCACGCGGAAGCGGAAGAACAACGCGGGGACCAGGCCGACGTGGACCGCGCACTCACGCCGCGCGGTGAAAAGCAGGCGGCCCGGATGGGCGCATGGCTGGATCGCCACCTGCCGGCGGACACGCTCGTGCTGTGCAGCCCGGCGCTGCGCTGCCAGCAGACGGCGCTTCGGCTCGGTCGCAGCTTCCTGCTGAGCGAGGCGCTGGCCCAGGGTCGACTGCCTGCCGACCTGCTGCGGGCGGCGCAATGGCCGCATGCGAAGCAGCCGGTGATGGTCGTCGGCCACCAGCCGGTGCTGGGCCAGGCGCTCGCGCAACTGCTGGGGATGCAGGGTGGCGAATGCGCGGTCCTGAAAGGCGCGGCCTGGTGGCTGCGCCGGAAAGACCAGGCCGGCGGGCCGCAGACCCTGGTGTGGGCGGTGCGCTCTCCCGACCGGGACTGAAAGCTCAGGTCTTCGCGGGGCGCCCGGTCTTGACGGCGGGGACGGAGCCCACGCAGGCGAGGAAGGCGGCATCGCCCATCGCGGCCAGGGCCTGCACGCCGGCGCGCAGCACCTCGCTCTTCTTCGTGGGACGGCCCAGCTTGGCGGCACGCAGCTTCATCGCCTCCAGCACCGCGTATTCCGCCTTCGGGATGGTGAAGCTGTCACGCACCAGCTTGAGCTTCTTCGCCTTGTCGGCCTTGTCGGCGCCGGCTTCCTGTTGCGGAACCGGGGTGGTCTTCGTGACGGGCTCCGCCACCGTCTTCGCGACGGGCTTCGCAGCGGCCTTGCGCGCCGGTGCGGCCACCGCGCGCGCGCGGGTTGCGGTCTTCACGGGTTTCTTGCCCGGCTTGCCTGCGGCGGGCGCCGCCTTCTTGGTGCTCGTTGCCATGCTCCGGTCCTCTCGGGTTTCTGGGTAAAAACCGTATATACGGTATAAATAGTATAGGCAGCTTTCGTACCCAGCTCAACCGCGTGACAGCGAGGCGGGCAGCGCCAGCGCCGCGTCAGGCGAGGGTGAAGCTCCAGGGCATCTTCTGCCAGGCCACCGCTTCCTCGCGCAGCAGGTGCAGCGATTGCGGATAGGCAGCGGCCCACTTGTCCGGCACCGTGAGCGAGAACGAGCGCCCGGCCAGCGCCAGGCGCAGTCCGCGCAGGTCGGGGTCGCGCCGCGCGTGGCAAAGGATCACGGCCAGCCGCAGGCACGCCAGCTGCTGCACCAGCAGCACGTCGTCGAAATCCGCCTCCAGCTTGCGCAGCTTGCCGCGGTGCCCCAGCACCAGCAGGCCCAGCCGGTGCAGTTCCGCCTGCGAGAAGCCGGCCGCGTCCGCGTTGTCCAGGATGTAGGCGCCGTGCTTGTGCGAGTCGCTGTGCGAGATCAGCGTGCCGATCTCGTGCAGGCGCGCCGCCCAGCCCAGGTCGCGTTCGTTCTGCTGCTGCTCGCCCTCGGGTCCGCCCGGCCGCAGCTGGCGCAGCAGCTTGCAGGCGACGTCCACGACCCTGCGTGCCTGCGCCGCATCGACGGCGAACTGCCGCGACAGGCGTTCGACCGTGGCCGTGCGCACGTCGGTCTCGGCATGCTCGCGATCGAGCAGGTCATAGAGCGCGCCTTGCCGCAGGGCGCCCTGGGCCGGCTGCATGCGATCGAGTCCCAGCACGGAGAACACGGCGCGCAGCACGCTCAGTCCGCCGCCGATGACGGGGCGGCGGTCGTCTTTCAGGCCCGGCAGCCGCACGCGGTCGGCGTTGCGGGCCAGCACCAGTTCCGACAGGAGCCAGTCCAGGCCGGCGCGCGTGATTTCGCCGTTGCCCCGTCCGGACGCGGCCAGCACGTCGGCCACCGCGCCGATGGTGCCCGAGGATCCGTACGCCACTTCCCAGCTGCCGGCCGTGAAGGATCCGAGCGCCTCGTCCAGCACGGCCTGGGCCGCGATCTCGGCGCGCTCGAACGCAGCGGGGCTCAACTGGCCGTCGGGGAAATAGCGCATGGACCATCCCACGCTGCCCACGCGGTAGCTCGCGGTGACGTCGGCGCGGTACTGCTGGCCCAGGATCAGTTCGGTGGAGCGGCCGCCGATGTCGACGACCAGCCGCTTCTCGTCCGATTGCGGCAGCAGGTGGGCCACGCCCTGGTAGATCAGCCGCGCTTCCTCGCGCCCGGAAATCACGTCGATCGGGAAACCGAGGATCGAACGCGCACGGATCAGGAACACCTCGCGATTGCGCGCCTCGCGCAAGGTCTGCGTCGCCACCGCGCGCACCTGGCCGGGCTTGAAGCCGGAGAGCCGCTCGGCAAAACGCGCCAGGCAGGCCCAGCCCCGTTCCATCGCTTCCATGCGGAGATTGCGGTCCTCGTCCAGGCCGTTGCCCTGGCGCACCGTTTCCTTGAGGTATTCAACCCGGCGGATCTGCCCGTGGTCCAGCCGCCCGATTTCCAGGCGGAAGCTGTTGGAGCCGAGATCGACGGCAGCGAGCAGGGAACCGTTTTGCATGCGGGGGTGGGTGGTCGGCCCAGCATAGCACCGGCGATCTTCAGTCGAGGCAGCGATGGGGGCCGAAGCTACATCGCCGCCGTGACCGCGTCATGACAACGCTCAGGTCTTCTTGCGGCCGATGTCGCGCCAGCTGGTTTCGTGCAGCTCGACGTTGAATTTCTTCGCGGCGCCCTGGATGCGCTTCCACGCGGCATCGCGCTCGGCATCGGTGACGCCTTCCACCTGGTTGAAGCGGGCCACCGCGTTGCGGACATGGCTCGCGTTTTCCAGCGGTTCCTTGCGCTGCTTCTCGAACGCGAACTGGGACTCGGCAAGGCTGTCGCGGTCCTTTTCGTTCAGCTTGGTCATCGCTCTCTCCTGAATGCGGGGCACGGACTGCCCCAGCACCAGATTGGAGATCTCGCGGCCAGGACCCACGACGGCGATCCCGCGATTTCGGGTGGCTCCGGTCCTACACCGCAGCCCTTGCTGTCCAGCGGGTCGACCGCATGCGAGCCGGTCGCATGGCGCCGCTGCGCGACCCCCGTCGCGCCTTCTTGCTACCGCGAACCTTGTACGGCGCTGATGAGGTTGTAGCCCTCGAGGTACCCGCCTAGGCTGCAGGCCCATTCGCAGCAGAGGAGTCCGTCATGCATACCTTCACCGCACTGGTTTTGTGCGCCACGCTCGCTGGCTTGGCGGGCTGCATCACGGACGCCGCGGAAGCCGTCGACACCCATCCGGTGGCGTCGTCGCCGCAGCCGCTTGCAGGACAAGAGATCTCCACGATGTTCTCGGACGAGAAGGCGCGAGCCACCACGTCGGACCTGCCCGGACAGTTCTGATCTGCATGGCCGGCGTGTCGGCAACGGCCCACAGAGGGTTGCGCCGCTCGACCGACACTCGGCCAAAGCGCTCCGCCGCTACAAAGGAGCTCCCCAGTTCCGTTGCAGTGAAAGGAGACAGACCATGCCACGCGGAGACAAGTCGTCCTACTCCGACAAGCAGAAACGCAAGGCCGAGCACATCGAGGAGAGCTACGAAAGTCGCGGCACCTCCAAGGGCGAAGCGGAGCGCCGTGCCTGGGCCACCGTCAACAAGGAAAGCCACGGCGGCGAGAAGAGCGGCTCGGGCCGCGGCCGGGCGTCCAACAAGAGCTCGTCGACCCAGGGCGGACACGCCGGCGCTGCGGCGCAGTCGCATGCCAAGCGCTCCGCCGCTGCCAAGAAGGCGGCCGCCACGCGCAAGCGCAACGCGTCGAAGTAAGGAGTTCGCGGCCGTTGGCCGCGTGGCCGCTGCCGGCGAGGGGCGGCCGCTTGCGGCGGTGTGCCGCACCGGAGCGTGCCGCACAATGGCGTCACGTCACGGTGCGGAGACTGCCAATGACCCCGACCATCACCGCGTTCAAACAGTCGCCGGATCGCGGCCGGGGGCTCGCGCGCGACATGCGGGTGCGCTGGGCGCTGGAAGAGGTGGGCCAGCCCTGTGACGTTCACCTCGTTTCGTTCCAGGAGATGAAGCAACCCGCCTACCGTGCGCTGCATCCCTTCGGCCAGATCCCCACCTACCGGGAAGGTGACCTCGTCCTGTTCGAGTCGGGGGCGATCGTGCTGCACATCGCAGAACGGCATGGGGGCTTGCTGCCGGCGGATGCCGATGCGCGGGCGCGCGCGATCATGTGGATGTTCTCCGCGCTCAACACGGTGGAGGCGCCGATCGTCGAGCGCGAGGCCGCCGTGCTGCTGGAGCGCGACAAGCCCTGGGCCGCGCAGCGGCAACCCATGCTCGACGAGCGCGTCCGGGGGCGGCTGCGTGAACTCTCCAATCGGCTCGGCGATGCCGACTGGCTGGACGGTGCCTTCAGCGCCGGTGACCTGCTGATGGTGACGGTGCTGCGCCGGCTGGGTGGATCGCCCCTGTTGGCCGAGCATTCGAATCTGTGCGCCTACGTCGCGCGCGGCGAGGCGAGGCCGGCGTACCAGCGGGCGTTCGCGGCGCAACTGGCGGTGTTCACGGACGGGGCCGCGACGGGTTGACGTGGCCGCTTGCCCCCGGCCCGTAAGCGCCGATCTTGATGAACGCCAAGTCGAACGGACCGAGCCGCGCGCCGATCTCCTTGAATAGCTTTGCCTGCTGCAGCTGCGACCCGCGTGGACCGCGACGTATCATCCGCGGATGCCCGCGTCCTCATTCGCCCGCCGCGTCGCGGCCCTGCTGCTGGTGGCGTCGCTGCTCGGCGCCTGTTCCACCACGCCTTCTGCCGTCGGCTCCGCCGCGTCCCGGCCGATCCCGGTCAAGGTGTTCGTGGCGGCCATGTTCGAGATCGGCCAGAACACCGGTGACCGCGCCGGCGAGTTCCAGCACTGGTACGAGCGCTACTGGCGCAACGCCACGCCCATCACCGTGCCCGGTGCGATGGGCCCGGTGTATTGCAATGCCGACGGCGTGTGCGGCGCGGTCCTGGGCATGGGCAAGGTCAACTCCTCCTCGTCGATGCAGGCCATCCTGGTGCATCCGGGGTTCGATTTCTCGCAGGCCTACTACGTGATCTCCGGCGTCGCCGGGACTCCCCCATCGCGCGGCACCATCGGCGAGGTGGTGTGGGCGACGTGGCTGGTGGACTACGACCTGGGCCATCGCTGGGCGCCGGAGGAGAACAAGCCCGGCGAGCCGACCTTCATGCCGCGCAAGGGCTACGAGGCCTATCGCGTCTTCCGCCTCAATCCCACCCTGGTCGGCTGGGCCATGCAGTTGTCGGCGGACACGCCCTTGAAGGACTCCGAGCCGGCGCGCAAGTACCGGCAGCGCTATCCCGATGCGGCCGCGCGGCGCGCGCCCTTCGTGGGCACGGGCACGCACATGACCGGCGACACCTTCTTCCATGGGCCCGGCATGTCGAAGCAGGCGCAGTACATCGCCAAGCTGTATGGCGCGGACGACTACGTGATCACGGAGATGGAAGCGGCGGCGATCACGCTGGTGATCAAGCGCACGCACGGCACCGACCGCGTCATGAGCCTGCGCGGCGCGGTGAACTTCGACCAGGGCAACCCGAGCGAGACCACGCTGCAGCACCTGGATCCCGCGCCGGGCGAAACGGCCGGCGGCTTCGCCGAGACGGTGGAGAACATCGAACTGGTGGGTTCGCGCGTCGTCGACCACATCGTGGGCCACTGGCCACAGTGGAAGGACGGCGTTCCCGCGCGCTGACATCGGTCGCCCTCCAGCCTGGCCGCGGCCAGGGCCGGGGTCTGCCGACCTGTGCTTCCAGGCATTCCGGCTATCCCTGAAATCCCCTACTTGCCTTGCCACCCGTGTCCTGCCGTATGCTGGGTCCCATGGTCATAGGGTCTGTCAAGCTGGTTGCCGGGGTCGCAGTTGCCGCGGTGGTCGCGCGCATTGCGTACGGCATCGGGGGAATGTCTCTGGTGGCGACCGGGCTGGGGCTGCTTTGCATTGGCGTCATCGCCTTTCGCTCGCTGAGTGCCTCGCGCCAGCGCGCGGACCTGCTGCACGATCCGGCCGTTTCGACGCTGGTGTTCCCGCCGGAGTCGAAGGTGAGGCAGGCGGCACGGCCGCCACGCTGAACGTCTGAAGCACGGGTGGTAACCTCGAACCGGTGAGTACCTTTGCCAGTCGCTTCCGCCAGGCCGGCCTGCACCGCCCGCGCCTCCTCGTTGCCGCCCTGGTGGCGACCGCCGCATTCTTCTTTCTGCCCGAGGAGTGGACTTTCACGGCGCGGGTCCTGGTGGCCTGGAACCTGGGCGTCTGGCCTTACCTGGTGGCACTCGTGTGGCTGATGCTGCGAAGCACGGCCGAAGGCGTGCGCGGCATCGCCAAACAGGAGGACGCCAGCAGCGCGGGGCTGATGGTGCTGATGTGCACCGCCGCCATCCTGAGCGTGGCGGCGATCATGGTGGAACTGGCCCATGGGCGCGAGGGCGGGGAAGCACCGGCCTTCGTGTATGGCATCACCCTGCTGACGGTCACGGGCTCCTGGCTGCTGCTCGGCGCGCTCTATACCTTCCACTATGCGCACCTGTATTACTCCGCGCCGCCCAACCGCCTGCCGCTGGTGTTTCCCGAGGCGCTGAAATCCCCGTCCTACCTGGACTTCATGTACTTCGCCTTCACGATCTCCGTGGCCGCACAGACCTCCGACGTGGCGGTGCGAACCACCTCCATGCGGGCCACGGTGCTGGCGCAGTCGGTGCTGTGCTTCTTCTTCAACCTGGCCATCCTGGGGCTGTCGATCAACATCGCGGCCAGCCTGGTCGGCGGACGTTGAGCACACTCCCGACGCTGCGCTAGAGTCGCCGCATGAAGTGGCTCCGCTCCCGCATCGCCCGCGCTCCCCGTCATGCCCTCGTGCTCGGCAAGACGCTGTTCCTGGCCGGCGCCATCCTGATCCTGGGCGCGGTGTTCGCGCGGGCCGCGCTGATGAACGTCAACGCACAGCGGGCGCAAGCCAAAGTGGCTGGCGTCCACACGCTGGCCGAGGCGTATCCGCAGTACCCCACCTGGATCGTGCCGGAGGGCCCGGTCGGCTATGCGGTCTCCGCGCTGCTGGTGCTGGTGGGCATGGGCCTGACCGTGCTGGCTTCGGAGGCGGTCAGGAAGGCGCAGGCGCGGCCTACCTGAACTCCTCGCACTTGCGCGTCATGTCGGGCGTGCGCTGCAGGCGGGTGTTGGCGCAGACCGACCGGGCCGCCGCGTAGCAGGCCGTGGCGGCAAGGTCCTGCTCCTCGCGCGTCTGCCGCTTCAGGCCGGGGATGACGAAGGGGCGGAAGGTCCTGGCGCATTCGCCGCCGATGCCCGGGTCCCGGTTGTGCCGTGCGATGTCGGTCACGGCGTCCCACGCGCGGTAGGCCACGTCGAAGGCGGGAGCGGGCGCTGCAGGCTGTGCGGTAGCGCCATGGCAGACGATCGCCGCAAGGACGGCCGACGCGGTTCTGCGCAAGGACTTCATCGGCATGGACATCGGTGCGGCAGTCGCGTCACTCCACGCGGGTGAACCGTTGCCGCACGTGCTGGCGATCCAGCATCTCGAAGTGCCACCATTCGTTGGGGATGCCGTGGAAGCCGCTGCTGCCCAGGACGTGGCGCAGCAGCTTGCGGTTGCGATGCTGCACCGGCGTCAACTCGCCGGTGGCCAGGTGCTTGGCCTCGAGCTGCGGGTGCGACAGTTCCACCATCTCGTCGAAGCCCGTCCCCATGTCCAGCTCGCGGCCCTGCGGGTCCACCAAGGTCGCGTCCAGCGCCATGCCGAAAGAATGGATGGACCCGAGCGCCGGATCGGCCACGTACTGGCGCAGGTCGGTGCCGTCCAGGTGGTCCCACAGCTGGATCTGCACGCGGTGCGGCCGCAGCGCGTCCAGCACCAGCAGGCGGTGGCCCGGCGCCTCGCGGGCAAGCAGCGTCACGGCGCGCTGCAGCCCGGTGGCGGCCAGGTGATGCGCCCACGCGCAGTCCAGCGCACCGTACAGGTCGCGTCCGACGAAGTTGTCGGTGCCCGCATAGCGCAGGTCCACCGCGATGTCGTGGAGGGTGGACAGTCGCCGGAAGTCGGCGTTGGAGGCGATGTCTTCGCAGCGCATGGGATGGAGTGAACGGGGAGGGCACGCGCGCGGCGTGCAGCCTCCGAAAGGTTTGACGCAAGTGTGCCCCAGGCCGAGGACGTCGATCGGGACATGGGGCGCAAGACCTCGGGCCAGCACCAGGGACGACGCTTGACAAAGATCAACCGCGAAGCCGCATCGCACGCGGCAAGTTGCGAACCCGCAGACAATGGCTGCGCCAGTGCGCCCGCCACTGGAGCGCCCGAACCTGGTGATCGGATCCCGACGATGCAATGCCTGACGCCTGAGCAACCCTGCGCGCCCCATACGGAGCCTGCCGTGCTGCCATGCCGGTGGCGGGACCTCGGCGCGCGCGCGGCGCGCGTGGGCGCGGCCTTGCTGGTCGCCGCGTTCGTCGCCGGCTGCGCCAGCCTGCCGTCGCTGGAGGGCCGTCCGGACACCCACGCGCTGCCGCCGTCCGCCGACAGCCCGATCGGCCGCGTCCTGCTGCCGCAGGCCCAGGCGCATCCCGGACTGACGGGGGTCATCCCGATTTCGGACGGCCGCGCGGCACTCGGGGTGCGAGCCTCGCTGGTGCGCCTGGCCGCCCGCTCGATCGACATCCAGACCTTCATCTGGCATCCCGATGCCACGGGCACGCTGATGTTCGAGGAAGTGATGCGCGCCGCGGAGCGCGGCGTGCGCGTGCGCCTGCTGCTCGACGACCTGAACACCGCGGGCACCGACCCGACGCTGGCGCTGCTGGCGTCGCACCCGAACGTCGAGTTGAGGCTGTACAACCCCTTCGTCATGCGCGGCTCGCGCGGGCTCGGCTACCTGGGCGACTTCACGCGGTTGAACCACCGCATGCACAACAAGTCGTTCACGGTCGATGGCGCGGTTTCCGTGGTGGGCGGCCGCAACATCGCCGACGAATACTTCGAGATCGGGGCGGAGGGCCTGGTCGACCTGGACGTCGTCACGATGGGCGACGCAGTGAAGAAAGTGTCCGCCGAATTCGACCTGTTCTGGAACAGCCCCTCGGCCTACCCCGCCCGGATGCTCATCGCCCACGTGGTGCCCGAGCCGCGCGCGGCCCTGGCGGGGCGCGCGCTCGCGATTGCTGACAGCCCCCAGTCGGCCAAGTACATCGAGGTGATCGCGAACGACCAGCTCGTCAAGCAGGTGCTCGCCGGCACCCTGCAGCCCGAGTGGACCACCGCCCACCTGGTGTACGACGACCCGGCCAAGACGCTGAGCGATGTCGACCGCCAGGACCTGCTGTTGCTGCCCAAGCTGCAGGCCGCTTTCGGGGAGCCCGTGAAGTCGCTCGACCTGATCTCGCCGTATTTCGTTCCCGGCGCTGCGGGAACCGAAGCCCTGACGGCGTTGGTCCGGCGCGGCGTTCGGGTGCGCGTGCTGACCAATTCGCTCGCGTCCACCGACGTGAAATCGGTCCAGTCCGGCTACCTCAAGCGCCGCGACGACTTGCTGCGCGCCGGCGTGCAACTGCTGGAGCTCAAGCCCGACGCGAGCTCGATCAAGGGGCGAGCCGGTGAGATCGGCCACGGTTCGAAAGCCGGGCTGCACGCCAAGACCTACACGGTCGATGGCCGGGCGATCTTCGTCGGCTCGTTCAACCTCGACCCGCGCTCGGCCAGGCTGAACACCGAAATGGGCCTGGTGATCGAGAGCGGCAAGATGGCCGCGCAGCTTTCTTCGGCCGTCGACAAGGCGTACCCGGATCTCGCCTACCGCGTGTCGATCGGCCCGGACGGCAACACCGTCTGGGAAGATGGCACCGGAAAGGTCCATGACACCGACCCGGGCAGCGGATGGCTGGAGCGCGCGCTCGTCCGCTTCGGCTCGTGGCTGCCGATCGAGTGGATGTTGTAGCCACCATCCTGCCACGGCACTGACCGGCCTCGGTCCGTCGCACAATCGATGCGTCGGCCGATGGCCATGCCCCGTCGAAGGAAAGGTGATGCGATTCAGCCCCGCGGACATCGAGAGTGCGCAGCGCGTCGTCTATGCGGCCATGCCGCCGACGCCGCAGTACGCGTGGCCGCTGCTGCGCGAGCGTCTGGGCATGACGGTGTGGGTCAAGCACGAGAACCACACGCCGGCCGGCGCCTTCAAGGTGCGCGGCGGCCTGGTGTATTTCGAGGAGCTGGCCCGCGCACGGCCGCGGCCTGCCGGTGTCGTCGCGGCCACGCGCGGCAACCACGGCCAGTCGGTGGGCTGGGGTGCGCGCAAATACGGCATGGACGCGACCATCGTGGTGCCGCATGGCAACTCCCTGGAGAAGAACGCGGCGATGCGGGCGCTGGGCGTCGAACTGCTCGAGCATGGCGAGGACTTCCAGGCCGCACGCGAGTTCGCCATCGCGCTGGCGCATGAAAGGGGGCTGCACATGGTGGCCTCGTTCCACCGGGGCCTGGTGCAGGGCGTGATGACTTGCTGGATCGAGTTCTTCGAGAGCTTCCAGCGCGGTGAAGAGCCGGCCGTGGTGTACGTCCCGATCGGCCTGGGGTCGGGCTTCTGCGCGGCCGCGGCGGCGCGCGCCCACACCGGGGCCAGCAGCAAGCTGGTCGGCGTGGTGTCGGCCCATGCGACGACCTACCTCGATTCGTTTCGCAGCAAGCACGTGATCGCGTCGCCCGTGACGACGGAGCTGGCCGACGGCATGGCCTGTCGGGTTGCCGAAGAAGAGGCGCTGGCGATCGTGCTGCGCGAGGCGGAGGACATCGTCGCCGTCACCGACGACGAGGTGGCCGAGGCGATGCGCATCCTGTTCACGGACACGCACAACGTCGCCGAGGGGGCTGGTGCGGCCGGCCTCGCCGCCGCCATTCGCATGCGCAGCCGCTGGCCCGGTGCCGCCGTCGGGTTCGGATTGACCGGAGGCAATGTGGACCGGGACGTCTTTGCGCGGGTGCTCGCTTCGACTTGAAGAGCTGGGGCCCCCGGGACACGGCTGCCGCGCGCCTGTCGGTGGCTCAGCCACGCGTCCTGCCTCCCCATGCGCAGACGTGCCCCCCGATCCGTCGGCGAAGTCCGACCCGCAAAGCGGATGCCGGCGGACAGGGTGCATGCCATGGCTGACCTCACAGTGCGGCTGGTCCCCTGCGTCGTCACCCCATGCACTTGCTGCTCCGCTTTCCGCTCCTGCCCGGCCTGCTGCTGCTCGCCGCGGCGCCGCTCGCCTTGGCCGAGTCGCCGCTGCCATTGCCGGAGCCGGTACCGCCGGCGGTACTCGGCCGGCCGCTGGAACAGATCAAGCCGGCGCGGCCCGTCCGTCCGAAGCCGCTGACGGTGAAGCCGGCTCCGTCCGCGCAAATCGCGACGCGGCCCGCCGCGGCGCCCCAGGCCATGAACCCACGCGCGGCTGCGCCGCAGAAGCCGGCCGCCCTGGCGCAGAGCGCGACGGCCAGCGCGCGCCCGGCGAAGAAGGCGCTCGACGATCGTGCCGATCCGCGCATGCGGCTGGACGACGTGGGCACGGGCACGCACCTCGCGCGCAAGCCGCTCGGCCCCGGCGTCTTCTTCGGCGACAAGCACATGACCGCGGTGCGCAAGTACTACGCCGAGCATCCCGCGTCAGCCGCTGCCGCGCACTGGCAGATCGGCGAGCCGCTGCCGCGCGGTGCGGCGCAGGCGGCGGTGCCCCGGGGCCTGCTGGCCAGCCTGCCCAAGCTGCCGCCCGGCTATCGCTACGTCGAGCTCGGCGGTGAGGTGGTGATGGTCGCCGCCGCATCGAACCTGGTGGTCGACGGCATCAGCCGCAGCCCGCGCTGAGCGCGACCCGATCCCTTCCGCGCATCAGACCTCGATCGTCTTCAACTCCTGCAGGAAGGCCCGCACCCGCGCCGGCACCAGCCGCGCCCCGGGGTACACCGCGAGCACCGGCATCACCGCGGGCCGCAGCGACTTCAGCACTTCCACCACCTCGCCGCTGGCGAGTTCGCGCCGCACGAAGTACTCCGGCAGCTGCGCGATGCCGAGTCCCAGCCGGACGGCGGCGACCAGGCCTTCGCCGTCGTTGATGCGGATGCGCGCGGGCGGATGCAGCTCCACGTCCTTGCCGCCCTGGCGGAAGTGCCAGGGCCGGTCGCGGCCGGAGGTGGGCATGCGGAACACCAGCGCCTCGTGCACGTCGAGGTCCTCCAGGCGCCGCGGGGTGCCGTTGCGCGCTATCCAGGCGCGGCTCGCGACCAGCACCATGGACTGGCTCGCGACCCGCTGCGCCACCAGCGTGGAGTCCTTCAGCGGGCCGAGGCGCAGGGCGACGTCGATGCCTTCCTTCACCAGGTCGGCGTAGCCATCCTGCAGCCGCACGTCCAGCTCGAGGCGGGGATGGCGCTGCGCCATGCGTGCCAGCACCGGCAGCACGAACTCGAGCCCCATCACGATCGGCAGGTCCACGCGCAGCAGGCCGGCCGGTTCCTCGCGGGTGCCGCTGGCTTCGGCCTGCAGCGCCTCCAGGTCCGCCAGCAGGCGCTCGCAGCGGCCGTACAGGCGCTCGCCGTCGGGCGTGAGGCTGACCTGGCGGGTGGTGCGATGGAACAGCTTCACCTGCAGCGACGCTTCGAGCCGCGCCACCGCCTTGGCCAAGGTGGAAGGCGCGCTGCCCAGCTCGCGTGCCGCCGCCGCGAAGCTGCCGTGGCGGGCCGTCTCCGCGAAGGCGGCCATCTGCTGCAGGGAGTGCTTCATGGGGTGGATCGATTGAGGAAGGAATGTCGGCAATGTAATGCCATTGCCGCATCTTGTGCGCAGGCATCCGTCGCCGGAAACTGCGGGCTCCGCACCACCCATTCACCCGGAGCTTCCATGTTCATCCACGACCAGCAGCAGCCCGCCGCCACCCCGATTCCCGGCGTGGCCCACGTCACCCTGGCCGGCCAGGCCGAGGGCCTGCGCCACCTGAGCGTGTGGCGCCAGTCCATGGCGCCCGGCGGCTGCACGCCCCGCACTCGCATGCCTGCGAGGAGATCGTGCTGTGCGACGCCGGCGAGGGCGAGGTGCACATCGCCGGCGCGGTGCATGCCTTCCGCGCCGGACAGACCCTGGTGCTGCCGGCGGGCGTGCCGCACCAGATCTTCACCACGGGCAAGGAACCGCTCGTGACCACCGCCGTGTTCGCCGCGACGCCGGTGCCGGTGACGCTGCCGGACGGGCAGGCGCTGGAACTGCCCTGGCGAACCTAGGCTGCGTCGGCCGTCAACCGGCTCCGTGGCACTTCTTGTACTTCTTGCCGCTGCCGCAGGGGCACAGGTCGTTGCGTCCCGGCTCGGCGGCCTTGCGCAGGGGGTCGATGCGGGGCCCCAGGCTGCGCCACAGCTGGCGCAAGGCGTACACCGCCCAGATGCCTTCGGCGAGCGCGTCGAGGCGCTCGTTGCTCACGCTGGCCGGACCGTCCTCGCTGTACATGGACACGGCCGGGACGCCCGGGTCGTCTTCGGTCAGGGCGACGATGTCGTGGAGCGCGGCCTCCAGCATGTCCGCGGCCTCGGGATCGCGCGGGGGCAGCCAGTCGTCGGGCCAGCACTCCACGGCGTCCATGAATCCCAGCGCCCACACCTGCGCGTAAGCGGGCAAGCTGGCGAGGTCGCCCTCCTTGCGCTCGCCGGCGGGCAGGCACAGGACGGCTCCGCGCGTGTCGAGCGCCTCGGGGTGGTAGGTGCGCTCGTCCTCCAGCAGTTCCACCGGCTGGTCGAGCGCGAACGCGATCTCCTGCCAGCGGCGGTGCCAGCGCCAGGCGAACTCCATGTGTTCCATGGGACGGAAGTTCTCGCCCAGCAGCACGGGCCAATACTCCTCCGGCGGCACCTCGCGGCGCATGCAGACCAGCGCGGCGAGGAAGCCCTCGCAGAACTCCCACTGGGGAATCTCCTCGTCGTCCTCGCGCAGCAGGTCGAGCTCGGCGTCGAGCGCATCGAAGTCTTCGAGCGTGAGGGGCTCGTGCCCCGTGGAGGGCGGGGCAGGGGGCTGGGATGGGGTCACGATGCGGGATCCGGGGCAGCAGGGGCGGGGCAAGGATTATCCGCCCGCCATCGGGAACGCCGGCCTTGCCGGCTCCGCCATCTGGGGGTACACCTGCCGGTCACCTGCCCCCATCAGGAGCATCCGATGATCCAGACCGTTCTCGAGGCGAGCGTGGCCGAGGAGCGCGCGCCTGCGCTGCAGGCCGCCTACGCGGCCGCCGGTGCGGGGCGCCTTCCGCCGGGCCTGGTGTGGACGCAGCTCGTGCGGGACGCACGCGAGCCGCAACGCTGGCGGATCCAGACCTGGTGGGCGAGCCGCGAAGCGCTGGAAGCCATGCGGGGCGCCGGGACGCCCGCGGGCGTGCTGATGTTCCGGGCCGCCGGCGCCGAACCGACGCTGTCCGTGTTCGAGGTGGCGGCCTCGCTGCCGTCCGGTGACGGTGGCGAGCTGTCCGAGGCGACGCAGCTCGTGCACGCCTTTGCCCGCTGCTGGAACGCGCACGACATGGCGGCCTTCGCCGAGCTGTTCGCCGAGGACGCGCAGTTCGTGAACGTGGTCGGGCTGTGGTGGCGCGGTCGCCAGGAGATCCACGAAGCGCATGCGTTCAGCCACGCGACGATGTTCAGTCAGAGCACCTTGCGGATCGAGGAAACGTCGGCGCGCTTCGTCGCCCCGCAGCTGGCCCTGGTGCGCGCGCGCTGGACCCTGCGTGGTCACGTGTCGCCCGACGGAACCCCCTTGCCCGAGCGCGGCGGCCTGCTGCTCACCACGCTGTCGCGTGCCCGGGGCCGGTGGGAGATCGTCGACTCCCAGAACACCGACATCGTCGAGGGCGTGCTGTCCCGGCCGCAGTAGCGCCTCACGCGCTGCGCACCAGCGTCGTCGTCATGGAATAGCGGTTTTCCGGGTAGAGCGACTTCGTCACCACCACCAGGTTGCGCGCGGCATCGCGGTAGTGCCGCAGGACCCGCAGCGCGGGCGTGCCTTTCGCCACCGCCAGCACCTGCGCCATGTCCTGGCTGACCGCGCACGACGACACCGTCTGCTCCACGGTTTCGATGCGGCGGCCGTACGCGGTCTCGATCAGGTCGGTGAACAGGGCGCCCGGGTGCTTCTCGGCCAGCTCGCGGATCTGCCGGTAGTGCGGGTCCACGTAGGCATCGGTCCAGCCCAGCGGGCGGGGCTTGCCCGCTTCCCTGCGCACCAGGTAGATGTGCTGCCAGCGCGAGCCGGGCGGACACTGCAGCGTCTTCGCCGTCGCGGTGTCCAGCACGACGGTGTCCGAGCCCAGGATCTCGCGCTGCGCGGTGCTGGCCAGCGTGACCAGTCCCTCCAGCGAGGACAGCGATTGCGTGAAGGTGGCGGCGCCGCCGGGCAGCGCCTCCACCATCGTGCCCCGGTTGCGCCGGCGCGAGATCAGGCCGCGCGCCTGCAGCTGCTGCAAGGCCATGCGCACCGTGTTGCGGCTGGTGCGGTAGCTCTCCATCAGCGCCATCTCGGTGGGCAGCAACGTGCCCACCGGCAGCGCGCCGGCGCTGATCTTCTGCAGCAGGTCCTCGGAAATCCTCTGGTACAGGGCAATGGACAAGGGCGGCGCTCCGGATATGTTCCCGATATGTTCATCGTATATGTCCCTACATATCGGCGGTCGGTACAAATCTACCATGGCGCGTCCCCGGACTCCGTCCGCACGCACCCACCACAGGAAGCCCCGATGCACCGCCGACCCCTGCTCTCCGCCCTCGCCGCCGTCGCTTTCGCAGCCGCCTGCGCGCCCGCCACCACGCTGGCGCAGGCGCGCCCCGCGGGCTATCCCACCAAGCCGGTGACGATCATCGTTCCCTTCACCGCCGGCCAGAGCGGCGACGTGCTGGCGCGCGTGCTGGGCGATCCGCTGTCCAAGCTGTGGGGCCAGGCGCTGATCGTGGACAACAAGGGCGGCGCCGGCGGCACGCTGGGCAGCCGCGCCGCTGCCGCCGCGCCGGCCGACGGCTACACGCTGCTGCTGGGCTCCAGCGGCCCGCTGGCTTCGGCGCCTAACCTGTACACCAACACGGGCTACAACCCGCGTGAGTTCACGCCGATCATGAACGTCGCCGGCGTGGCGCAGGCGCTGGTGGTGCCGGCCAACTCGCCCTACAAGACGCTGGCCGACCTGCTCGCAGCCGCCAAGGCCTCGCCCGGCAAGCTGAGCTATGGCTCCGGCGGCGTCGGCTCCTTCCAGCACCTCACCTTCGAGCTGCTCAAGCAACGCACCGGCGTGCACATCACGCACATCCCGTACCGCGGCAGCGCTCCGGCCTACACCGACCTCATCGCCGGCCAGCTGAACGCGATGTTCGATTCGCTGCCGGCCGTGCTGCCGCATGCGAAGTCGGGCAAGGTGCGCGTGCTGGCGGTCTCCACCTCGCAGCGCGTGCCCCAGCTGCCGGACGTGCCGACGGTGGCCGAGAGCGGCGTGGCCGGCTTCGACGCGCTGGGCTGGCTGGGCATCGTCGCGCCCAAGGGCGTGGACCCGGCCATTCGCGACCGCCTGAACGCGGACCTCAAGACCGTGCTGGCCGACGAGGCGGTGAAGACGCGCCTGACCACCCTGGGGATGATCGTCATCGGCAGCTCCGCGCCGGAGTTCGGCAAGTTCATCGACAGCGAGCTCGCCAAGTGGGGTTCGGTGATCAAGACCGCGAACATCGTGGCCGAGTGAGCCGGAAGGAAGCAGCCCCCATGCGCATCGTCGAAGTCCGCGAACTCGCGGTCCCGCTCGAAGGCGGCGTCGCCAACGCGGTCGTCAATTTCTCGGAGCACACCGTCTCGCTGGTGGCCGTCGTCACGGACGTGGTCCGCGGCGGCAGGCCGGTCACCGGCATCGGCTTCAACTCGATCGGCCGCTTCGCCCAGAGCGGAATCCTGCGCGACCGCATGATCCCGCGGCTGCTGGCTGCGCCGCCAGCTTCGCTGCTGGCTGAAGGCGGCGCGCGCTTCGATGCCGCCCAGGTGCTGGCCACGATCATGCGCAACGAGAAGCCCGGCGGCCACGGCGACCGCGCGGGCGCCGCGGCGGCGATCGAACACGCGATCTGGGACCTCAACGCCAAGCTGGCCGACGAGCCCGCCTATGCCACCATCGCGCGCGCCTTCGGCCGCGAGCCCGTCGCCACGCCGGTGGAGGTCTACACGGGCGGCGGCTACTACTACGCGCCCGGCACCGGCCAGACGCTGCGCGACGAGTTCCTGGGCTACCGCGAGATGGGCTTCGAGAGCTTCAAGATGAAGATCGGCGGTGCGCCGCTGGCCGAGGACATGAAGCGCGTGGAAGAGGCGCTGCGGGTCGCCGGCGGCGGCGCGCACCTGATGGTGGATGCCAATGGCCGCTTCGACCTGCCCACCGCGCTTGCCTATGCGAAGGAGCTCCGGCCGCTGGGCCTGCGCTGGTTCGAGGAGATCGGCGATCCGCTGGACTACCAGCTCAATCGCGAAGTGATCGAAGCCTATGGCGGCGCGGTGGCGACCGGCGAGAACCTGTTCTCCGCGATCGACACGCTCAACCTGGTGCGCTTCGGCGGCATGCGCCCGCAGCGCGACATCTTCCAGATGGACAGCGGCCTGAGCTATGGCATCACCGAGTACGCGAAGATGCTGCAGGTGATGGAGTCGCATGGCTTCGACCGCAGGCAGGCGGTGCCCCACGGGGGTCACCTGATCAACCTGCACGCGGTGGTCGGCCTGGGGCTGGGCGCTTGCGAAGCCTACCCGGGCGTGTTCCAGCCCTTCGGCGGCTATTCGAAGGAGTGCGAGATCCGCAACGCGAAAGTCCGGCCCAGCGATGCGCCGGGCTTCGGGCTGGAGCAGAAGGCGGAGCTGGCGCCCTTCATCCGGCAGCTGACGCAGTAGCGCGGGATGCGCGGCACCTTCGCGAGCCGCTAGGCGCGCACCGTCCCGCGGGCCCAGTCGGCGCCGTGGATGGCCGCGGCGAGCGTCAGTCCGAGCGCCGACAGGCTCAGTGCCACCACGGCATAGAGCGCTTCGGCCGGTGCGCCCGCCACGTGCACCGCGAGCCAGCCCCCCACTGCGACCACGGCCAGGCGCAGGCCGCTGGCAACCAGTGGCCACATCAGGCGGCCGGCGCCCTGCGAAGCGAAGAACAGCGCGAGGCCCAGGCCGAAGAAGCCGTAGCAGCCGCCGACGATGCGCAGGTAGGCGCTGCCGGCCGCGCGCACGCTGGCGTCCGCGGTGAACAGCGCCATCCAGCCGTCGGGCCACAAGGCGGCGGCGATGCCGATGGCGCCCGTGACGCCCAGCACCAGCCCCGCGCCCACCCAGGTGGTCCGCTTGGCCCGCGCCGCCTGGTCCGCGCCCATGTTGGTCGCCACCATGGCGGTCAGTGCGCTGCCCATGCCGAAGGCGATGGGCACCAGGATGTATTCGAGCCGCGCCGCGATGCCGTAGGCCGCGACGGCCAGGCTGCCGAAGGTGCCCACGTAGGTGGTGGCGAGGGCGATCGATGCGTTGCTCAGCACCGGGTTCGCCGACGACGGCAGCGCCAGGTCCAGCACGCGCCGGAACATGGCACGCTGCAGCTGCCAGCGCGTGCCGAGCAATCGCACGGGCGCATCCCGCCGGCTCAGCCACGCGAGCAGGGCGAGGGCGGACACCGCGTTGCACGCGACCGTGCTGGCTGCGGCGCCGGCGACACCGAGCGGAGCGATGGGGCCGGCGCCGAAGACGAGCACGGGGCACAGCAGAAGGTGCATCGCCGTCGTTCCGACCAGCGCGAGCGAGGCAGCCAGCATGTTGCCGGTGCCTCGTGCCACGCCGGCCAGGACGTTGACGGACCAGATCGCCGCGGCGCCGGAGAACAGCACCGTCGCATACCGCATGGCCTGCACCAGCGCGCCGCCGCTCGCGCCCATCGCTGCGTAGAGCCCGGGGCGCGTGGCGAGCAGCGTGAAGAGCACGGAGACCGCGAGGCCCAGCACCAGCGCATGCCGCGCGAGTCGCGTCGCCAGCGCCGCATCGCCGGCGCCGAGCGCCCGCGCCACGACGGCCGTGGTGCTGCCGCCCAGCGAGCCGGCGGACATCTGCAGCATCAGCATGGCCAGCGGCAGCACCATGGCGACGCCGGCCAGTGCGTCGGCGCCCAGCCGGCCGACGACGTAGCCGTCGAAGCCGATCATCACGGTGGTGGCGAACAGCCCGATCACGTTGGGCGTGGCCAGGCGCAGCAGCGTCGGCAGGACGGGGCCGGCCAGCATCCTGTGCGTGGCGGCCGAGGCGACGGTGTTGGCCGAGCCGACGGTGGCCGCCGAGGCGACGGTGGCGGCGGCGCTCATGCGGCCGCCAGGTAGGCCGGTGCTGCACTCGACAGCGACTGCTTCACCTGCAGCGTCGCCTCGTCGGCCAGCACCTCCTCCGCGCCGGCCTCGAGACCGTCGAAGGCCAGGCGCACGATCTGTTCGGGGGTGGACTTGGGCGCGGGGATGTCGCGCGTCAGGTCCGTGTCCACGAATCCCATGTGGAGCGCGGTCACCTGCGTGCCCTGGGCCCGCAGCTCGTGGCGCAGCCCGTTGGTGAGGGCCCAGGCAGCCGACTTGCTGGCGCCGTACACCCCCAGCAGCGGCCGGTTGATCCAGCTGGCGATGGACAACACGTTCAGGAGGGCGCCGCCGCCATTCGCGGCGAGCACCGGCGCGAAGGCCTGGGCCATGTGCAGCGGGCCGAAGAAGTTGGTCTCCAGATGCCGGCGCGTGGACGCCAGGCCGGTGTCGGCCAGGAAGCCGCCGGTGGCGGCGATGCCGGCGTTGTTGACCAGCACGGTGACGTCGCCGCACTCGCGCGCGACGCGCTCGACCTGCTGCGGGTCGGTGACGTCGAGGCGGATCGCCTGCACGCCGGGAAGCTGCACGCTGGCGGGGTCGCGCGCGGCGGCAACCACGCGGCGGGCGCCGCGGGCGAGCGCCTCGCGGGCGAATGCGAGGCCGATGCCGCGATTGGCACCGGTGATCAGGACGACGGCGTTGGCGAGTTGCATGGAAGGCTCCTGGATGGATATGACGATCGTCATATTTTGGGTCGAAGGAAGACAGGCCGGCTGGCTCGGCGCGCTCAGCGGCGGGAGGACGGTCGGGGTTCGAACTGCTCGAGCAGGAAGCGGCGCGCGTTGGCCAGGTGGCGGCGGCCCTGCGCGTTGTCGCCCAGCGCCCGCGCCAGTTGCAGGGCGCCGACCAGCTGGCCGGCGATGGCGGCGGCCGCACCTTCCGGCTGCCCTTCCGGCAGGGTCGCCTCGACGGTGGCAAGCAGCGACTTCACCCGGGTCGCTCCTGCCTCGCGCACGGCCTCGGGCTGCCGCGGCATTTCGGAGGCAAGGGCGGCGACGGGGCAACCGCTTTCCGGCGACTTCAGGTGGCGCTCCGACAGGTAGCCTTCCACCAGCGCGCGGAAGTGACTGAGTCCCCGTGCTTCACCGGCGGCGATCGTGCGCTGCATCCGGTCGCGGCTGTCCTGGCCGGCGCGTTCCAGCGCCTCGGCCAGCAGCACGTCGCGGGAGGGAAAGTGGGCGTAGAACCCGCCGTGGGTGAGCCCGGCCTGCTTCATCACGTCCGCGACCCCGACACCGTCAAAGCCGGTGCTGCGCAGCGCGCGCGCCGCGGTGTCGACGATGCGGTCGTGCGTCAGTTGCTTGCGGCTGGGCGGGGTGTCCATGGCTTCTCGATTGCTGCTGGAATGGAGCGCACGATACCCTAAATATGATGGCCATCATATTGGCGGGGTCATGCCGGGTACACGGCCGCGTTGGCACGGAAGTCATTGGGACAGCGCAGTGCCGGCCAGCGCGGGATCCTCGAACACGATGTCGCCATCCACCAGGGTCAGCAGGCTGCGGGTCGCGGGCAACGCGGCGGCAGGCACCGCCAGGATGTCCTGCGACAGCAGTGCAAGGTCGGCCGCCAGTCCCGCCATGATGCGGCCCTTGCGGCGCTCCTGCTTTTCCGCATAGGCTGCACCGGAGGTGTAGGCCAGCAAGGCCTGCTCGCGCGACAGCGCTTCACCGGGTGAGGCGGAATACGTGCTCGCGAGCATGATGTTCAGGAAGGGGTTGGCCTCCTCGGCGCCGCCATCCGAACCGAGCGCGATCGGCACCCCTGCCGTCACCAGGCTCTTCAACGGGGAGTAGGGATCGGTGGGGCGCCGCGGCGCGTCCGCCGGCGGAAAGTGGGTCGGGTTCTGGATCACGACGACCCCGAGCCGAGCGGCCTGTGCCAGCGTGTCGGAGCGAATGCCGTCGCCGTGCTCGATGCGAACCCGCTTGTCCCGCCACGCCGCTGCCGGCGCGAGCGATTCCATCATCGCGAACAGGCGGTCGGTTTCGGCGCTGCCGACCACATGCAGCGCCATCTGCTCCGGCCGGCGCAACGCCGTCTGCAGGATTTCGCGCAGCTGCGCGTCGCTGTGATTCGAACGGCCGCGCCATTCGGGCCGACCTGCATACGCCTCGCGCTGCAGCGCGTTCTGCTCGACCGGCGTGCCATCCAGCATCCACTTCGGGCCGTCGATCCGCACTCGCTGCGGCAGCTTCTTCGGTGCCGCATCCATGGCCGTCCACGCTTCGGCGATCGATGGCACGGCGCCCGTGGCCCACGAGTAGACCGTCCATTTCTGCGGCGTGTTCGCCAGGACGAGGGTGTCGAGCGTGACCTGCAGCGACTTGCCCGAGTTCATCAGGTGGATGCTGGTCACGCCCCAGCGCGCATAGCGTTCCCCGGCGTTCCGGAACGGCACCGCCAGCTTCGCCGGATCGGGCGGCGTGGCGCGCATCTCGGGGATCGGCGAAGCGCCTTCGTCGGCGCGGCCGTCGAGGCGTCCGTTCGCATCGCGGCCCCATTGCCCGCCGATCGGGTCGGCCACGTCCTCGGGGATGCCGATGCGCTTCAGAGCAGCGCTGTTGACGATGGCCGTGTGGCCCCAGAAGCCGCGCAACAGCACCGGCCGGTCGGGAGCGACGGCATCGAGCGCCACGCGCCAGTTGCGCTGGTCGCGCGCGACGATCGGGCCGATCCAGGCGCTGATCCAGTCGCCGGGTGCCTTCGCAGCGGCCGCGACGGCGGCCAGCGCCTGCTCCGCCGTCGGGCCGGGAAACGGCAACCCCGGCATCGCCAGCGGCGGCGAGGGAAGGCCGCTGCCGAGATGGACGTGGCTTTCGATCAATCCCGGCGTCGCCAGCCGGCCACCGGCGTCGATGACCCGGGTGGCCGGCCCCGCAAGCGCGCGGATCTCGGCGTTGCTTCCGACGGCGCTGAACCGTCCCTCCTCGATCGCCACGGCCTGGGCGCGGGGGCGCGCCGGATCCGCAGTGAACACGTCGGCGTTGACGATGATGAGGCGCGGCGCGGCGAAGGCCGCGTTGCAAAGCAAGGCGAGGGTGACGGCGGCGAGCTGTCCGGAATGCATGGTGGACCTCCAGGGCTTTCGGTCACCCGACCTTCGGCCCGCGTGCCGGGAAAGTCCCGAAAGCGCGACGAAAACGGACGAAATCCTCCGAACGGCCCGAGCGCGGGCGGCGCAAAATGGTCCGCGCGCCTTTCCGCACGAGGACATCCCTTGGATCGAGCCGTACCGAACCCCGTCGACGCGCCGGCCCGCTTGCCGCTCGCCGGACTGCTGCTCGACTTCGGCCAGGACGCCTTGCTCGATCCCGGCGGCCGGCCGGTCGAGCTGCGGCCGCAGGCCTGGCAGGTGCTGCGTCACCTCGCACTGAATGCAGGACGGCTGGTCACCAAGGACGAGCTGATGGCCGCGGTCTGGCCCGGCGTCGTGGTGACCGACGATTCCCTGGTGCAGGCGATTGGCGACGTGCGCCGGGCCTTGGGTGATGCGGGACATCGCTTGGTCAAGACGGTTCCGCGCCGCGGCTACATGCTGCTGCCCGGCGCAACGACTGCACAGGCGCGGCTCCTGCCTGCCGGGAGCGAGAGTCCATCCCCGAATCCGGCACGCTCGTTGCCATGGCCTGGCGGCGTCCTGGCCCTGTTGCTGGTCCTGGCCCTGTTGTTGGCGGGCGCCGCGTTCTGGATCGCGCGTTCCCGAACCGACGCGCCGTCGACGGCCGATGTGCGTGGCGGGCTGCCGTCGATCGCGGTGCTCGCCTTCAAGGGACCGCCCGGTGATGCCGACGGCGCGGTGCTTGCGCGGGACGTGGCCGCCGACCTGGTGTCGGAACTGGCGCGCAGCGCCGACCTGCGCGTCGTCTCCAGCCAGTCGAGCTTCCAGTTCGCCGACGGGAAGACGCCGCTGGCGGAGATCGGGCGGCGCCTGCGCAGCCGCCACATCGTCGACGGCAGCGTGCGCCGCGACGGCGAGCAGCTGCGCATGGTGGTCGAGCTGGTCGACAGCGAGGACGGGCGGGTCGTCTGGTCGTCGTCGGAGGTGGTCGATCGGACCACGCTCGGCGCCGCGCAGCTGGCGCTGGTCGGCCGGATTGCGGGAACGCTGCAATCGAAGGTGGCGCGCAACGAACAGCGGCGCGCGCTGGCCCAGCCACCGAAGACGCTCAATGCCTATGTGCTGGTGGCGCATGGGCGGGCGATGCTCGAGCGTTACAGCGCGCACGGCATGCGCGAGTCGCGTCGCTATTTCGAACAGGCGCTGGTGGTCGATCCCGCCTACGCCCCGGCCTGGGCGTACCTGGGCATCACGAACACCGTCGACATCGGCCTGAAACTGACGGGCGAGTGGGACCAGCAGCGCATCGGCGAGGTGCTGGCGCAGATCCGGCAGGCCATCGCGCTTCAGCCCGACCTGCCGGTCGCCTACGTTGCGCTGTCGCAGGCGCACAGCCGCGAGGGCAACCTCGACGCCGCGCTCGCTGACGCGCAGCAAGCCTGCCGACTCAGCCCCAATGACGCGGGCTGCTTCTACATCCTCGGTGCCGCGCAGCTGCAGCTCGGCCAGGTGGAGCCGGCGCTGCGCAACCTCGAACAGGCGATGGACCGCAATCCGGTTCCGCCCGCCTACCTTCCGGCCTTTCATGCCACGGCACTGTGGGCGAGCCGGCGCTTCGACGAGGCGCTGCGCATCGCTGACGACTGCCTTGCCAAGGCGCCGGACTTCTGGCGCTGCCACCAGGATCGGATCGTTTCGCTGGTGGAGATGGGACGCTTGCCCGAAGCGCGCGCCGAGGCCGCCCAGCTGCGCGTCAAGGTCCCGCAGATGACGGCGCAAGGGTTCGGGTCGACCTTTGGCCAGGCCGGCCTCCCGCTGCGCGAGCGGCGCATCGCGGCTGCGCGTTCGGCAGGCATGCCGGACAGCGCCGTGGCTGCCCCTTGATGTTCCGGAAACCGCCGCCGTTCGCTACGGGAAAACGGACAGCCGCGCGCCGATGATCCCCGCTGCGCCTGGAAATCGGGTAAGCGCCGAGCGGGAATTTTCCGCCGCCCCGGGGGATATCCCTTGGTACGCAGGTCGTCATCCCGACGCCGCGAACCCGAAAGGATCTCCATCATGTCTTCGCCCCGCGCTTTCACCATTTTCGTGCTCGCTGCCGCCATGGCAGCGGGCGCCCACGCGCAAACCGGCCGCACGCGTGCGCAGGTCCAGGCCGAACTCGCCGAGGCGATCCGCACGGGCAACATCATCGGCACCGGCGAATCCGGCCTGACGCTGCGCGAGCTGAACCCGCAGCGCTATGGCGCAGCTCCCATTGCGCCTTCGACGCTGACGCGTGCGCAGGTCACCGGCGAGTTCGAGCAGGCCCGGATCGCCGGCGACACGGTGACCATCGGTGAAGCCGGCCTTCCCGCGAACCAGATGCAGCCCGGCAACCATGCCGCCAGGCCGGCAATGGCGGGGAAGAGCCGCGCACAGGTGCAGGCGGAACTGCGCGAAGCGATCCGCACCGGCAACATGATCGCGAACGGCGACTCGGGCCTGCGGCTGAAGGACCTGAATCCCCAGCGTTATGCGAACGTGCAGCCGATCGACCCGGCGCAGATGCAGGCCGCAACGCCAGGCGCCCCGCAGGCGTACTGAGCCCACGCACGCGTCCGCTTCCGGGCGCGTGCGCCATCCCCTCCCGCATCCTCTTCCCCGGCATCGCCGCCCCCATGGGGCGCGATGCCGTTTCGCATGCACTCTCTCGGGAAAAGGGGGCCGTCGCGAAGACGGCCCCGCAGCCTCCCCACCCGATCAGAACGAGTGCCGCATCCCCACCTCATAGCCGGTCGAGTTCTGTCCGGCCAGCAGGGTCGGATTCTTGTCCACGGCGATCGCGGACGCCCCCTTGTTCACGACGTGCGCGATGTTGGCGTACAGCGCGGTGCGTTTGGTGAGGCTGTACAGGTAGCCCAGGGCGACCTGGTGCGCGTCGTTGGCATCGGTGCTCACGCCGGCGTGCGTGTGGCCGGACAGGTTGGAGTTGAGGTACGACGCCCGCACCAGGCCGCTGCCCACCGGAACCTGCAGGCCGATGTAGGCGTTGGCCACCTTCAGATCCAGCCACCTGGACTGCACGTAGTAGCTGGAGACCTTGGCGATGCCGAAGTCGTACGCCGCTCCCACCTCGAAGGTCTTGAACTGGTCCTGGCCATCGACGGGAGCGACGTTGGTTTGGCCGACCGTGGCCGATACGTCGAGCGGACCGCTGGCATAGCCCGCGCGTGCGGCGACATAGCGCTTGCCGTCGGTGCCCTCGCCCGGCGCGAATCCGAGCCGGCCGTAGAAACCCCCCAAGGTCGCGGGCGTGAAGTAGGCGACCTGGTTGTCGGCGCGCACGGCGGTATCGCGCGCCGTGCCCAGCGAGGAGTCGAACTTTCCGACGCTGGACAGGCCGATGTCGGACCAGACGTCGTAGTCCTCGTAGCCCAGGTAGGTGACGCTGTAGTCGCGACCCACGCGCAGCTCGCCCAGGCTGCCGATCAGGCTCAGGGTGGAGCGCCGGTTCCAGAAACGCGTCGCGTCCGAGGAGGTGCCGGTGTCCGGGTTCAGGCCCGACTCGAGCTGGAACCCGACCTTCAGGCCGCCGCCCAGGTCCTCGACGCCCTTGAAACCGATGCGGCTGGTGTTGTTGCCGTTGGAGCTGACCGAGGACGTCGAGGCCTCTCCGTTCTTCACGTGGCGCAGCCCCAGGTCCACCACGCCGTACAGCGAGACGGAGGATTGCGCGGCTGCGCCCAGGCACATCGAAGCGGTGCCGGCGAACATGGCGAGTTTTTTCACGGGTGTTCCTTTCAGGATGGGTCGGACCGGCATGGCGAACCTGCGCATGCGTCCCCCACACCAGTACCGCCGCCATCGGGGAAATAGTCCCGTTGCATGCACTGCGCGCGCGGCTGATCGCGCACGAAAAAAAGCCCGCCGGAAAGGCGGGCTGGTTCGCGCAGAGGCTGGCTCACGCTTCGACGATCATGCGGCCGTGCATCTCCTCGTGCTGGTCGCCGCAGAAGTTGTCGCACACGAAATCGTAGGTGCCGGGTCTTGCAGGCGGAAGCGACACGCGCGTGACCCGGCCCGGGACCAGGTCGGCGCGCACCTTCAGGTCGGGCATGTTGAAGCCGTGCACGAAGTCCAGTGAAGTGAACTCCAGCACCACCGGCCGGCCCGCCTTCACGCGGAACTCACCGGGGGTGTAGTGGAAGCGCTGCGCGACGATCTTCACCACCTGCGCGTCATCCGTCTGCGCGGGCACGCGACGTGCCGCGGCGAGCAGGATCGGCGCTGCGCCGAACGCCAGCGCACGCTGCATCCAGCCGCGTCGACTGAGTCCCTGCGCGTTCATGCCTTGGCCACTCCGAATTCGTGGATCTTGTACTGCGCGGTGTCCGGTTCCGCCTCCACCTCGCGGAAGCCCAGCCCGCGGTTCGGCTGCGAAGGATCCCAGGGCAGCGGAGTGCGCGCGGGCTGGCTGCCCGGCGCGGGCAGGGGAAAGATCAGCGACTTGGCCGAGTGGTGCGCGATCTGCCCCGTCATGTGGTGATGCTCCTGGTGGATATGGCCATAGAAGACCGTCACCTTCGGGTACTGCTTCAGGATGTCGATCGCTTGTGCGCCGTCGCGCGTGGCCCAGTCCCACTTGGGCTCCAGGTCGAACAGCGGCCGGTGCGTGAGCACGACGATCGGACTGTCGGCGGGCCGCTTCGCGAGGTCGGCCTTCATCCAGGCCAGCTGCTCGTCGCCGATGCGCGCGCCCGGGTCCGAGACGTTGTCGATGGCGATGAAGTGCACGCCCTTGTGGTCGAACGAATAGAAGGTCTCGCCGAAGAATTCCTTGAAGGCGGCGCCCCGGTCCAGCGATGCATCGTGCTCGCCCGGCATGAAGCGCACCTGCTTGACCTTCAACGCGGACACGATGTCGCGGAACTCCGCCATGCGCCGGCGCCGCTCGGCCGGATCGTCGGTGGTGTGCGTCAGGTCGCCGGTGAAGACGATGAATTCCGGCGGTTCGGACAGCGCGTTCACGGTCGCGACCGCCTTCTTCAGCGTGTTGGCGGCGTCCGGGTTCGGCGCACCCGAGAAGCCCCAATGGGAGTCCGACAGCTGCACGAAATAGAAGTCCTCGTAGGGCGTCGCTGCGGCCTGGGTCCCGGCGGCAAGGGCGGGTCCGGCCAGGCCGGACACGTACACGGCGCCGCCCCCGAGGGCGGCCAGTTTCAACAGTTCACGGCGGTTCTTCATGTCATTTCTCCAGTTGGGCGGGGGTGGTGGCCTGCGGCCCGGCGACGAGCAGCAGGTAGGCGACGATGTCCGCGCGCTCCTTCGCGTCCGGAATCGAGATGAACATCCTCTGGCCGGGGATGAACTTTTCGGGATCGGCGAGCCAGCGCGACAGGGTGTCCGCGCCCCAGACCACGGACGACTCCTTGAGCGCCGGGGAATAGGCGTAGCCCGGCGCCGTGCCGGCCCGGCGGCCGAGCAGGCCCTGGTGGGTCGGTCCGACGCTGTTGAATTGGAGGGAATGGCAGCCGGCACAGCGCGCCGCGTACAGCGACTTGCCCGCGGCGGCGTCGCCCTCGGCGTGCGCGGCAGTGAGAGGCACGAGGGCGAGTGCCGCCGCGGTGAAAAAGTGGCTAAATGGCTGGTTCATGCTGCGGGTACCGGTCCACCCGCGCGGAAATTCCCCGGGGCTGCCGGCGAAGAGAAATTTCCACGGGCCGGGAATAGAAGGTCTGCGTCCCCGGTATGGGACAGATCAAGGTGGACCGATGTGACCGAACCCAACGCCCGATTCGACGCCGAAGTGCTGCCCTACCTGGACGCGGCCTACAGCCTGGCACGCTGGCTGGTGCGCGACGAACACGTCGCCCAGGACATCGTGCAGGACGCCTTCCTGCGCGCCTTCCGCTATTTCGGCAGCTTTCGCGGATCGGATGCGCGCCCCTGGCTGCTGGGCATCGTGCGCAACTGCTGCTACACCTGGTTCGCGCAGCAGAAGCGATCGCGCGAATTCGAGATCGACCTGGAAGATGCCGACGCCCCCGCGCTGGACGGCCACAGCCGTCCCGAGACGCCGGAAACGCTGCTGGTGCAGAAGATGGAACGCGCGCACGTCACCACCGGCATCGCCCGGCTGGCCTTGCCGTTCCGCGAGGTGCTGGTGCTGCGCGAGATGGAAGACCTCAGCTACGAAGAGATCGCGAGCGTGCTGGGGATTCCGAAAGGGACGGTGATGTCCCGCCTGTCGCGCGCACGCCGGCAGCTGCAGGAAGAATTGAGTCAATACCGATGAGGCCCGACGACATGGACAACGATCCCATGGCCGAACTGCCGGCCGACGTGAAGCAGCACATGACACGCTACAAGGCACCCCCCGGGCTGGAGCGCCGCATCCGCCACATGATCGCGCAGGAGGCGCGCGGGCCCGGCTGGCTGGACCGGCTGCGCGCCAGCGTCGCCGGCTGGTGGCCGATGGCCGCAAGCTTCGCCTGCGGCCTGCTGGTGGCGGTGTCCGCCACCACGCTGATCGGCACGGCGCGCAACGAGGACGACTTCGAGCAGCAGCTGGTGTCCGCGCACGTCCGCTCCCTGATGCCCAACCACCTGATGGACGTCGTGTCCACGGACCAGCACACCGTCAAGCCCTGGTTCACCGGGAAGCTGGACTTCTCGCCCCCGGTGGCCGACCTGGCGGCCGAGGGCTTTCCGCTGGTGGGCGGCCGGCTCGACTACCTGCAGGACCGCGCGGTGGCCGTGCTGGTGTACCAGCGGCGCGGCCATGTGATCAATGTCTTCGTCATGCCGGTGTCCGACGACCGCGCGACGGCGCTGAAGCCGGTGCTGCACCATGGCTACCACGTGGCCGAATGGCGGAAGTCGGGCATGCGCGCGTGGGCGGTGTCCGACCTCTCCCGCGACGAACTCGACCAGTTCGCGCAGCTGCTGAAGACGCGCGAGTAAGCCACTCCACCATCCTTTCCATGAAGCCGATGCCCTCCACCCCCGTTGCCGTCGAAGCGGCGGCAGCCGAGCCGCGCCGCCGCAACACCAACTATCCGGACCCGTTCGCGAGCCTGATGGCCGGCCGCATCAAGCGAACCCTGGGCGACCTGTTCGGGCTGAAGAACTTCGGCGTGAACCTCACGAAGCTGCAGCCGCGCGCCATCTCCGCATTGCGTCATGCGCACACCCGCCAGGACGAATTCGTGTTCATCCTGAAGGGCTCACCGTTGCTGCACACCGATGCCGGTGCCACGCGGCTGGCGCCCGGCTGGTGCGCCGGGTTTCCGGCCGGTACGGGCAACGCTCACCAGCTGGAGAACGACACCGGCGACGAGGTGGAATATCTCGAAATCGGCGACCGGACACCTGGAGATGCGGCGACCTATCCCGATGACGACCTGCAGGCGGTGTCCCACGACGGCGCCTGGACGTTCCTGCACAAGGACGGCCGACCCTACTGAACGGCCGCCAGGCGCACTCAGGCCGCCCCGTCCTCCTCGGCAGACCCGACCCAGGCTTCATCCAGCCGCTGCATGTTCTGCCGAGTCCGTGCAGGCGATCCGAGCAGGACGGGGGTGACGCCGGCGGCCCGGTGCCGGTGAGGTCGCACCGCTCGTGCAGGCGTCAGCGGTGGGCGAGCTGCTCGCGCTGCTGTTGCTGCTGCTTGTGCTTGGAGTGCAGGTGGCCCGCCGCACAACCGGCGGCCGCGCCGATCGCGCCGTGATGGCCCAGGAAGTGGCCGCCGACCGCGCCCGCGGCGGCACCCTTGACGCAGCCCGCCTGCGCGCCGGTGGAGAGCGCCGCGAAGGCCATGCAGACGGAGATGCCGAAGATCCGAGCTTTCATGCTGTGTTCCCTTTCGATGTGGTTGCGGGATCCAATGTGCATGGCGACCGCACGCTCGCCTGTCAGCGTGCAACGTCGTCGTGATGCGGTGGGTGCGGCGTTGGGCGTAGGCCCCGGTCGCGTTTTGCCTGACTGGGTGCTGACTTCGGCGGCGGTGACTTCTACAGCTTGGTCCGCGAACGCGACACCTCAGCGCCCCAGCACCCGCATCCCCAGCAACACGACGCACCCCAGGGCCAGGGCGAGCGACAGCGCCTTCCAGAACAGCACGGGATCGCGCTGCGCCAGCGGCACCCTGCGCCGCGGGCCTGAGCCCGCACCGGGCGTGCTGAGCGCGTGGACGAATTCATCCGCGTCCTCGAAGCGCTTGAACGCGTCCGGTTGCAGTGCTTTCTCCAGGGCTTCGTCCACCCAGGCCGGGACGTCGGGACGCAGGAACGCCAGTGATCGGTAGCGCATGCGCCGCTGCGCGGCCTCGCTGCGTTCGCGCGCCATGGCCACGTCGTAGGGCAGTTGCCCGGTGAGCATCTGGTAGGTGATCGCCGCCAGCGAAAACAGGTCCGAGCGCGCGGTGCCGGGGGCGCCGCGCAGGCATTCGGGCGCCATGTACTGCAGGGTGCCCGGGGGCACCGCATCGCGCTCCACCTCGTCGGCGATGCCGGCCACGTGCACGGCGCCGAAGTCGATGATGCGGGCCGTGCCGGTGGCGTCCACCATCACGTTCTCGGGCCGCAGGTCCTGGTGCACCATCTCCAGCCGGTGCAGCGCGCGCAGGCCGCGCGCGAGCTGGCCGGTGATCGCCCGCACGGCGTCCAGCGGCGGCCGCGGGTGGTCCACCATCCATTGCGCGAGCGTCGCGCCTTCCAGGTACTCGAAGGCGACGTGCAGCGACTGGCGCGGGCGGTCGATGCGCCGGGGCTTGAGGAGGTGCGGGCTGTCCACCCGGCGCGCCACCCATTCCTCCAGCAGGAAGCGCTCGCGCCAGCGTGGGTCCCTGCCGGCCTCGGTGGACGGCACCTTCAGCGCGATGGGTTCCTGGGTCTGTTCGTCCACCGCCAGCCAGACGTGGCTGCGGCTGGAGGCGTGCAGCCGGCGCACGATGCGCATTCCCTCCAGCGCCATGCGCGGCTGCAGCTCGGGCGGCAGCGGCAGGTCGGCGGCCTGGCGGGACAGCTCGCTGTGCCGGGCGTCGGGCAGCCGGTCGATGCGCAGCACCTGCACGGTGAGGTTGTCCTCGCTGCCGGCCGC